>DATIEJ010000366.1:0-5487 GCA_035455825.1 Rhodanobacteraceae bacterium | reverse complement strand
TATCATCTTCGATGCGTCAGTGAGCAGCTTGACCAGCAACTGGATTGTCAATGACGGTGCCAGTCCTTATCGAACGGCGGTCGGCCAGATGGTGTTCACCAACAACGGTACCGCCAATCTGACCATCCATACCGGTACCGGCATGAACACGGTGAACGTCTGGTCAGTCTACGGCTACGACACCCTTACCGTGGTCGGCCACGGCGACAATGAGGTCGATATCGGCAACGCCAGCACCGGCAGTGCGCGAGCGATCTACGGGCCCGTGCACGTCTCCAGCCCGTGCATCGGCTGTTACACCACACTGAATTTCCACGACTGGAGCGACGCCACCGGGCGCACCGTCTCGTATACGAAAACCAGCGTCAGCGGCCTCGCGCCAGCGAACATCGATTGGTCCGAATACGACATTTCCGCAGTCACGCTTTACGCTGGGACAGGCGCGGACACGGTGAATGTGACATCGACCTTTGCTCCGCTGACGATCCACGGCACGAACGGCCTCGACGCCGTCGATATCGGCAACGCCGGCAGTGCCCAGGGAATCCACGGTGCGGTCACGATCGACAACTACTCCAACTACACCAATATCCTCATCGACGATTCCGCCGATGCCACCGCGCGTTTGGCCACGCTCACGGATTCCAGCGTCACCGGCATCGCGCCGGCTGCGATCAACTGGACTGCCCCCGATATCGGCACGATCACGCTGGGTATGGGAACCGGCGCCGACACGGTCAACGTGCTGTCGACCGACCCGGCGGTGACGATCCAGGGAACCGACGGCCACGACAAGGTCACGATCGGCAATGGCGGCAGCGTTCAGGGCATCCTGGGGCCGGTCGACGTGCGCAACTTTCTCAGTCGCACGGCATTGATCATCGACGATTCGGCCGATGCCACCGGACGCACGGCCATTTATACGAAGTCGGGGGTCACCGGCATTTCGCCGGGCGCGATCACGTGGCCCCTGAACGACGTCAGCTCGGTCACCCTCGACATGGGCGTCGGCCAGGACACCGTGAAGGTGTATTCGGTCTACAGCGGCAGCGGCGATCCGCTCACGATTCACGGCACGAACGGCCTGGACTCCGTCTATCTTGGCGATGCCAGTGGCAATGCCCAGCAGATCGCAAGTCCCGTGATGATCGACAATGGAGGTTCTTATACGTCGATCTGGATCGACGACTCGGCAGACACCACCGGGCGCAGCGTCGCCTACACGGATACGGGAATTGCCGGCGTCGCACCCGGCCGCATCGGCTGGACGAGCAACGACGTGGGCTCGGTCAGGCTCTACCTCGGCAGCGGCAGCGACGCGGTGCATGTCGCCAGTTCGAACCGCAACGTCAACGGCAAAAGTTTCATCAACCAGATCGACCTCGGCGGCGGCAACAACGACTGCTATGTCACCGGCTCCGGCCTGGGCCCGGCGAGCGTGAACAACTTTTACGGCAACGCCGGCGACGATCAATTCGTGATCTCCGCAGTGCCGACCGATGTCGCCTCGGTCAACATCTACGGCGGCGCGCAAACGGCGGGGGATGAACTCGTCTACACCGGCGGATCGGCCAGCGGCGCATTTCCCGGCAACGGCACCCTGACGCCGACGGACATCAACGCGCATGCGATCAATTACAACTCGATCGAGAAGTTCAGCATCAACGACTGGATCTTCCGCGACGGCTTTTAGCGGCCGCCAAGACCCAGAGAATGCTGCGAATCCAACGCAACGAAAAAAAGGCCGGCAGAACTGGGAGCCAGTGGCCATCTGCGCTTATGAGCGCTGCTTTGATTGGAAAGTGCACTCTGATGCCTGCTTTTTTATAAGGCACTTTGGCCACGTTTTTTAAAAGTTAGGTGGTATCTGCCGCAAATTCCTACGGCTGGCGGGCAGCTTTGTAATTTCCATACCGGTTTGCTGTAGAGAGAATTGGGAACCATGGTGGAGACGCGCATGCGGATTTCGACTTATTTTGGCGTTGCGCAACAGTCATCCGGCGTCCGCGGCCGGTTGATGTCGGCTGGATATGCCGCGCTGCTCGTCGCGCTCTTCATTCACTCGACCGCTGGCGCGCAATATGCCGCACCGGTGATCGACCCGGGCTTCAACTTCGGCTACACGCTCGAGGACCGCTTCGCCGGCTCCGCGTCGTCCAACTATGCGGCGCAACGTATCGCTCGGCTGTCGAACGGCGACGTGGTCGTCGCGGGCATGGTGCCCATCGCCTACGGGTCCGCCGGCAGGAACCTCGGGCTGGTCCGCTATGACCAGACCGGCGGCCGCGTCGCGTGGAGCGACCCCACGCCAACCTATGCGTCGTACCTGAACCGCTATATCTCGTATCCGAACAACGGCGTCGACAATTTCATTCGCGTCACGGGCATCTCGGTCAGCGGCAGCCGCATCTACGTGCAGCTGGACAAGTCGCTCGGCGGAGGCGATGTCGACTCGCGCATCGTCGCGTTCAGCGACGCGGGGCAGTTCATCGGCGAATACGGCGCCTTCACGACGGCACTCAGCGAATACGGCGCCGGCATCGCGACGTATGCGTACCAGTTCGTCCCGGGCGTGTTCAACCGCCGCCTGATCGCGGTGGCCACCTACACGAACGGGGGTGGACGCCGGGTCATCACGATCAAGCGTTTCGCGATCGCGAGCGACGGCACGCTGTCGGTCGACACCAGCTTCGGCCCGTACGCAAACGGCGCCAACGACATTCCGTTCCCCGACATCGCCTGCCAGCAGCTCACGCAATGTTCGGGTATCGCCACGGATGTCGCGATCGTTGGGACCGATACGGCGAGGCCACGCGTCTACCTCGCTGCGGAGAACGTGATCGACGGCGTCGCGGACCTCCGCCCCGCCCTGGTCGGCATCGACGGGCAGACCGGCAACACCCTGACCGACTTCGGCGTTGGCGGTGTTTACTTCCCGTCCGGATTCGCCGTCAGCATGGCCGCCACCCTGCCGCCCAGGATCGCCGCACTGGCCGTTGATTCCGGACCGGACGCCGGTAGCGACCGGATCTATGCGAAATGGTCCGGCAATTCTGGAGGCGGCGAATTCGCGCTCATCCAGCGCTTCAACGCCGCGCCGGATACGGGCAGCGTCGCGCTCGACACGGCGTTCGGCTACCAGGGCGCGTGGAATCTCGGCTGCTGCCTCGAGGCCGGCGGGCTTGCCGTCGAGGGCGACACGGTCGCACTGGTCGGCAATATCCGCACGATCCTGGACGACGGCAACACGAAGCAGTACTTCTACGACCCGTTCGTCCTCCTTGTTCACGGCGAGCACAATGGCTTCTTCCTCAAGCACGAGGCGTTGCGCGCCGACAACGGCACCCGCTGGGGCGACCTCACCTGGTTCGACGTGATCGGCGCCGGGACCGGCGACTCGAGCTTCATCGCCACCGGACAGCTTCATGATGTCGCCAGCGGAACGAACACCGTGCAATTCGGGACGTTGCGCTATGCAGCGAAATACGACGTCATTTTTTCGAACGGCTTCCAGTGAGCCCGGCGCCAAGCGAAATGTGCAGCGGAACTTTGGGGAGATCCAGTCGTGGCCTGCGAGGCATGGCGCGTCATCCGTCAGTATCCGCAGCATGAAAGCATCCATCCCACGCGCGCTATCGGACGACAACCTCACGACTGTAAGAAAACGGCTCGGACTTGACTGCCTCCGTGCCTTTTTTCCTTTTCTGACCCCTGTTTTCTCCGGTACCATTGCAGCCTGACGGCAACCCGGAGGGGCGGATTGGACGTCAATCGCGCCACGCGTTTGGGAGAACGCCTGATTCTCGCCGCATCCGCCGGCAAGGGATGCTTTCGGCGTCGTTCGCTCTGCGCTTCCGTGCCCGCCCTGCTCCTGCTCGCGGCGCTCATGGCCTCGCCTGCGACGGCGGACTGCGCACCGCAGCACCTCGCCGACACCGGCCTCTACGCGGACTTCGCCGCCAAGACTCTGGCGCCTGAAGTCCATCCGTTCTCGCCGCAGTACGCGCTGTGGTCCGACGGCGCGTCGAAGCGGCGCTGGATCCGCCTGCCGCCGAAGAGCCGGATCGACGCCACCAACCCCGACGCTTGGGTCTTCCCAGTCGGCACGCGCTTCTGGAAAGAGTTCGCTTTCGGACGCCGTGTGGAGACGCGCCTTATCGAGCGCCAGGCGAACGGCGAGTGGCTGTTCGCGACCTACCGCTGGAACGAAGACGAAAGCGACGCAGTACTGGTCCCCGAGTCCGGAGCGCGACGCGTCGCCGAGAGCCGCCCCGGCGTGCCATACGACTTGCCGGGAGTCGTCGAGTGCCGGGCCTGCCACGAGAGCGGGCTGGCCGCGATCCTCGGCTTCTCGGCGCTCCAGCTCTCGAGCGATCGTGATCCCAACGCCCTGCACGCGATCACGCCAGATGCTGGCTCGCTCGATCTCGACGAGCTGCTGCGTCGCGGCTGGATCCGTGGCTTGCCGAAAGCGATCGCGGCGCACGCGCCGCGCGTGCGCGCCGCGACGCCCACCGAGCGCACCGCGCTCGGCTACCTGCATGCCAACTGCTCGAACTGCCACAATTCGCAGAGCCTGATCGCCGATCTCGGCCTGTCGTTCGTGGTGCGCGCCGACGGCACGCCCGAGGCGCTCGCCACCGCAGTGGGACGTCCGAGCCACTACCATCCGACCGGCACGACGATCGACGTTCACATCGTCCCCGGCAATCCCGATGCGAGCCTGGTCATGGCGCGCGTCTCGAACCGTGGCAACGTGCGGCAGATGCCGCCGATGGACAGCCACCTCGCCGATGCCAATGCGATTGCGCTGCTCAGCCGCTGGATACGCGAGCTAATTGCATCGCCCGTTACCGAGTCGAGCCCGACAAACGTCACTTCTTCCGCTCCGCCGAGCGGAAACCTTCCTGGAGGATGAATCATGAAACGTCGTTACGTTGTCTCTGCCCTCTCCGCCTGCGCCATGGCGCTCGCTTTCGCTGTGCCAATGGCAACCGCCGCCGAGCATGCCGCCTCTGCTGGAGACAAGGCTAAGGTCGAACGCGGCCGCTACCTCGTGACGTTCGGCGGCTGCAATGATTGCCACACGCCATGGAAGGTGGGCGACAAAGGTCCCGAGCCGGACATGAGCCGCATGCTCTCCGGGCATCCGCAGAGCATGGTGATTCAGGCCGCCGTGGCGCCGCCGCCCGGACCGTGGATGGCGGTTGTCGGCAATACGTTCACGGCATGGTCCGGCCCTTGGGGCGTGAGCTTCACGAAGAATCTCACTCCGGACAAGGACACGGGGCTCGGCGGCTGGTCGGAGAAAGAGTTTATCGCCACGATGCGTACGGGACGAGAGCGTGGCCTCGGCCGCGAGATCCTGCCGCCGATGCCGTGGCAGAACTACGGCAAGGCGACCGACGCGGATCTTTCGGCGATGTTCGCCTACCTGAAGTCCATTCCGGCGATCTCCAACCACGTCCCGGATCCGATCCCGCCCGA
>DATIEJ010000365.1:0-2816 GCA_035455825.1 Rhodanobacteraceae bacterium | reverse complement strand
GCAATCAGCCCGCACAAGCCGAAGAAATCGCGCAGGAAAGTCATCAGCGTGCCGCGGTCGAGCTGCAGCAGTGCCGGCACGTCGAGTCCGCCCGAGAACATTCCCGGCCGTCCCGACAGCACGATGCCGCGCGCGCCGTTCGAAGGCGCCGACTCGATCGCCGCGCGCAGCCGTGCGACGAGTTCAGGATCCAGCGCATTGACCGGCGGCCGCGCGAGGCGAAGTTCGGTGATGGCGTCGTGGCGGATGGTGTCGAGCATTTGGGTTCCGTGCTGAGGCTGAGGGCTGAGGCTGAGGGCTGAGGGCTGAGGGCTGAGGGCTGAAAAGAGCACGGGTGTCGCGGCTTGGCTCTCTCTCAGCCCTCAGCCCTTATTTGAACGATTCACTCCACTGATACTGCACCGTGTATGTCACCTGCGCATTCCCGTTCGCCGGAACCTCGAGCACGAAATCCACCGTGTCGGCGTCGAGCTTGGCGTACTTGACGGACGATTGCGTGATGCTCCACTGGTTCCAGCGGTACAGGTGTTCGCGCACGTTCGCGGTCTGCGCGGTGCCGCTGCCATTGGTCAGCTTGATTGCAAAGGTCTCGGTCAGCGTCCGGTGGTCCTTGTCGATCTGGAAATCGGTCTGCTTGCGCTCGCCGCGCAAGTCGAACGCGTTGCCGAGTTGCATCGTCACGGGTTCGCCGCGCGGCGTATGGCCGATATCGTCTTCGCCGGTGAACTCCGCGGAGCCATCGCTGGCGGTTTCAAGGATGCGCAGGCGCCCGGCCGGCATCGCGCGATCGGACTTGAAAGAGAGCGTCGATCGAATCGGCGGCGGCGATTCGCCGCTGCCATAGCCACGCTCCGAGATCGGCGCCATGCCCGGGTTGGCGCGCAAGCGCGAGCCTTCGAAGACGTACTGGCGTTGACACGCGATCGTCTGCGCCGGAAACAGCGCGGCGCGCAGCAGCGTGCCGTTGGCCAGGTCAACCGGATTGCTCAGCGTGTATTCGTGATAATCGCCGGCACTGCCGCTGTCGCCGGCCTGCAGCGCGCTGGAGACCATCGGGGCGCCGGCGCGCATGACGCGCGGTGCCGGCGCTGCCGCCGCCCGGTGCGGTTCGCCGGCAATCAGCTTGACGCGCGCATCCTTGAAATCCGTGCCGCTGCGATTGGCGATCTGCGCCCATCCCGACAACGCGAGTGCGCAATTGCCGCTGCTGAGCCAGCCGCTGTATTCGGCGCGCCAGGCAAGCCCCTGAGTCGGGTAGATGATTTCGAACGTCGCTGGTCCGGCTTTCTTGGCGGCGATATCCCAACGCAGCGACGCGGTCGCGGCGATGCCCTTCGGCAAGTCCGGAAAGGTCACGCGATTGAAGTCCGTGAGCGTCGTGATGCGGCCGTCCGCGCCCTGGATCGTCAGGCCGCCGGAATTCGACAACAGGGTGCCGCTGAAAACGCCGGCCGAGGCGCCGTTGCTTACGCCGACTTCAACGGCATGGCCGAGGTGCGCCTGCACGAGCGTGTCGAGCGAAAGGGTTTCATCTTCGAAGCGCTGGCTGATGATCTCGACGCTGTCGGCGTCGCCGATCGCACGCGCGCTCAACGCGCCAGGGTCGAGGTAGCGGGCAACGTCGGTTACCTGGATCGTATTCGAACCGGCCTTGAGGTCGAACTGGCGGCGGTCGCGCACAATTGCGTAGCCGCCCGGAGTGCCGGGCTCCGGTTCGCCTGGCGCAAACAGACTGTCGCCGTTGTTCGCAGCGGCGCTGTAGATGCTCAGCGTGTGGCGCGACGCCGGCTGGTCGGCGGCGAATGCGCTCCCGGCGCAGGCGACAGCGAAGAGTGCCAAATGAAGGATCTTGCCCATGGGCCGCGTTCCGTGCCGTGTCGTTAAGGCGTCGGTGGCTATGATAGAGGCAAAACCTCAACCGGAGATGACATGCGCGCTCGATCGATCCTATGCATCGGTTTGCTGCTGGCAGCGGCGGGGTTGGCTAGTCCGGTTGCCGCGGCCGGAAAACTGAAAGTCGAGCAGTCCTGGGTTCGCACGCCACCGCCCGGTGCCGTCGCGCTGGCCGGCTACGCGGTGCTGCGCAACAGCGGCGATGCGCCCGTCATCATCCACGGCGCGCACAGCCCGGACTTCGCCGCGGTATCGATTCACGAAACGACCGAAGCCGATGGGGTCGAACGCATGCAAGCGCTCGATACGGTAGAGGTGGCTCCTGGCGCGCGCGTTGTGTTTGCTCCTGGCGGCAAGCACTTGATGCTGATGCGCCCGTCGCGATCGCTGTCATCGGGGGCTGCGGTAAAAATCCATTTCGATACGAACGACAGCGACGGCGTCGATGCCAGCTTCATCGTCGGCGACGGTGCGCCGAGCGGTCACTGACACCAATATCGCCCCGGCCGCCCGATCGGCTTGCCACCGGCCGGACCGACCCGGACCAGCACGGCGTTTCCGTCGCGCTTCCTCGAAGAACGCCAGGAACGAGGCGTTGTTGTCATGATTTAACGCATCGAGATCGCGCCAGCGCAGTTCGATAGTGGTTTCGATCTGGAGTCGCCCGGTTACCGCATCGTGGTTCTTGCTTGTTCACCTCTCCCCTCGTGGGAGAGGTCGACGCGCGTAGCGCGGCGGGAGAGGGGGAGGCGCCGCAGGCGCCGGCTGCGCCGGCGTCACCCTCTCCCCAACCCATCCCCCATCAAGGGGGAGGGGCGCAAGAATTCGCGTGTGCGATTAGCGGCTCACGCCGCCTCGCGCTTGCTGCGGCTGCCGTTGCCACCCAATACGCGAGCGAGGAAGCGACCGGTGTGCGATGCCGC
>DATIEJ010000364.1:0-9729 GCA_035455825.1 Rhodanobacteraceae bacterium | reverse complement strand
TCGTCGACCAGGCGGTTGCCGTGCAGGCGAAGGCAATCCAGGAAGATGCGCTCGTGCTGTTGTGCGACCCGAACGCGCCGCCCGAGGACGACGTTCCCGCCGACCTGGTGTGGTGAGATGCGGGCAAAAGTGTGACCGCCGCATACGTGGCGTGCACGTCGGTGGACGTATGATCGGGGCAGGTCTTGTTGCAGGGAAGATGAAGCCATGGCGCCCCGTCGTTTCGTGATCCTGTTATGCGCCGTGCTCGCGGGTGCTCCGCTCGCCGCGATTGCCGCGCAGCTGCCGCATTTCACCCAACCGAATGCGGTATGGAATCGCGATGTCAGCAGCGCTGCAGCGAACGCGAATTCCCTGGCGATGATGCAGCACCTCGAAGCCTTCTCGAGCAACATCCGCGGCAGCGCGTGCTACTTGCCGGGTACCGGCTCCGGCTGCTGGGGCGACACGCGTGTCTTCGATTTCCAGCTCGACATCTCGTTCTACGTGCTGCATGCCAATCAGTCGACGCAGACCCGGGCGATTGTCCAGAACTCCGGCTATTACCTGCCGGACTGCGAAGCGGGCGGATTCCTCTTCCCGGTTCCGGTCAGTGGCGGCATCGAGGGCACCTCGCCGCCGGCCTACACGTGCAACGCGAAGAACGACGACTGCCATCTGCTCGTGGTCAATGACGACACGCACATCCTCTACGAGGCCTATAACGTCAGCAAGGCCGACGCGACCGGCGTGCACGCGCTGTGCGGCCTGAGCTGGGACCTCGACAAGGTCTATCCACGCTACGGACGCGGTGAACATTGCACCAGCGCGGATGCAGCGGGTTTTCCGATGGCGCCGCTGATGTTGAATGCCGACGAGGTGTGGGCTGCAGCACAGTCCAACGGCGACATCGGCCACGCGATCCGATTCATCCTCGGCAACAACCGCATGGCGGCGTCGCTCTACGTGCATCCGGCGTCACACGGCACGACGGCTACGTCCGACGGCGACCAATATGCGGTGCCGTACGGATCGCAACTGCGTCTGAAGTCCACTTTCGATGTAAACGGCTTCAGCAGCAACCCCGCGGTGCGCGCGATCCTGCGCTCACTGCAGAAATACGGGATGTTCCTCTCGGATGGCGGTGGCGTCCCGCTCAGCGCCGAATCCGACTATTTCACGACGCACAAGTGGGGCGACGCCGACGTCAACATCGATTCGCACTCGCTGTTCGGCATCCGGCCGACCGATTTCGAAGTCATCGAAGCAGGCGATCCGATGACGGTGACTTACGATTGCGTGCGTACGCCGGACGATTTCATCTACATCGACGGCTACGACTTCTAGGCAGCGCACGTCGATCGGCTGTTTGATCCGCTCTCGTGCAGACCGCCGATTACATTCCGTCGCGAGTCAGCCGTCGAATTGTGACGTAAACAGATCATCGCACGCGTTGCTCGCGTACGGCGTTGCCCACCACGGCGCATACCCGGTCCTCGCATTCCAGTCGGCGTCGTACGGGCCGGCCGTCGTGTCGAGCGGATTTGGACAAAGCGTCACCGCTCCATATAAATTTGCCGGGGCCGGGGGTACGGTTCCCGTCAGCAGGTTGCCGCCGACATTGAATGCCCATAAGTACTGCAACGCGGAAGGATCAGGAACGCTGCCGGTCAGCATGTTGTGGCTGACGTCGAATGAGTACAGAGATGCCAAAGACGAAATCGCCGGTATCGTTCCGGTGAACCGGTTGTAGCTCGCATTGAAGTCATAAAGGGACGCCGAAGCCGCTGGCAACGAAATCGGACCTTCGAACTGATTATTCGAAATGTCAAACCGTTGCAGATCCGTGAATGGCACGAGGTCGGGAATCGTGCCGGTGAGTTGGTTGTGGGCGACGCTCAGGGTGTATAGGTTCTGTACGGCAGACAGGTCGGGTAGAGTTCCCGTCAACTGGTTATCTGACACATCCAGTTCATAGATCCCAGGAGGCAGCGTTGGGATCGAACCCTGCAATCGGTTGGATGCGAAATACACGTCTCGCAAAAATGGGTTTTGAGTCAAATCGGGAATTGGTCCCGACAAGTCATTTGAGGACAGATTGACGTAGAAAAGCAGGACGGCTCCGGACAGATCCGGAATAAGTCCAGACAAGTCGTTTGTAGCAACGGAAAAGACCGACAATTCGGAGCCGCCGGAAATCAAGGGTATCGTGCCAGTGAGATGATTTCTGCTTGCGTCGAAAGTCAACAAGTGCGCCCCGATTTTTGGAATCGGTCCGGTGAACTGATTGCCGGAAACGGCAAAGTAATAAAGAGCGGGGAGCAAATCCAGGTCAGGTAATTGCCCGGAAAGCGCATTCTCGGACACATCGAAGGCCTGCAGGCTCGGAAGGTCTCGCAGAGCCGGTATGCTGCCGGCAAGGTTATTGTATTCAACACTGAAGGCCTGAAGACTCCAAAGGCCTTGCAGGGTCGGCAGATTTCCGGTGAGCTGATTGAAGCCGACATCAAAAGACGTCAGCTGGACAAGGTTGGCGAGAATCGGGATTGGTCCGGAGAGTTGGTTCCCTTGGGCTGAAAATATTTCGAGACTTGTCAGCTCGGAGAGGTCGGGGATCGGTCCGGAAAGTTTATTGCCGCCGACGTCGAGCACCCGGAGGTTTGGCAAGCCTGATAGCCCTGGAATGCCGCCTTCAAGTTGATTCCATCGCGCCGAGAATTCGCGAAGAGAGGCCATGCCCGAAATAGCTGGAATCGATCCGGTAAGTTGATTGGCGTCGACGCGAAAGGTCTCTAGTTGAGTCAATTCGTGAATATCGGGAATCTGGCCTGACAACGCGTTGCTCGCAGCAGCAAAGTAGCGCAGTTCGCTCAATGCCGAGAGGTCGGGCAGCGCTCCGACGAGATGGTTTCCTTCAGCCGGCCCAAAGCCGTCATTGCCGAATGCAATCGCTGTTACGTGCGCTTGCGCCAGGTCGCAAGAAATCCCGTACCAATCGCATTCCGTTCCGGGCGCGCCGAACGTGAACGAACCCGAAGCAGGGCAACTGCCGCCGTCGCACCAATTCGTGTTGGCCCTCCATCCAAGCCCGTTCGTGTTCGTGAACAGGGCGATCAGGGCTGCGCGCTCGGAATCAGGTATTGCTGCTTCGGATGCAGACACCGACGCAATCAGTAGCGTCCATGCGGCGACGAAGAGCCTGAAAGTGCGCAGAGCGCGCGTAAAACTGCCGAGCGAAAAACTCAGTCGGTTGATTCCCTTCACCAGCGTGCTCCCCGTGCGTGTCGCACGAAGAATAGCCGCTTAGGGGTTAGCCTGCGAGTTTCATGCATGCCGCGCCTTCGGCGGGCATGTCGATCAGATCAGGCGGGTTGTGACTGAACTGAGGCGACTGATCCTCAGTTATCCATGAAGTACCCGCCGTTGACGGGTATGTTCGCCCCGGTGATGAAGCCGGAGTCGTCGGCGGCAAGGAAGTCGACGACGCGCGCGATTTCCGACGGCTCGCCGAGGCGGCCGACCGGGATGCCGGCGATGATCTGGTTGCGCACCGGTTCCGGAATGGCCTGCACCATCGCCGTGCGACAGTAGCCCGGCGACACGCTGTTGACGGTGACGCCCTTGCGTGCGACTTCGCGAGCCAGTGCCATCGTGAAGCCGTGCATGCCGGCTTTTGCCGCGGAGTAGTTGGTCTGGCCGAACTGGCCGGTCTGGCCGTTGACCGACGAGATGTTGACGATGCGGCCGAAGCCACGCTCGCTCATGCCTTCGACGACATGGCGGCACATGTTGAACACGCCATCGAGATTGATGCGCAGCACGTCGACCCACTGTTGCGGGCTCATCTTGCGCAAGGTCGTATCGCGCGTGATGCCAGCTGCGTTGACCAGGATCGACACCGGGCCGTATTTCGCCTCGACCGCCTGGATCGCGGCGGCGCAGGCTTCGTAGTCGCCGACGTTGATCGGTTCGAAGAAGATATGGTCGGCGAACTCGGCGGTTTCGCGACGGAACTCTTCGACGCGCTCTTCGCGGCTGGCCAGGTCACAGGCAACGACAGTACGCCCGGAGCGGGCCAGGTGCTTGCAGATTTCAGTCCCGAGACCGCCGATGCCCCCGGTAACGAGCGCGATGCGCTTGTCCATTTGTTCGAACCTCTCTGGCAATTTCGTGCAGCGCCGAGTATGACGCAGTGCAGCAATCGCGCGATCTTAGAGAGACGTTAAGGCGCTGTCAACGCGCCGGCTTGGTCAGGACTTGTTGGGGCCCGGACCCTTGTTCGGCGGCGGGACGCCCTTGGCGGCGGACCCGGCAGCGGCGTTCAGGAAGCCTTCCTGCACCGACTTCCAGAGATCCATGTTGCGCTCGGTCATGTCGTTCAGCATCGACCAGGGCGTTTGCCCGAGGATGTTGTTGAGCTGGCTGCGAAATTTCTGCTGCTGATCGAGGAAGATCTGCAGGCTTTTCTCGAGATAACTGCCCATGAAGCCCTGCATCGAGTCTCCGTAGAAGCGGATGACTTGCGACAGCAGCTGCGTGGTAAACATCGGCGAACCGGTCTCCTCGTGCTCCGAGATGATCTGGAGCAGGACCGAACGGGTCAGGTCGTCTCCGGACTTGGCATCGCGGACTTCGAAGTCTTCGCCGTCGAGAACCAGCTGGCGCACCTCTTCGAGCGTGATATAGCTCGAAATCTCGGTGTCATAGAGGCGGCGGTTCGGGTATTTCTTGATGATTCGGGCTTGTGCCATGCGACAAAGTTAGCAGATTGTGCGGCGTCGCACCAGCGGATTTGCTGCGCAGCACACAAGCAGCATGCCGCGCTCGCGCGCCGGGATGCAGTGCAGCAATCGCAGGGAAAACGCCGCGGCCGTGCGAGCATTACCGCGTGATCGACCTCGCTGCCGAAGTGCCTTGAAGGCCTCCGCGCGCTGGCGACCTGGACAGCCCGTAGGGTGCGCCTCGGCCCACCGCTATTGTTCGCGCGAGACCGTAGAAAACCAGCGGTGGGCCGAGGCCCACCGGAGTGATTACCAACCCATGTACTGCCCGCCGTTGATCGACAGGTTTGCGCCGGTGATCCAGCGCGCTTCCTCGTTGACGAAGAAGGCGACCGCGTAGGCGATCTCGTCGGGCTCGCCGAGGCGTCCGACCGGAATCTGAGCAGCGATCTTGTTGCGCACATCCTCGGGTACGGCCATGACCATCTCGGTCGCAACGTAGCCGGGCGACACGGTATTGACGGTAATGCCGAACTTGGCGCTTTCCTGCGCCAGCGAGATCGTGAACCCGTGCATGCCGGCCTTCGACGCGGCGTAGTTGGCCTGGCCGTACTGGCCTTTCTGGCCATTGATCGAAGAGATCTGCACGATGCGGCCCCACTTGCGATTGCGCATGCCGTCGATTACCGGGCGAGTGACGTTGAAGCACGAATTGAGGTTCGTGTTGATGACGTCCTGCCATTGCATCGCGCTCATCTTGTGGAACGTGGTGTCGCGTGTGATGCCGGCATTGTTGATCAGGATATCGACCGGACCGAGTTGCTGCTCGACGGCCTTGACCATCGCTTCGGCCGCGACGGGATCACCGACGTCGCCCTTGACGGTGACGACGTTCACGCCCGCGGCCTTGAGTTCGGCTGCCCATGCCTGGGTCTTGGCCTCGTCGCGATAGTTCGTCGCGACTTTGTGGCCGAGCGACGCAAGCCTCTTGACGATTGCCGTGCCGATGCCGCCCGTGCCGCCGGTAACCAACGCTACTCGTGATGTCATGACTCCCTCCATTCACGTTTGTTGTGTGGCAGCACGAAGCCGCCGCTTTTTGCCAGCATACTACACGTCTGCAGGCGATCCGGCGCAGGGCATCGGCGCTGCCGGCAGGCGCGCTACATCGAAGCTGCGCAACGCCGCGGCGAGCAGCGTGGAACAGTTCGATGGCACGCCGCGCAGGGCATCATCGAAGCCGAGAAAGCCAAGCGCTGCGCGCAACGCGGGCGCCGGGTCGCGACGATCGACCGGCCGCGAGCGATCCTGTTTGGACAGCTTGCGGCCATACTCGTCGAGCACGAGAGGCAGGTGCAGGTAACCCGGCGTCGGCAGATCGAGCAAACGCTGCAGATGGATCTGCCGTGCCGTCGAGTCGAGCAGGTCGATGCCGCGGACGACCTCGCTGATGCGCTGGTGCGCATCGTCGACGACGACGGCGAGTTGGTAGGCATACCAGCCCTCGACGCGGCGGATGACGAAATCACCGGCTGCTTCGCGCAGGTTTTGCGCCTGCGCGCCCAGCGCAGCGTCGACGAATTCGATCGTGGCGTCGGGTGCGCGCACACGCCACGCCGGGGCGCGCTCGTGATCCGGCGCCGCCACGCACGTCCCGCGATGGATGCCGCCCGCAGGCTCGAGGTCGCTGCGGCTGCACCAGCACGCAAAGACTTCGCCGGCCGCGAGAAGCTGGTCGAACGCGGTTCGGTAGGCCGCCTCGCGCGCGCTCTGGTAGATGACCGGCTCGTCCGATTCCAGCCCGAACGCCGCCAAGGTGGCCAGGATATCGGCCGCGGCGCCGGGAACCTCGCGTGGCGGATCGAGGTCTTCCATACGCACCAGCCATGCGCCATTCTGTGCACGCGCGCGCAGCCAGCTGCCGGCTGCCGCGACCAGCGAACCCAGATGCAGCGGACCGGTAGGCGAAGGGGCAAAACGGCCGCGGTAGCTCATTGGTAACGGTATCGGCCGGCTTGAATTTGCGCGAGTCTACCCAAAGTTGATCCCGCCGGGACACGTGTGTCGCGGCATCGAAGACAACGAGAGGATTTCCATGCTGCGCGTCATCCTGTTTCTCGGCACCAACCTTGCGATCATGCTCGTTCTCGGCGTCGTCGTGTCGCTGTTCGGCATCGACCGCTGGGCTTACAGCCATACCGGAATGAACCTGCAGGGCATGCTTGTCCTGTGCGCGGTGTTCGGCATGGGCGGCGCATTCATCTCGCTGGCAATGTCGAAATGGCTGGCGAAAATGTCGGTCGGTGCGAAGGTCATCGACCAGCCGCGCAGTCCCGATGAACAGTGGCTGTTCGCGACCGTCCGCCATCACGCCGAAGCGGCTGGCATCGGCATGCCCGAGATCGCGATCTACGACGCACCGGACATGAATGCCTTTGCGACCGGCATGAGCAGGAATCATGCCCTGGTCGCCGTCAGCACGGGTTTGCTGCGCAGCATGAACCGCGACGAGGTCTCGGCCGTGCTCGGTCACGAAGTCACGCACGTGGCCAATGGCGACATGGTGACGCTGGCGTTGATCCAGGGCGTGCTGAACACGTTCGTGATGTTCCTGGCGCGCATCATCGGCGGCGTCATCGACGGCGCGATTTCCGGCAACCGCGACGGTGAATCGCGCGGCGGCGGCATCGCCTATTTCCTGATCGTGATGCTGCTGCAGACGGTGCTCGGCGTGCTGGCCACGATCGTCGTCGCCTGGTTCTCGCGCTGGCGCGAATTCCGCGCCGATGCCGGTGGCGCACGCCTCGGCGGCCGCAACGGCATGATCTCGGCGCTGCAGACGCTGTCGGGCAACCGTGGCGAGGCCGAACTGCCGAAGGCATTCCAGGCGTTCGGGATCTCGGGCCAGAGCAGCGTGAGCCGCTTGTTCATGAGCCACCCGCCGATTGAAGAGCGGATTGCGGCGCTGAGAAACGCCGCCTGATTGAAAAAGCTATTTGCTCGTCATCCCAGCGAAGCCGGGATCCAGCGCCTTCATTGGCTCATCCAAGAAGCTGGATTCCGGCTTGACCAGCTCCGCTGCTGAGAGCTGCCGGAATGACGAGCTAAGACGTGCCCCCGGGCGGCTGAATTACCTCAGCTCCCGAACTCGTACGCCATCACCTTCTCGGGCTCCTGCAGGAAATTTCCCTGCACGAAGTTCACCCCGCAGGTGAACAGGATCGACATGCTGGCGGCGTCCTCGACGAATTCGGCGACTGTCATCTTGTCGGTCTGCCGGGCCTGATCGCAGATTTCGCGGATCTTGTCCTGGTTTTCCTTGGTCTTGGGCAGGTCGACCATGAAGCTGCGGTCGATCTTCAGGTAGTTGGCGTCGACGTGCTTGAGCAGCTGGAACGAGTTCAGGCCTGAGCCGAACTGCTCGAGCGCGAAGCCGCAGTGGATCTGCTTGAGGCCGCTGACGAAGGCGCGCGCCGGCTTCAAACTCGTCACGACCTTCGATTCCGGCATTTCGAACACGATCGCATCGCCGCGCACGCGCGCGTTCTTCAGTTGCTGTGCGATCCACGGCACCAGCGTCTGGTCTTCCAGCGACTGCGGCGTGAGCTTGATGAAAAACGTCGTGCGATGACCGGCCTTCTCGCGTTCGGACAAGGCGACGATCGCATCGCGGATCACGCAACGGTCGATGCGCTGCAGAAGGCCATTTTGCTCGGCCACCGGCATGAAGAAATTCGGACTGATGTCGCCCTTCGGCCCGCGCATGCGCAGGAACACCTCGTAGTACTCGCCTTCGGCGGCGTGCAGGCTGATGATCGGCTGGAAGAACAGGACGAACTTGCCGTTCTCGATGGCGTCCTTGACCAGCGCCAGCCAGTGCCGGCTCTCTTCGTCCTTTGCCTTGTCCTGCGCAGCAGGGTCGAACACGTTGACGCGGTTGCCGCCTTCGGCCTGGGCCGCGCGCAGCGTTTGGGCGACCTGCGCGAGCACGGCCTGCGCCGAAGCATTTTTCTCGCCGATGACGACGCCGCCGATGCTGACGTTCGCATTGATCGACTGCTTGCCGACCTCGAAGATGTGATCCTCGAACGCCTTGCGCAGGGTTTCCCCCAGCTCGCGCAGGGCATCCACGCCACGTCCCTTGCTCAGGATCGCAAACGTGTGCTCGGCCAGCCGGACGGCAACGTCGCCCTCGCGAAGGTGGCGACGCAACAGGAGCGCCATGTCGCCGAGCATCAGGTCGGCGTTGCCCAGGCCGATCGTGTCGAGCAGGCGCTTGAAGTCGTCCGGTTCGAGTATGACGACGGCCTGGTCGGCGGCGCCGCCAGCCACCGCTCCGACCATGCGGTCGAGTTCGGTCAATCCGTATTGGCGGTTGAACAGTTCGGTGACCAGGTCTTTCTGGCGCAGCGCGTCGAGTTCCTTGGCCAGATCCGCGTTGTCATCGGCGATCCGGAAACTGATCTGCTGGCAAGGCTCACCTTCGTAGCTCGCCTCGCCGAACTCCATCACCGAAGGGAACGTCGTGCCGTCGGCGCGTTGCACCGTCAGGTTCAAGCGCTGCGGCGGCTTTTCCCCCTTCGAGACCTTCTTCAGCAACGCCTTGAAGTCATCCGCATCGTTCGAGGCGATCATGTCGAGGATCGACATGCCTTCGATGTCGGCGAAGTCGTCGTAGCCGAACATGTCGAGATACGCCTTGTTCGCGCGCACGTGCATGCCTTCGTGCACGTAGGCGATCGGGTCGCGCGAGGAATCCAGCAGCGAGTCGCAGCGCCGCTCGGATTCGCGCAGGGATGCTTCCAGGCGGCGAACGCTGCGGCGCATGTTGAGCGCATCCAGTTCGCGCCGCACCACCGCCTGGATCTGCTCGGGGCGCTTGCGCAAGGCGATGCCGCGCGTGCCGCTGGCGAAGGTCTGAGCGATCAGGTCCTCGGTGATCTGGCCGGTCAGCGCCAGCAGCGCCATGTCCTTGCCATTGGCTTCGATCGCACGCGAGATCGAGGTGTAGGCGACTTCGCGCGATTCC
>DATIEJ010000363.1:0-6173 GCA_035455825.1 Rhodanobacteraceae bacterium | reverse complement strand
CGCGCTGGCCGAAGACCTTACAAGATTCATCGAGGGTCGCGAAGTTCGGGCGCGGCCGCTGAACCGGGTGCAGCGCGGCTGGCGCTGGGCGCGGCGCGAACCGAAGTTTGCGGTCAGTGCGCTGCTTGCCGTGATCGCGCTGCTGGCAGGTCTAGCGGCGACGACCCAGCAGTGGCGGCGCGCGAATGCGAACGCGACTGCGGCTCAGGCAAATGCGGCCCAGGCCCTGGCGAATGCGAGCGAAGCTCGATCGCATGCCGCCGAATCGAACGAACGGCTGTGGGCCGGCCGGCGTGACACTGCGGTGCGCCTGATGCGGGACGGGAAGGGCTTCGCAGCGTTGAAGCCGCTGCTCGCCAACATCGAGGAACAGGAGCAGGCAGGAAAAGTTGATCCCGCGAGCGTCGAGCGTCGCGAATTCGGCATGGTCATGCATCAAAGCGTGACGCTGATCGATCGCATGATCCTGCCGGAGGCGCCCGCGCTGGCGGTCGGATTGAGCCCCGACGGCAGCCTGCTGGCGATTGGCCTGGGGGACATGACGGTTCGCTGGTACGACACGGCGACGCTGACCGAGCTTGGCCGCGTCGACATTTCAGAATGGCCGACATCCGACGGCGAAGAACATTTGCCGCGCTTGCTGCGATTCATCGACAACCATCGCCTGCGAGTCACGCTCGACTGGTACAGCTTCCTCGCCAGCCCGGCCAACAACGACACCTGCCTCGTCGACCTGGATCATTCGAAAGTCATCGATTTTCCACCGCAATTCGAGCATCCCGCGGATGCCACGTTCAGCGTCGATGGACGCCATGCGCTGTTGCGCAACACCCGCGGCGAATTGCAGCTTTGGGCGACCGATCCATGGAAACCGATGTCCGGCGTAATGCAGCAACGGGGATACGCCAACTGGGTGGCCTTCCTCGGACGCAATGCACGCTATGTTGCCGTCAAGGAGGACGACGCCCCGAGATTTCTGTCGCTGCGCGATCCGCGCGACCTGTCTCGGTCGAAACCGCTCCCGCTGCAGGCAGTGGTCACCGCATGGGCCGAGAACAAGGCGGGCTCGCTGCTTGCTGTCGGCGATTCGAAAGGGCATCTGTTTCTGGTCGACGTTGCAAGTGGCGGCGTGCAGCAACTCTCGGCGCCCTCCGGGCATCAGGTGACCTGGATCGCCTTCAGCGAGGACGATGCCTGGCTCGGCGCCGTGCAAGCCAGTGGAGCCGCCTTCGCATTCGACGTGGCCAGCGGCAATTCCCTGGTGGCTGGGCAGATGCTGAATGAGTTCGAGCCGCGTGAGATCGCAATCAGTCACCGGGATCGCCTGGTCGTAGTCGCTGGATACGGAGAATCGATGCTTTGGCGCGTGGCGGACGATGGTCCGAATGTGCGCGAGGCGACGCCCGTGATGTCGGCGCCCAGCTCGGCTCGCGCCGGCACGAACTCGCTGGCTATCTCGCTGGAATCCAGCCTAATGGCGACCGCGAGCTTCGATGGTGAAGTACGTCTGTGGCGGGCTCCGAAACCTGTCTTGATCCGCACACTCGTCGGAGGATCCTGGAGCGCGAACAGTCTTTACTTCGACGGGCAGCATCTGCCCGATGCCGCGTACAACTACGTGCGCGTCCTCTCCACCGCAGGCGGACCGCACGGTCCCTGGCTGGCGTTGCCGCAGCCGGTTGCGTACGCCCAGGTCGTCGACGCCGGCAAGACGCTTGTCGCCGCATCCGGTCACCAGTTCTACATCCTTGACGCCGGCACTTTGCGGGCTCGCCTGCCGCCAGTCGAGCTACCCGCGAATCCGATGCGCATCGCGATCGGGAACGGCTTTGCCGTAATGGCGTTTGGCACCAATGGCCCGATCGGATTTCAGGAACGGCTGATCGGCTACAGCCTCAAGACGGGTGCGGAAATTGCGCGAGCGCTGGTGCGGGGGCCGTTGCGCCAGTTCGACTTCTCCGCTGACGGCGCACGGCTTGTTACGGTCGGGTCTGCCGACGGTGCCACGGAAGTGTTCGACGCCGTAACGCTGGAGCGTATCGGGATTTACCAGCACGATGAATCACGCCCTGTCAGCTCGGCGACCTTTGTCGACGGCACGGATTCGCTCTGGCTGCTGGCGCGCGACGCGGAAGACACAACGGCGAACGATGGCGACTTGATCGCCTGGAACGCTCGTAGCGGGATGATCGAAGAGCGGCGCCATCTGACCGGGCTGGTTCCAATAGGGGTCACCGCGGTCGGCGGCCGGCCATTGCTGGCGACGCATGATCGCGACCTGCTCGACCCAGGCACCGAGCACGAAAAGGCCATCGCACGCACGATGCGCGGCGAGGCCACGGCCGCATTCGCGATCAGCCACGACGGTCGTCTGCTGGCCCATACGGTCGCCTGGGATGTCCAGCTCTACGACACCGCCACGATGTCGCCGGTCGGGCCACCGCTGCGCTCGAACATGGGCAGCATGGCCTATCCGATAAAGCTTGCTTTTTCTCCCGACGACAGCAGTCTGGTAGCGAACGAGGGAAGCTGGGTGCTGTGGCCCCTCGCAAGCGATTTGCGCCCGGTCGCCGAATTGCGTACGCAGATGCAACTGCTGAATCCTGCGGGCGGCGGAGGCGAACATGTGTTGCAGGTGCCGAGCACTGAGGAGCGAATCGGCTTGCGCGGCGCGGATCCCGGCCCTCCGGTCGCCGACTCCGCAACGCCGATGCCGCGCGTCGCACGCTATGTCGACGGTATTCCCCTCCTGGCTCGAGACCCGGCTGCAAGTCCGTTGCTCCTCGATCTTACGCAGGCGTACACCCGGTCGAGCGAATTCGTCGGCGACTACACGAGCGTCAAAGCCGGCGCTCTTGGTGCAGGTTTCGGCGGCATCATGCGCATCGATGGCGTGGACTACGACGCTCGCGGTGCCGTCGAAACACGCAGGACGGGTCGGCGGAACGATTCCAAAACGCCGATGCGCTTCAAGGGGATACATGTACCGGCCACGCCGATCGCGGCCTTTCACGTGCTGATGTATGCCTCGCAGGCCATCCCGACCCCGGAGGTCCGCGATTATGCCTATCTGCGCGTACATTATACCGACGGCAGTAGCGCGCTCTTGCGGATCCGTACTCAGCGTGAGGTGCTTGGTGCGACGTCGCATGACGCGCCTACGCCCGTGGGTTGGTTGCCCAACCAGATTCTCATCATGCTTGGTTCGTCGCGTCAGGAGGTGTACAGCAACCCGCGTTTGCCAAATCCACATCCCGAAAAACTTATTGCGACGATCGACCTCGAGGCAACCGACGAGAGCATTTCGGAACCAATGTTTTTCGCGGTCACCGCCGAACCCGTAATCGCCGCCGCCGATAACGGTAACGACAAGGTAGACAACCCCAACGCGGCATCCAAATCCAGTCACCCGAAGTGAGGAGAAGACCATGAGCAAGCTCGGAACAACAGCGCTTTTGCTGGTAGTCGCCATTTCCGCCTCGGACGCCCAAGCCTGTGGTGAAGTGATGTACCGCATGGGCGGCGCATTGCGCTACCACGCGTTCATCACGCGCCATCCCGCGGAAATCCTGCTTTACAACGGTACGGCAGCGCAGCAGGCAGCCACCGCCGACAGCCAGCGCTTTCACGAGAATCTCGAGAAGGCCGGACACAAGGTCACCGTTGTCGACGGTCCGGAGGCGCTCACGAAGGCTCTAGGGGAGCGCTCGTACGACGTCATCATCACCTATGCCGCCGACCTGCCGGCGATCAGCGCACAGATCGCACATGTATCGCGCGAACCGGCGCTGATCCCGGTATTTCAGCGCAGCGATCAGGAAGCCATGCGCAAACAATACCCGCTTGCGCTCAACGACGACGCAAATCTCAACCAGTTCCTGAGGACGATCGAACAGACGATGAAGTCGCGGGGAACATGACATGCATAATGGCAGGGGGGAAGGTCGCGGCAACGCGCAGGTTTGCCGCCGTGTGGCGGCGGCAATCCTCGTCGTGTCGAGTGCGTGTCATGTGACGCAAGCAGATGCGCAGGCGGGGCGACGGCCGGGCGAAGGTCCGCCTCCGATCGAGGACGTGCTCGAGGGCAGTCCGCAGGGCCATGGCAATATCTCGATTGCCTATCTGAATCATCTCGTGAACGGGTTTCACGGGCCGGGTGGCAGCGTCGTCAAAATTGGCGACGTGCGCAGCCACGCCATCGCGCTGTCCGTGGACTACAACATCACCGACCGGTGGTCGCTGCATGCCGAGATCCCGTTCATCGTCAATCGCTATGAAGGACCCAGGCCGCATTGCCCGACTACCGCGCCGCCGCAATGCGCGCATGTTCCCGCGCTTGTCATTCCGCATCCGGAATCGCAGTTCCTCGATGACGGTTCCTACCATGGAGCCTGGCAGGACTGGACCTTGGGCGCAGCCTACAACGCGGACTTCGAAGGCTATTTCGTTACGCCCTACGTGACGGTTTATCTCCCCAGTCACGACTACACGTTCTTTTCCCAAGCCGCTGTCGGATACGGCCTGCAGCGGGTCGAATTGGGCGCCACGCTCGCGCACCAGTTCGACTTCACGCAGCTCTATTATCGCGTCGGATACGGCCGGGTGATTGCGGAGCAGACGCTGGGGCAGAGCATCGACCACAACAAGCTCGACCTCGAACTTGGATATTTTCTGAATGAGGCCTGGACGGCGAAGCTCTTCAGCACTGCAAAGAAGGGCAGCGGCTACTTCGGTCCGTACGATCCGACCAGCGAACTGTTTTACCACCACGACCAGCGTGCGCCGCACAACTACGCATCCGTAGGGTTCGGAGTCGACTACAATTTCAACAAATACACACTGTCGACTTCGGTGCAGAAAGAGGTCTGGGGCGAGATCATCTTCAACTTCCAGTATGCATTCGAGTTGCGGCTGACGCGGGCGTTCTGATACCAATTCGGAGGATGCTGCTCGCGTGCGGCGAAAGCGCGATCGAGCGCGCGATGCAAGTCAACCGGTCTCGATTTGAGGAGCCAGCGCTGGGCACGACAGCAGATGATTCCAGGCCATTCCCGCCAGGACTTCCAGCACACGCAGTGGTCGTTGGCCATGCGGACCGGCGCTCCGCAAGCCGTCGATGCCCGCGAGGCGCTGGCCAAGCTGTGCCTGCGCTACTGGTATCCGATTTATGCCTACCTGCGCCAAGCCGGCCACGGTCCGGCAGACGCGCAGGAGATCACGCGAAGTTTCCTGCAACACCTGTTTGGGCAATTTCTCGACAGCGGGACCGCGCTCGCGCAGGGTCGGTTCCGACAATACCTGCTGGTCCGGCTACGCGCGTTCCTGACGAGCAGCCGCCATGAATCGCCCGGCGGCGAAGTCATCGCGGAGCTGATCGAGCCGCCGCCGGATCTTGAACTGAAGTACCAGCGCGACAACGGCAGCGCTCACTCGCCCGAGCAGGCGTATCAGCAGGGTTTCGCATTCGAGCTGCTTGCCCGAGCGTCCGCGCGCTTGCGCGAGGAGGCGAGCCAGACCGGGCGCCTGGACATGTATGACGCACTGGAGCCGTTCCTCGCAGCCGATCCGTCTGCGCTGGAGAACGAGGAACTCGCTCAGCGTCTGGGCACGCGGTCCGTCACTATCGCGGTCGCAATTCGCCGCCTGCGCCAGCGCTTTCGCGAAGTGATCGATACGGAACTGGCCGACACGGTGGCGTCGGCCGACGAACTGCAGGCCGAGCAGCAGGCGCTGTACGCCGTGCTGCACGAATGCGGGTGATGCCGTGACCGATACCATCCGCTCCGCAAAGCCGCCGCACACGGGCAATTCCGTGATGCCGCGCGGTGGCGGTCGGGGGCGATTGGCCGACCTGGCGTTCGGCAGCCTGAGTCTGCGCGCCGAAGAGGTGTTGACGACCGAGGGGCTCGATCGCGGACGGCATCTTGCGTTCCTGCCTTCCGACGCGCTCGAACTCGACCTGGGCGACACCGCGCAGCGCCAGTTCGGCGACTACGAGCTGCTCGAACAGATCGGCGAAGGCGGCATGGGCGTCGTCTACCGCGCGCGGCAGATAAGCCTCGATCGCGAAGTAGCCGTCAAGCTGCTCTCCGCCGGGCCGTGGGCGTCGCGCGACTTCGTCGAACGCTTCCAACGCGAGGCGCAGAACGCGGCGCGCATGCAGCATCCGAATA
>DATIEJ010000362.1:0-2320 GCA_035455825.1 Rhodanobacteraceae bacterium | reverse complement strand
CACGGCTACGCGAAGCGTACAAGCCACTGGTCGTATTTGTGGCACTTCGCGCGGTCCCGCAGCAGAACGATGTCCGGCGCGGGAAAACGACTCGCACGAATTTTTCTTGCCCTTCTCCGTGTTCTCTCTGCTTCTCCGCCGTGTTCTCCGTGACAATTCTTTTCTCTTCTCTTGCGCTAGCGCGCGTTGAACAGTTCGCGGCGCATCCAGCGGGCGCGCCGGGCGCGGCCGGTGACGGCTGCGACGAGATGGCGCGGGCGGATCGGCTTGGTCAGGTAGTCGTCGCCGCCAATGTGCAGCGCGGCGAAGCGCTTCTCGGTGTCCGAATCGCCCGACAGCAGCACGACCGGAGTGAACGCGGTGCGCGGATGGGCGCGGAACAGCGCCAGCATTTCGAAGCCGGAAATCTGCGGCATGTACAGGTCGAGGATGATCACGTCCGGGGTGAAGTCGTGCAGCGCCTGCATCGCTTCTTCCGGCGAGGCGAAATCGCGCGTCTCCATCTGGTTGTGGCGCAGGACCGAGCCGCAGAACAGGCGCATCGAGTTGTCGTCGTCGACGATCAGCACGCGGTACGGTTCCGAGCGGTCGGCGATCAATCCGGCCAGCCGCGGCGCGATGCGGTCGGTGTCTTCGGGCAGCACGAACACGACTTCGGCCGAGCTGCGCATCGCCGCGAGGCGCACGTCGAGCAGATCCTCGTCGCTGAGCACGCCGATCGGCACGCGCGCCGAGGCGCTGCCGCCGACGTCGGTGCGATGCTGCGTCAGCCAGTCGGCGAGCTTTTCCGCGCCGATCACGAGCGCCAGCACGGTGCCGGCATCGAGCGCGTTTTCGACGTCGCGCACGTTGACGGTTTCGGTGACGCCGTAACCCGCCAGTCCGCAGCGCGCGCGCAGGATCTCCAGATGCGCCGGATTCTGCCCGAGGTAATGGATCATCGGCTGCGTGGCCGACAGCGAGCGCGTGTCCGGGCCGAGCACGGCGACCGAAATGTGCGCGCGGTAGCGGGCCAGTGCGTCGCCGGCGGATTCGGCCAGCGTCTGCAGCTGGTTGAGCTGGTCCTGGCTCGGCCGCAACGGCGTGTCGACGAACGAACTGAGGTAGGCCGACAGGCCGAGCAGCGCCTCGGACAAGTCGACGATGCCGGCCTGCTGCGCGCGCTCGGCCAGCTGTTCGGATTCGTCGTACAGGAACTGGACCTGGGAGGCATCCCAGGCCCGGCCGAGCGCCGCGCATTCACGGCTCAGGGCCTGCACGCGCAAGCTCAATTCAGGATCGATATCGGTCGTGGGAGAAGCGGATTCGGTCATTCTTGGCCAGTTCGGGTCAGTCGGGGTCAGTGCAATGTCTTGAACGTCTGCGGATCAAACGCGTCGACCGCGACGATTTCGTTGCGTGCGGCTTCGGCGTCCTGCAGCAACCGGTATTCCTCTGCACTTATCACGCCAGCTTTGAGGCCCATCTCGTCGAGCATGTAGCCGGGCGCGCGGTCGAGCTTGCCGGCGCGCACCGCGTCGCGCAGCTTGGTCTCGACCGGAATCGCGCGGACTGCCTTGTCGAGGGCGCCTTCCAGGGCGCCAAGCCCGACTTCGGTCGGCGGCGGCACGAAGATGTCCTCGGTCAGGTGCAGGCGCGCCTCGCGATCCTCGAGGATGTCTCGGGCGACGCGCGCGCCGAGCTTGTCCGACGGCGGCCGGAAGCGCGCGCCGAGCGGGAATATCGCCCAGGACAACAGGAATGCCGCCGGCCGCATCGGCAGGTTTTCGAGCACGCCGAGCAAGGCTTCCTGGACGCGATACAGGCAATGTTCGGTGCTCCAGCGCACGAGATTGTAGTTCGCCGTGATCTTGGCCTCGTCGTGATAGCGCTTCAGCGCGCACGACGCCAAGTACATGTACGCGAGCGCATCGGCCAGGCGCCCGGAAATCTTCTCGCGCCGCTTCAGCGAACCGCCGAGCGTGCCCATCGCGACGTCCGACAGCAGCTCGAACGCGGCCGAGAAGCGCGACAGGTGCTGGTAGTAGCGCGCCGTGTCCTCGGTGCGCGGCGCCGCGGCCAGGCGGCTGCCGGTCCAGGCCAGCAGTTTCGCCCGCGTCGAATTGCGCGCGAGCAGGTTGATGTGGCCGAACAGCGCCCGGTCGAACTTCTTCAGGTCGTTGTCGGCGATCGCGGTGATCTCGTGCTGCACGAACGGATGGCAGCGGATCGCGCCCTGGCCGTAGATGATCATCGAGCGGGTCAGGATGTTCGCGCCTTCGACCGTGATGCCGATCGGCACGGCGTCCCACATGCGCGCGAGCGAATTGCGCGGGCCCTT
>DATIEJ010000361.1:0-8965 GCA_035455825.1 Rhodanobacteraceae bacterium | reverse complement strand
GGGCACTCGCCCTTGATGTAGCGGTCCGGCAGGAACATCTGCTTGAGCGGGTCGTAGAACTGGCGAACCGACTTCGTTGCGACGTGACTGGGCTTTGCGTCGCGCAGCCGCCGGTACACGAGTTCGGCCAGTTCCCGGTTCTCGGGCGAATGCGTCGTGTAGTAGTAGTCGTGGGCCACGCCGAAATCGGCGAAGTCGCGCTCATGGCTGACCTGCATGCCCTTGATGAACTCCTCGGGCGTCATCCCGGCCTTTTCGGCAGCCAGCATGATCGGCGTGCCGTGCACGTCGTCCGCGGCCACGAAATGGACCTTGTCGCCGGCCATGCGCCGCGCGCGCACCCAGATATCGGACTGGATGTAGCCCAGCAGGTGGCCGATATGCAGCGGTCCGTTCGCGTAGGGCAGGGCGTGGGTGACGAAGATTTCGCGGGGTTCTTTCATGCGCAAACAGGGGGTTCGGTATGTTTTTCCTGGCAGCGATTATGACATGCCGTATCGTATCGACCGGCAGAACTGCCTCGGCGGGCGGAACTTTCGCTGTTCCTTGTGTTGTCCAAGGGCGCATTGCCGCCTGGCGGAACGTCTTGGTTTGCAAAATTTTTTCAGGAGTGTTGCATGAAGTGGAACAACGTATTGCTGCTGTTGCTGCTGGCTTTGCTGGTTTCAGCCTGCGACAGCGAGCAGCCTACCTACAGCGCGTCGAACGCGAATTCGGCGCCGCCTCCGCCGCCGGCGGCCCAACCGCCGCCGCCGCCGCCCGCAGCAGCAACCCCGGCGCCGATGCCCGTCGCCGAAACGCGTTCCGCGCCGCCGCCCCCGGCCGTGTCCGAGGCGCGGCAGCACACACCTTCTGCTTCATTGCCCGAACGCAGCGAAGCGCTGGCGCCGGTGCAGCCGATCGGCATCGGCAGCTGCGACAGCTACATCGAGCGTTATCGCACGTGCGTGAACAACGGCGTCGCCAGTGGCACGATGGCGAGCTCGAGCAAGTTTGCGCTGACCCATGCGTTCAATCGGCAGGTGCGCAAATGGCAGGCCGACGTCGCTGCAGGCAACACGGCGGAACTGGTCACGGCGTGCGCGGAGGCAGACAAGCAGGCGCGCGACGAGCTCGTCAAGGCGGGCTGCAGGTCGTTCTGATTTGCGAGGAGGGCCGCGAAGTGCGCAAAGCGCTGCACGGCTTTCAGGGCGTTGCCCGTTCCCAGGTCTGGGTCCGGCCGAGCAGCGAGACGCCGATGAATCCGCGCACTTCGAGCTTGCTGCCGTCGCCGACCGGATGCAGCTTGCAGCGGTAGATGCTGCCTTCTTCCGGGTCGAGGATCTCGCCGCCCTCCCACGTGTCGCCATGGCGGTGCATGTTCCACAAGATCGTCATGCCGCGCACGAGCTGGTCATGGCGCGAGCCCATGCAATCCTTGCAGCGCGGGTCCGGATCTTCGCCGGGTTCGCGGAACAGGCGCACGATCCGGCCCGACAGCAGGCCGTCGTGTTCGCTGATCTCGACGATCGCGCGCGGCTTGTGGCTGGTGTCGTCGACCGTCGTCCACAAGCCCAGCGGCGATGCGTCGGCCGCATGCAGGCGCGCCGGGCCTGCCACGCCCGCGGCAATCAGCAGCGCGGCGAAAAGAGATCGGAGCGATGCACTCATGCGCGCACGATGCGACGGCGGGAGCCGGGGCGTCAAGGCATGGGCCGCACCCGGAGGCTTTATCAGCGCATTCGCTGGACGACCTGGCAGCAGCGGGCGCCCGGCCTGTGGCCCACGCAGCCTGAACCGTGCAGCACGTGCCGCGCCGGTGCCGCTCAGCTACAATTGACCCACACCCTCCGAGTTCATCCGCCGAAACCATGATCCATCCCACACAGGAGCGCGTTCGCGAACTCCTCGGCACGATTATCGACCCGCACAGCGGCCAGGATCTCGTTGCCGGCGGCGCGGTCAAGGGCATCGGCATCGACGGCGGCAACGTCGCGGTCGAACTCGTGCTCGGCTATCCGGCCAAGACCTGGATCGACACGCTCGCGCAACTCGTGCGCGACACGCTGCAGGCGGAGCCTTCGATAAAGCAGGTCGTCGTAAATGTTTCGTGGCGGATCTTCGCGCACAAGGTGCAGAAGGACCTGACGCCGCTGCCGAATGTCAAGAACATCCTCGCGATTGCGTCGGGCAAGGGCGGTGTCGGCAAGAGCACGACGGCGGCGAATCTCGCGCTGGCGCTGCAGGCCGAGGGCGCGCGCGTCGGCTTGCTCGACGCGGACATCTACGGACCGAGCATCCCGCGCATGATGGGTGTTTCGGGCAAGCCCGATTCGAAGGATGGCCAGCACCTGGAGCCGAAGATCGCGCACGGCGTCCAGACGATGTCGATCGGCTTCATGATCGAAGAGGACACGCCGATGATCTGGCGCGGTCCGATGGTTACGCAGGCGCTGACGCAGCTGCTCAACGAGACGAACTGGGTCGACCTGGATTACCTGATCATCGACCTTCCCCCCGGCACCGGCGACATCCAGCTGACCTTGTGCCAGCGCGTGCCGGTTTCCGCGGCGCTGATCGTGACGACGCCGCAGGACATCGCGATGCTCGATGCGCGGAAGGGCCTGAAGATGTTCGAGAAGGTCGAGGTTCCGGTGCTCGGCATCGTCGAGAACATGGCCACCCATATCTGCTCGAACTGCGGGCACGAAGAATATGTATTTGGCAGCGGCGGCGGCGCGCGCATGTCGCACGAATATTCGGTGCCTCTGCTGGGCTCCTTGCCGCTCGACATCCGCATCCGCGAGCAGGCCGACGGCGGCACGCCGACCGTCGCCGCCGATCCGGACGGCAAGATTGCCGCGGCCTATCGCGAGATCGCGCGCAAGGCCGCGGCGCAGCTGTCGCAGCGCGCGCGGAGCAAGAGCATCCAGTTTCCGAAGATTGTCATTCAGAATACGTGAGGGACGGTAGCCGGAAACCGGTAGCCGGTAGCCGGAAGAGCGGGCGTGCTCTTGCTCTCCGGCTACCGGCTACCGGCTATCGGTTCCCGTCTTTTTGGAACTTGTGAAAGCGAGCACTAATGAGCATCAAATCCGACCACTGGATCCGCCGCATGGCCGAATCGCACCGCATGATCGAGCCGTTCGAGGCCGGGCAGGTGCGCACGAATGCGAGCGGTGGCAAGCTGATCTCGTACGGGACGTCGAGCTACGGTTACGACGTGCGCTGCGCGGACGAGTTCAAGGTCTTCACGAACATCAATTCAACGATCGTCGACCCCAAGCAGTTCGATGCGCGCAGCTTCGTCGACGTGCGCGGCGAGGTCTGCATCATCCCGCCGAATTCGTTTGCGCTGGCGCGCACGGTGGAGTACTTTCGCATCCCTCGCCAGGTGCTCACGATCTGCCTCGGCAAGAGCACTTACGCCCGCTGCGGTATCATCGTCAACGTCACGCCGCTGGAGCCGGAATGGGAAGGGCACGTGACGCTGGAGTTCTCGAACACGACGCCGCTGCCGGCGCGGATATACGCCAACGAGGGCGTGGCGCAGATGCTGTTCCTGGAGTCCGACGAGGTTTGCGGCACCAGCTACCGCGATCGCGGCGGCAAGTATCAGGGCCAGCAGGGCGTGACCCTGCCCAGAACATGAGCCGATCGAAAAAATTCAACGATGGGATGCAACAGATGCGCAAAGTATATTTCTATAATTCGCTGAAAGTCGTCCTGCTCGCGCTGCTGCTCGGCGCGCTGGCCGCGTGCGGACACGACGACCTGAAGAAGGGCACGAGCGAGATCACCGCTGCCGCGCCGGTGCAGTACGACCTGACGATACTCGCCGACAAGGACGGCACGTTCGACTTCGACGGCGCAACGCTCACGGCCGAGGACCTGCGCGGTCACATCCGCTACCTCGACGAGGCGCACCGTCCGGTGAGGACGATCCTGCTCAAGCGCGGCGAGAAGGAAAAGATCAAGAACACGCACGTCTCCGAGTTGGCAGGCATGGCCCGCGACCTCAAGGTGACCGCGTATGTCGAAGACAATGACGGTCATCTGAAGATCATTCAGGTCGTCGAGTAAAACGTTCACTTATCGAATCGGGGTCGGGAGACAGACATGCGTAAAATTCTGATGACATTGGCAATCGGGGCATCCCTGATGGCTGCTACGGTTGTGGTTGCCGCCCGCGCGATCGTCGACGGCAGGCTGCAGGTCGAGCCGGCCTCCGACAATCGCTACATCGTCGACAACAGCAAGCTCGGCAAGGCCGAGTTCTTCGGCTTCGTCGGCGATTTTGTCGACGGCAAGAAGATCACCGGCATCCTCCTGCTCAAGGGCGACAAGGCGACCGATGAGCAGAAGCACGTCGTCGCGATCACCGCGCAGACGCAGCACATCGAAGCGTTCATCGATCTTGGCGGCAAGGTCCAGCCGCTGGTCGATCCGACGCCGAGCAAACCGGCGGCCGCGCCCGCCGTCGAGGGGCAGGCGCCCGAGGGGCACTGATAAACGCGGTATTCACCGGCAGTCCGATCGACCTCAGGCTATCGATGCTTGGCGTCGGTCGAGCGAAGTGGTAATCGTTTGTTTACCATCGTTGCCGTTATTCCCGCGCAAGCGGGAATCCGTCTTGATTTGGCTTTTGCAGCTCTCGTGAGAAGATCAACCTGGATTCCCGCTTGTGCGGGAATGACGCCTGTTTGATTTTTTGCCCGCGGCCGCCCCCTCCGGCAACGCGCGCACGAACTGCTACAACAATGACACAGTTCTGCCGCACGCCGAGGCGGACTTTGCTCGCCCGCTGCCGATCCTCGCCAAACTGATCTAACATCACCGCGCCGTCGCGTTTCATCCGGACGGCTTTGGGGATGGTCGCTCGACGTCCATCCGATCTTCGCCGAGGGAGGACGAAACCAACAGTGCTCGACGCCGCGGATCGAATCCGGAACGGGCGTATCGGCATCGATGCGCGATGCGCCAGGCCGTTGCTGCCGGCAGTGGCAGCCGCGCTGTTCGCCGCATGTGCGACGTATCAACCGGCGCCGCTCGATCCGGCCGCGAGCGCGGAGCGCTTCACGGCGCGCCGCCTCGACACGGCGCAGATGCGCGCACAGGTTGCCGAACTCCTGCCGCAGAGCGCCACGCAACCGTGGCCGCCGGCTGCATGGAATCGTGCCGAGCTGCTCGCGGCCGCGCTGTCGCTCAGTCCGAAACTCGCGGTTGCACGTGCCCAGGTCGAGGCGGCTGTCGCGCATGAGGTCACGGCGAGCCAGGCGCCGAATCCCGAGCTGACCCTGCAATCGGAATACGCGCATCAGGAGCCGCATCCGTGGCTGTATGGCCTGAGCCTCGACCTGTTGCTGCGCTCATCGACGCGGCGCCAGCTCGACGCCGACCTGGCCCGGCTCGAAACGAGCACGGCGCGCTGGCAACTCATGGACAGCGCGTGGGGCATTCGACGCGCGCTGACCACGGCCCTGAGCGACTGGCAGGCGGCCACGCAGCGCCTGATGTTTCTCGATCGGCTCGCTGCGGCCCAGGACCGGCTGATCGTGCTGGAGCGCCAGCGCGTGTCTGCCGGCGAGGACACGGCGGACGATTTGTCGATCGTCAGCCAGGCGCGCATCGGGATCGAGCAGCAGCAGGCCCAGGCGCGCAGCGAAACCGCGGTTGCCCTCGCGGCGCTGGCCGCAGCCGTCGGCGTGCCGCCGTCGGCGCTCGATGGGCTGGAGTTCGACTGGGCCGACTGGGGAAGCCCGCCGCCGGCGACGCCCGACAGCCTGCAGCAACTCGGTGAACAGGCTCTGCGCGCGCGCTCGGACCTTGCCGGTGCGATCGACGAGTATGCGGCGGCGGAGACCAGGCTGCATCAGGCCGTCGTGCGGCAATATCCACAATTCCAGTTGTCACCCGGCTATTACTGGGATCACGGCATCGCGAAGTTTCCTTTCGACATCGGCTTCACCGTGCCGCTGTTCAATCGCAGCGAAGGCGAGATCGCCGAAGCGCGCGCCGCGCGCGAACTCGCGGGCCAGCGCATGCTGGCCGTGCAGGCCGAGATCATCGGCGCAATCGCGGCCGCGGAGCGCGCCGAGCAGGTTGCCCAGGCCAATGTCGCGGCGGCCGAGCGCGGGTTCGATGCAGCGCGCCGGCAACGCCAGAACGCGGCACTGAGCCTGCGCCTCGGCGGCATTGGCGCGAGCGAGGACATTGCCGCGGAACTGCTCGTGCTGCGCAGCCAGCTCGAAGTCGCGCAGATGCGCGCGCAATTGCAGGCGGCGCGGAACGCGCTCGAGGACGCGCTGCACGCGCCGCTCTCCGGGCCCGAGCTGAATTTCGCAACTGCTTTCCCCGGCGCGGCCACTGGAGCTGCCAGATGAATCCGTTCGCAGGACGTTTCGCACTATTGACGGCCATTGCGCTGGCGTTGCCGGCGACGGCACTTTGCGCAGATCCTGATGACGACGACAAGGCGCCTGCCGGGACCGCGACACTGCCAACGCTGAATGTCGATCAGCAGCGCGCAGCCGGCGTCGTCGTCGCCCATCCGGCCAACGCCAGCGCAGCGCAGCGCGACGACGCGATCGGCCTCGTGCTCGATCCGCTCAGCCTCGTTGCCGATGCCGGCGAGGTCGATGCATCGGCGGCCGGCGCGCGTGCGGCAAACTCCGAACTCGAGCGCGTGCGCGCACTTTACGGCGCCGGCGCCGGCGCATCGCTGAAGGCGTTGCAGGCGGCGCAGGCGGAGCAGGCAAAGACACGCGCGCAAGCCGATCTGGCTTCGGCGAAGTTTGCCGCGAATTGGCCGCCGCTTGTCGCGATGCCTGCGGCCGAGCGGCAGAAACTCATCGATCGCGCCGCAGCGGCCAAGTCGTTGCTCGTGCGCGCCGATATTCCCGGCCGCCACATTCTGGCGAGCTTGCCGGACCAGGCGGTGCTCGATGTCGATGGCGTGAGTGTCAAAGGCGCCGTGCTTGGCATGGGCGCGCTGCCCGGCAACGAGGCCCAGGGCGTGGCCGTGCTGATCGAAGTGCGCGCCGCGCCGCCAGGGTTCGGCGCGGGTGCCCGCGTGCCGGTGGCGCTGCTCGGCGCGCCGCGCACCGGCGTGGTCGTGCCGCGCGACGCGGTGCTCTACGACGAGGGCGGTGCGCTCGTCTACAAGCAGCTGACGAAAGCCGGCACCACGCGGCCATCGACGGCCGCCGCTGACCACGTCGCCCGCTATGCGCCGGTGCGCGTGAAGCTGATCCAGGCCCATGGTGACGGCTGGATCGTCGAAGGCATCGACGATGACGACGACATCGTCGTGCGCGGCGCCGGCGTGCTGTGGTCGCTGCAGGGAATTGCAGGACGTGTGGCCGGCGATGACGACGATGATTGAGCGCCGTCACGCATGCTAGCGGCAATCGTTCGGACGTCGCTGGCGAATCCGCGCATCGTCACCGCGCTGTCGGTGCTGGTCGGGGTGCTCGGCGTGGCCGCGTTGTTCAACGCGCGCTTCGACGTGTTTCCGGACTTCGCGCCGCCGCACGTGCTCGTGCAGACCGAAGCGCCAGGACTCGACGCGACCCAGGTCGAAGCGCTGGTCACGCGGCCGCTCGAAGGCCTGCTCGCCGGCGCCGAGAACGTCACCTCGGTGCGTTCGACGTCGAGTCAGGGCCTGTCGGCGATCCAGGTCGTGTTCGACCGCACGGGCGATCCGTATCGGCAGCGCCAGGTCGTCACGGAACGTCTCGCCGACGCGGCCGGCTTGCTGCCGGCCGGCGTCGGGCCGCCGTTGCTTTCGCCGCTGAGTTCGTCGATGGAATACCTCGTGCACTTCGGCTTCACGAGCTCGAAGCTGTCGCCGATCGAGCTGCGCGATCTCGTGCAATGGGTCATCAAGCCGCAGATCCTTGCCGTGCCCGGCGTCGCGCAAGCGCAGATCTTCGGCGGCGAAGCGCGCGAGCGGCAGGTCATGGTCGATCCGGTCAGGCTGGCCGCTGCCGGATTCACGCTCGACGACGTGGCCGCGGCGACACGGCGCGCGACCACGCTGATCGGCGGCGGCTACATCGAAACGCCGACGCAGCGCATCGTGCTCACGACCGAGGCCGCCGGCGTCACTGCCGAGGCACTGGGCCAGGCGCTACTCGGCAAGCGCGGCGGCACGCCCGTGCGCCTCGCCGACGTCGCCACGATCCGCGACGCTGCCCAGCCGCGCTTCGGCGATGCCCTGATCGGCACCGAGCCCGGCATCCTCGTGGAGACCTCGACGCAATTCGGCGCGAACACGCTCGACGTCACGCGCGCGCTCGAGGCGCGCCTGGATGCGCTTGCACCGGCGCTGAAGAAGCAGGGCGTTGACTACCATCCGGCCCTGCTGCGGCCGGCAAGCTTCATCGAAAGCGCGATCGGCAAGTTGCGCAATTCGCTGCTGATCGGCGCCGTGCTCGTCGTCGCGCTGCTGCTGGTCATGCTGCGCGACTGGCGCGGCGCGCTGGTGTCGTTCAGCGCGATTCCGCTGGCGCTGCTGACCACGGTCTGGCTGCTCGATGCATTCGGCTTCAGCCTGAACACGATGACGCTCGGCGGCCTCGTCGTCGCGCTCGGCGTCGTCGTCGACGACGCCGTCATCGACGTCGAGAACATCCTGCGCCGGCGGCGCAACGCTCCTGCCGATGCCGCGATCATGCCGCTGTTCACGAGTGCGTCGCTCGAAGTGCGCCGGCCGGTGCTGTACGCGACGCTCGCCGTTGCGGTCGCGTTCGCGCCGATATTGATGATGACCGGCATACAAGGCTCGTTTTTCCGCCCGCTGTCGGTCGCGTTCCTGCTCGCGGTCGGCTTGTCGCTGCTCGTGGCGATGAGCGCAACGCCGGCGCTGTGCGTGCTGACGATGGGCCGGCACCAGCCTCATCCCGAGGCAAGGTTCCTGGCGCGTTGCAAGCGCGTCCAGGTGCGCACGATCGAGGTGCTCGGCGCGCGTCCGCGCCTGGTCTGG
>DATIEJ010000360.1:0-9782 GCA_035455825.1 Rhodanobacteraceae bacterium | reverse complement strand
CGACGAAACCGTCGTGGCCTATCAGAAGTCGCTGCACTTGACGCAGAACCAGTACAACGTCGGCGTCGCGGCGCGCGCCGACGTCGTCCAGGCCGAAACGCAGCTCAAGCAGGCGCAAGTGCAGGCGATCGACCTCGGCATCGCGCGCTCGCAGTTCGAACATGCGATCGCCGTGCTCGTCGGAAGGGCGCCGGCCGAATTCTCGCTGGCGGTCGAACCGCTGAAGGTCTCGCCGCCGGCAATTCCGGTCGAGCTCCCGTCAACACTGCTCGAGCGCCGGCCCGACGTCGCGGTGGCGGAACGCCAGGCAGCCGCGGCCAACGCGCAGATTGGCGTCGCCGAAGCCGCGTATTTTCCGAACTTGATCCTGTCGGCAAATGCGGGTTGGCAGAGTTCGACGTTTTCCAACATCCTGTCTGCGCCGAGCCGGTTCTGGTCGCTCGGAGCGCAGCTGGCCGAAACGATCTTCGATGGCGGCGCGCGCGAGGCGCAGGTCGCGCAAGCGCGCGCGGGATTCGATGCGGCCGCGGCGAACTATCGCCAGGTGTCGCTCGCCGCATTCCAGAACGTCGAGGACAACATCGCCGCGCTGCGCATCCTCGAAGCCGAAGCCGCGGCGCAGGCCGAGGCGGTCAAATCGGCCGAGCAGTCACTGGCGATCGCGCTCAACCAGTATCGCGCCGGTACCGTGAGCTACCTCAACGTCGTCACCGCGCAGACGACGGCCTACAGCAACGAACGCAACGCGATAAGCATTCTCGGCAATCGCCTGACCGACAGCGTCGCGCTGGTCAAGGCGCTCGGTGGAGGCTGGGACGCCAACGACCTGCCGGCCGCCGGTGCGATCGACCTGCACTCGAACGCGCCGAAGCCGGGCGGCTGAGGCTTACTGGCGCCCGAAGCGTTTCGCCGAACGTTCGATCGCGCGCACGCGCTCGACCTGCCGATCTTTCGGCGGCGCCAGAGTGACCAGCGAATGAATCAGCGTGCGGGCCGCATCCGTGACCTGCTCGATGGCCCGGTTGAATGCGGCCTCGTTGATCTTCGACGGCGCGTTGAAACCGCTGAGCTTGCGCACGAACTGGAGCGCCGAAGCCTGGATTTCCTCTTCGGTCGCCGGCGGCTCGAAATTGAACAGCGTCTTGATGTTCCGGCACATGACGGTTTTCCGCATTGGGCACTGGCATACGATACAAGAGCAGGGCTGCGTCGATCCACACCCGCACGCAATTCAGCGCTCCGAAGGGATGCCCATTTCGCTCCCGCGTCGACGGCTACGCGGCGGCCTGGCCACGCCGCGCGGCGAGCGCGATCGGCACGCCGAACAGGAACATGTGCACGAACAGACCCGTTGCCAGGATCGCGAGCGGATAGGATGGCTTGGTCGGGAAGCGCGAAAGCGGAATCACGACCAGGTTCATGAACGCGTATACGAACGCACCGAATGCCGCGCCGCAAGCGATCGGCTGGCGCACGAGCAGCGGGATGCGGCCGGCGGCGATTACATAAGCAGCCGCCCACAGAAACGACATGAAAAAGTGCAGGCCAAACCCGAGTGCCGCCGTCGGGGTGCCGCCGCTGTACGCGTCGCTTCCGAGCAAGCCGCTTGCCACCGACTGCAGGATCCGGCTCGGCGCGACGCCGCTGCGCAAGTTCGAAAAAATGATCGCGTAGGCGATGTCGAAAGCGCCTCCGACGAGACCACCCAGGATAATCGAAGCGATTTTACGATTCATGGTTTCGAGCGTTTCCCCTGACCCAGAGCGCAGACGGTAAAGCCCCGCCGCGGTGACTGCAAGGTCGTTGCGTCGCCGCGCCCGCCGTGCGATTCAACCGGCAAGAACGGCAACGCCAAATACCGGTTACTGCCGTTTCGAAGTCTCGCGGCGAAGCCGCCGTGCCTGCCAAACAGTCACGCGAGTGCAGGGCCGCCGCCAAAGCGAACGATATTCGCGCTGACCATGCTGCCCACTATCGCCAGTTCAGCCGCCGCGATCGGCAGCTTGAAGCGGCGCGGACCGGCGCTTCCCGGATTGACGTAGAGCACGCCTTCGCGCTCGGTCACGGACGGCAAGTGCGAATGACCCGAGACTACAGCGTGCACGCCCTCGGCACGCGGGTCGATGTCGAGCTGCGCGATATCGTGGATGACACAGATGAGGATCTTGCCGACCCGCACCAGTTCCGTTTCGGCCAGCTCATCCGCCCAACTGCCATGGTCGTTGTTGCCACGCACGGCGGTCAGCGGCGCGAGCGCCGCGAGTTGTTCGAGGATATCGGGATTGCCGATGTCGCCGCCGTGCAGGATGCGGTCGCAGCCTTCGAGAAATGCCCTGGCTTCCGGCCGCAGCAAACCGTGTGTGTCGGATATCAGGCCGACGCGCGTCATCGGCGCGCGCGGCAGCTTCGGCAGCTGAAGTCAGCGCGCCGATCCGCCGGCATCGTCAAGCCGTGCTCCGAATCGCATCCGGCTTGATCGCCTTGCCAGCGCCGGCGTGCCACTGCAGGCCGATCTCGCACAGGAACAGCGGAACGACCCACGACAGCCAAACGATGCCTGCACCGTCGCCGATGTCGCCGGCTCCCGGCACGCGGCCGACCAGGCGGCAAAGCACGAACGACCAGGTCAGCACGTAGCTGCGGATCATCCAGGCGCGATGCGAATCGAAACGCTTGTTGCGCGCGGCCCGGAACGCCATGGCCGATGCCGCCATCCATGCAACCGCGAGCGAGGCCAGGGCAATCCCCATGTCGCTGATCGTCGCCAGGTGGAAGGTAAAAGCCCGGCTCTTGTCGTGCACTTTGCCCAGGGCAAGCACGAACGCGATCGGCGCGTTGACCGAACCGCCGATCAGATAGGAGTAGCCGAAGATCTTGTGGTAGCGAAAATGCCGGCGCGTGCTGCCGATGTACAGATTGGCCGCGCCGAGGAACAACATCAGCGTGCCGCCGAGCATGTGCAGGTAGACCAGGCCGAAATGTCCCGCGTGCTTGTCGGTATTGCCAAACCCGGCGACGGGTGCGGCGATCAGCCACCACGCCATGGCGCCGGTCATCAGAGCGCCGATCAGCAGAAGGCCGGGAAGCGAGAGCCACCAACCGCGTGCGTTGTCGGGAACAGGCAACGTGCTCATGCAGTCAACGTTCCGGGCCGGCAACTCGAAGTGCTTTGGAGTGTAGCGCAAGTTTCGCCGTTGCCTCCAGCGATGGCGCCCATACTGCGGATGGCCGTCCGACGGCGGGATCCGCTGTTCGACTGACGCCTCGTCAGGACTCTTCGAACTGCGCCGTGCCGATGCGAACATCGGCGATCCAGTTGCGCGCGCGGCGGGCAAGCCGCGACTGCATGTCCTCGCCTTCGAAGTCGGCCGCGCCGCGGCGAAGCCGCGATGGATCGACGCCTTCGAACACATTGACATTGACCACGGCATAGCGGTGATTGCCGATCTCGCTGGTGACGAACGGCACCGCGCCGCAGTTCGCGCAGACGTGGAACGTGGCGGTCCGCGTGCCGAACGCATACGGCGAAACCAGAGCCGCATCGCGCAGCCTGACGGCGAGGCGCGCTTTCGGATTGGACGTCCAGACACCTCCATGCTTGACGCAGAAGGAACAACCGCAGGCGCGCGCCGGAATTTCGAGCGACTGATCCGGCCAGTCGAGCGTGAAGGCGATATTGCCGCAGTGACACTTGCCGTCGATGCGCATCGCTGCTCCGACTCAGGGTTTGGCCGCGGGCGGCTTGTTCGCCTTGAGGCGCAGCGTGATCAGGCTTTCGGTAATGCGAAACACTTCCTGGATATCGGCAAATGTCGTCGTCGGATCGTTGTTGTAGTCCATCAACCGATGATCGTAGTTCCTCTCGGCAGTGATTTCGTCGATCACGAAGCGCATCTCCTGCAACGCGGCGCCGCGATGCTCGAAATTCCTGCCCGACTGGACCGTTGCCGTTTCGAGCGCGCAGTACAGGCTGAAGGTCTTCGCGTCGGCGGGACATTTGCGGTTGTCGGCACGATTCCATTTGGCCGGGGAGTCGAGCAGCTTGCGCGCACGCTGCACGATCTGCAGGTCCGCCGTGGTCACTGGCGGCCGCGCATCGGAATCGTCGGCGGTTGCCGGCTGGGTTGCGGGCGCCTGTGCCGCGGCAGCGAGCGGCAACAGCGCGACGGAGAACAGACAGGTAATGCGCGCGCCCGAGCGTGAGTTCTTCATACCGATTCCTTCTGAATGATGTATGCGTCGACGCTCGACGTCGTTGCCTTGGTCTTGTTTTCGGCCATGGTCAGTCCTTGTTGCCCGGCACGCTGTCGACCGGGCGAAGTTGTTCGGCCAGCGATCGCGTATTCTCGTTCACGACGTTGCCGGAATGAAGCGTCGACTTGCGCTCGATCAGCATGATCAGGCACTCCTGTTCGGCAACCGGATTGTGCTGGACGCCTTTCGGCACGACGAACATGTCGCCTTCATTGAGCGTGGCGGAGCCCGATTCCATCTCGATGCGCAGGCGTCCCTTGAGAATGAAGAAAAGCTCGTCTTCGTGCTCGTGGTTGTGCCAGCCGAATGTGCCGTGGACCTTGGCGACCTTCACGTATGAGTCGTCGAGTTCGCCGACGACTCGCGGCGACCACAATTCGGCAAGGGATTCGGCAACCTGCCTCGGCGATGCAACGTGCTGCATGACGGCTCCTGCTCGCTGACCTGACATCAGCCTACGCGTTGCCACGTCAACGTGCGAGTGACTTCGGTCCCGTCGGCGGCCGTGGTCTGGAGCCTGATGACGAGCGTGTCGTCGCGGACTTCCATCGCACGCGTGAGCACGGAGCCGACATTTTCGGGTGACAGCGCGGCCAGCAGAGTCTGGGTCACCGTGGCGTTCGCGTCGTCGATCGTGTACGTGCCGAAGTACGCGTCGTATCCGCCTTGTGCGCGGCTGTTGTTCTTCGCGCCGCCCGGTCCGTCCGGAATCATGACCGAACGGTCGCGCCGCATGAACTGCGCGGCGAAGTGACCGCTGCGGTCGTAGATCAGCAGCGCGACAGGATCTTCTCCGAGCGACGGCTCGGGACGCCGTTCGCCGAACGCGGTGACGTCGACGCGCGACTGCAGCTGCCATGTCCCTGGGAGAGTGGTGGACAGGGCCGGGGCGCGAATGGATCTGGAAGTTGTCATGTCATCAGAACCGGTTCAATGACGGGACCGCATGTGGGTTGCGCAAGCGCTCGGTGCACGCAAAAAGCGCGGAATCCTGTCGTCACGTTGTTGCCGCGGACAATATCAGGATAGCGCACGCGGGCTACAAAGCAGAACCTACGCGGGCCGCTTTCGCACGACCTCTTCGATCGCGAGGCCGATCGCCAGAATCCTCTGATCGGTATTTTGCGTGCCGGCGATCATCAGGCCGACCGGTGCGCTGCCGGGATCCTGGCACGGAACCGAAAGCGCGCATCCATCGAATGCGTTGACGATCGATGTGTTGCGCAGCATGCGGCCGTTGAAGCGAAAATAACTCTCGTCATCCTTGCTCGCTTCGGCGATCGTCGGCGCGGTTTCGGGCGTGGTCGGCATCAGCATTGCCGCGTAATCGCCGGCAATGGCGTTGATCGTGCGAATGAAGCGCTGGCGCAATTGCAGCAGGTCGATGTAGTCGGCCGCGCTCATCGTTTCGCCGGGCCGGATGCGCATGATCACGCGCGGATCGTATTTTTCGGCGCCATCCGTGATCCATCGACGGTGCCACGCAAACGCCTCGGCGCTGACCAGCGAGCCGCGCGAGCTCACCGTGGCGGCCTGTGCGAACTCGGCCATGGGCAGTTCGACGATCGTTGCACCGGCGGTCGACAAGCGGGCAAGGGCAGCGGCGAACGCGCTCGCCACGGCCGGCGAAAGGTCATCCTGAAACACGGTTCTGGGCACGGCGAAGCGCAAGCCACGCAACGTGTCGGGCGCAGCAGCGCGGCCGGTTTCGGCAGACAGCATTTGGTCGAGCAATACGCAGTCGGCGACGGTTCTGGCGATGGGTCCGGCCGAATCCAGCGAGAACGACAGCGGCAATGCGCCGTCGAGCGGGACGCGTCGCGCGGTCGGCTTGAAGCCGACGAGTCCGTTCAGGGCCGCCGGAATGCGCACCGAGCCGCCGGTATCGGTGCCGACCGCGCCGGCTGCCATGCCGTCGCTGACCGAGATCGCTCCGCCGGATGTGGAACCGCCGGGAATGCGGCCGGCCGCGCGATCGAAAACATTTTTCGGCGTGCCGTAGTGCGGGTTGATGCCCAGGCCCGAGTAGGCGAATTCGGTCAGGTTGGTGCGGCCGATGATTATTGCGCCGGATCTCTTCACGCGTTCGACGACCGCCGAGTCGTGCGTTGCCGGCGGCGTACCGACCAGCACGGTCGAGCCGCCGAGCGTGACGACGCCGGCCTCGTCGAACAGGTCCTTGATCGAAATCGGAATGCCGGCGAGGGCAGGCAGCTGCGCGCCGGCGCGCCGCTGCGCGTCCACACGATCTGCAGCGGCCAGCGCCTCATGCTCGTGGACGAGAAGGAACACGCGCTTGCCTTCGCCTTGCGGATCGTTGATTGCGGCGAGCGATTGTTCGACGAGCTGGCGGCTGGTGATCTTCTGGCTTGCCAGAAGGCGCGACAACTCGACGATCGTCATCGTCGCGAGTTCGCGCCCGTGGCCGTTGTGTGCGAGCGCAGGGCTCATGTGCCCGAGCGCGCTGCCGGCAATTGCAGCGGCACCCAAGCGGGCGGAGTCGTGCAGAAAGTCTCGACGATCCTGGTTCATGTGCGCTTCCGGTTTGCGTGGCGGCCGACTCAAGCCGTCACTTGCCTGCGGGTGCTCGAACGAGTCGAAGCAATAATGTAACCGAAACCGCGAGCACGACCGCTGCCGCCACAACCTCGAAGGCGATCGTCGCGTTCATCGCCAGCGTGTGCGCCGATACCGGCGCACGCGAATAATGATCGAGTCCGGCGAAGCCGAGCGCAGCATAGGCGGAGATCAGAACCAGCCCGGGCACGCGGCGTCCGGACATGGCAAGGGCAACGCCAGCTGCCCCGACCGATGTCACGGCAAGCCAGGATACGTAGACCTTCGAAGAAGTCAGCCAGGCCGGCAGGTTCGGGTATTCGGAGATGAACCGCGCATTGTGGGCAAAGTGAATCAGGCTGGCAGCGCAGTAGATGGCGAGCAACGCGAACAGATAGCCTGGAATGCGGGTGGACGAACGGTTCCGGATCACGGATGGGTCACCCTTGGGTAGTCACGTGAGCAGTCGTGCCGGCGGTCATGTGCGCAATCATGTTCCACGCGCGCCGTCGGTTTGATGCCGCACTGCCCGATAGACCGGGTAGCTCGCCACCAGGAACATGATCGCGTAAAGGCTGTTGAGCGGATTGCTGACAATGTAGGCGACGAACAACGCGATCGCCAGCACGAGCATCGACGCTGGCGCATACGGATATCCCCAGGCGCGATACGGTCGCGGCAAGTCCGGTTCGCGCCGCCGCAGGATGAACAGCGATCCGATCAGCAGGATCACGATCGTGACGGCAAAAAATTCGGAAATCGCCAGCAGCATTTCGAACGAGCCGATCAGCGCCATCAGGATCGCCGGCACTACCGTGCAGGCCAACGCGACCGTCGGCGTGCCCTTGTCGTTGACGGAAGCAGCCTTGCGCCAGAACAAACCGTCGCGGCCAAGCGCCAGCAGCACGCGCGGCACGAACATCAGCAGCGCGTTGAGGATGCCGACGATCGACAGCAGCGCCAGCGCGGTGACGACCTGGCCGCTGCGCGCGCCGAAGATCACGTTGATCGCGTCGGCGCCGGCAAACTTCGAGCTTGCCATGACCCGCATCGGCAGCACGTACAGCAATGCGGCATTGACCAGCAGGTAGATGACGATGATCAGCGCGATCCCGCCGAACAGCGAACGCGGGATGTTGCGCTGCGGGTCGGTATCCTCTTCGGCGAAGTAGATCACGGCGTTCCAGCCGCCGAACGCGCTGAGCACGAGCTGGAACGACAGCACGCAGGCGATGATCGTCGCCAACGTGCCGTTTGCCAGCGCGGCCGGCACCGGCGTCGAATCGGCAAACTCGCCGTGGCCGCCAAACAGGAAGGCGGCGGCGACGAACGCCAGCAGCGCCAGCGCCTTGAGAACGCTGGCGACCTTCTGCGTCTGGCTGCCGGCACGCAAACCGCTCCAGTTGATCGCTGTCAGCAGCAACAGGATCGACACGGCGAACAGCTGCACGTTGCCCGGAAACGGCGCAAACAACGACGACATGTATTCGCCGAACACGATCGTCATGAACGACAGCGGCAGCGTGTTGAGCATCCAGTCGCTCCAGCCGACGACGAAACCGCCGTAGTCGCCGTACGCGCGACGCGCGTAGACGTAGGGTCCGCCGGCGCGCGGCATCATCGTCGCCAGTTCGGCCGTGTTGTTGGCCGCGAGCAATGTATACAAACCACCGAGCGTCCACACCAGCAGGATCAGCCAGCCCGAACCCAGGTGCGCCGCCACCGCGCCCGGTGAGCGCAGGATGCCGACGCCCACGGTTCCGCCGATGACCACCGCCACGCCGAAGCCGACGCCGAGGATCCGCAGCAGTGGGTTCTGGCGCAGCGCGCCTGTGGAGGCGCCTGCCACCGGCAATGTCGTCATGAGCGTTTGCGCCTCGTCGGGACTTCAATGTGCCACGCCTGCATCGGGCGCGCAAACGCTTCCGCGTGTCGTGCAGCGAAAGCAGCGCGGCCAGTCCGCGACACCTCCGCCATGCCGCTACTCACAACCTGGTTCCGGCAGAAATCACGCGCTGCGCTGGACGGAGCGGAACGGTCAAGCGCTTGCAGCAGCGTCGACGACCAGGAACGAACCAAGGTTTGTTTCCTGGGTGGTGAATCCCTCGCAAATCTGGTCAAGCGCGTGATACTGCTCACGATAACTTTCGCGAAACGAAAGGTAGGCCTCCGCGCTTCGCCACCGATCGATCGTCAGGTAGCGCCCCTGGCGTGAAGGATCCTCAAGCAGCAGCGTCTCGACAAACCCGGGATCGTTGCGGAACAATGCGGCCCAGCTGCCGCGCGGGCCATAGTGCCGGCGAAACTCCGCCTCGCTGGCCGCCGGAACGTCGAATTCCCAGATGCAGGTGAATTGCTTTTCCATATTCGCCCCCGGCTGTTCGAAGACGGCTCCGGGCAGGATCACGCTTCGGCAATGACGGCGATGGAAACTTTCATGCCTGGGATGCGAACCGGAAGTTTCGCGCCCTGGCGTGCCGGTGGATCCGCCGGAAACCACTTGAGCCATTCTTCGTTCATGCCGGCGAAATCGGATTCCTCGAGAACGATGACGGTGGCGCTCACGACACGATCGAGCGAACTGCCGGCGGCCTCCAGAATCGCGCTGACGTTGCGCAGGCACTGTGCGGTCTGCTCCTGGATTGTCTCGCCGGCGAGCTTCCCGGTCGCCGGATCGAATGGTCCGGTACCCGAGACGAAAACCAGGCCGGCCGCCCTTACCGCCTGGCTATAGGCGGGCGACGGGGCCGGGGCGTCGCTTGTCCGAATGATGTCTCTTGCCACGGAATGCCCTCCATCGCCGTGTGAACCTGGCTTATGCCGGTGCGTCCCGCACGGACAACGCATCGTTCAAAAAGTGTACATCAGCGGCCGGCCCGCTGGCGGGCGAAGCACGTGCGCATTGCCCTACTGCCGGATCTCCGCCTCGACCAGCTTGATCAGCAGCGCAAGCGATTCCTGCCAGCCGAGGT
>DATIEJ010000359.1:0-9688 GCA_035455825.1 Rhodanobacteraceae bacterium | reverse complement strand
TCGAGACACTCGTTCACGCTGACCGGCTGCAGCGCGACCTCTCCGCGCCGCAGCATCGAGCGCAGGCGCCAGATGATTTCTCCAGCGCGGCGATCGGCGCGGACGATGTCCGCCAGGATCGCCCGCACTTCGGCGAGATCGGGTGGTTCCTGCGACAGGAAGCGCTGGCCTGCTTGCGCGTTGCTGAGGATGCTGGTCAACGGCTGGTTCAACTCGTGCGCCAGCGAACCCGAGAGCGAGCTCAAGACAGCCACGCGCGAAAGATGCGCGAGTTCTTCCCGCTGCAGCTGGGCTTCGGAGGCCGCCTGTTTTTGCCGCGTGATGTCCATCGAAACGCCGAGAATTCGCCGGGAAGGGCCGTCGACGGCGTGGCTGTGAGTGCGGCCGCGCGCGGCAATCCATCGGATCGAGCCATCCGGCTGGATGATGCGAAACTCGACTTCATAAGGGTCGCCGGTCGCAAGCGAGTGCTGGATCGCAGCCAGGCGCCCGGCGCGATCGTCCGGATGTACACGCCCGCCCAAGGTGGTGTGATCGATCGGTTCGTCCGATTCGAAACCGAAGAACCTTCGTCCTTCATTGTTCGCCCAGAGCTTCTGGTGCTCGATGTCCCAGTCCCACACTGTCAACTGCGCGCTCTCCACGGCCAGGCTCATGCGTTCGTCGCTGTCGCGCAATGCTTCCTTCGACCGGCGTTCGTCGCCGATGGCGACCGCGAGCAGCATCAGCGGCGTCGCCGCCATCAGCAGGAACAATTGCAGGGCCAGCGCGTTTTCCGCCGGAGTCTGCGTCAGGAACGGTCCGCGTCCGTGCATCGTTCCCCAGATCGCCTGAATCGTGATGACCAGCATCGCGGCGCTGATGCCTCCAAGGCCGAAGCGCAGAGCCGCCCAGATGAGCAGGGGAACCGGCGCGTAGAGCAGCGCGGGCGACGTGTCCGGTCCCGCCGGCAGCCGGTCGAAGGCAACGTATCCAATCGCAAGGATGGCCGCGACGAGCAGGGACCCTTCCAGGATTCGCCTCGGTGTCGCCCTGATCGCGTTGGTCGAAACCTTGTGGACGCCGATCAGGATGACCGGCACGAGGATGATCGCCGTCACCGCATTCGAGATGCCGAGGTTGCGCCATTCGATCCAGTAGTACGTTCCAAAGTGGTTGGAGATCGTGAACGCCGCGCCCCAGAAAGCAGTTCCGAAAGGAACGATGACGGCCGCTATCAGGACGAAGATCACGGCCTCGCGCAGCGTGATCAGGTGAAACCGCGACTTTATGAACAGACGAATCCCGGCGGCCACCAGGACATTCTGCACGGCATCGAAAACCTCGCAATGCAGTGCATACGGAAGCGGCCAAGCCATCTGCTGCGTGGCAAGGAAATGGCTGCTCGCCGCGGCCAGCACGTAGGCCCACCAGTGCCGCGTCGGAACGAGCAGCAGAATGGAGATGAGGACAGCGTGCGGAGGAAAGAAAAGCGACACCTTGCTGTCGGGAAAACACAACACCCAGGCGATTCGCGTTGCCACGTAGTAGCAGGCGCCGGTGGCCAGAATGCGGATCAGCGTCTGCACGGTAAAGCCGGATCGCTCGCCCGGACGCGCGCGGACGTCGAAATCAAGTTCGCCGTTCGCCAACGCCTGCCGCATTGCCGCCATGATGCTCATGCGGGTCTCATCCATCGCCACGAACGAAGCCGAGCCGAGCTCCGATGCGGGTTGGACTCACTCTGCCGCCTGTGACTCGCAGAAATTTCCACGTGACGTTCAGGATCCACGTACCTGTGCGTGGCCAGTTTATATGAGCCGGCAAACTGTTGCCGAACCGGCAGCCGATGTCGCGCAGTCCGTATCGGCGATCTCGACTACGCTCGAATTCCGGTCACGAACCTGAACTGGGTCTGGCATCGAGAAGCAGGTTCGCTCGAGCCTGGCGGCGTTGCCGGCCCGGCCGGCTAAAGATGCTGGAAGAACTCCGGACGGAAGCCCCAGCGATCATGCATGCCATCGACGTATGTTATGGGTATGCGCGACAACTCTTCTTCGGTGACCCCCTCGAGGCAACCGATGTTGATGCCGTACATCTTGCCCATCGGTGTGCCGTTGCCGACGCCAAAGACGCGAACACCACAATGCCGGCAGAAATAGTGGTGGTTCTTCTCCTGGGCAAACACGTAGCGGATCAGTTCACCTTCACCGGCAACGATGCGGAAGCGATCTGGCGTTGACACGGCCGGCCAGAACCGGTTGCGCCGGCATATCGAGCAGTTGCATCGATAGCTGGGCTGGGTCAGGTCGAGCTCCGCCTCGATCGCGACGCGGCCACAATGGCAGCTTGCCCGGTAGGTTTTCAGCATCGGAAGTCATTCTCCAGTGGCGGCGTGCATTGCAAAAGGAGTCGGACGTCCACGACTAGTGACACCATTGCTGTTCACACGGCACTCCGTCATGGTCCCCGTCCATGGTTGTGCCGGGACAATTTCTGAGGAAATAGGTCGCTTCTTCGCAAGAGGTCATCTGTGAACAGCGCGTGCGCCCGTCGCATCTGGACGGATCAGTCGGAACGGACTTCAGAGCGATCGGTCCGTCGCCGTCGATCGACACTTGTGCGCCACGCTGATGGTGCGAGTAGGCGTACCAGACTGCGAAAGCGAAGAATGCCAGACCCAGGACGTTTCTCATTGCGCCAGCCCTCGCGTTTACGCACTCGCGCTTGAGTCGAACGGCTGCTGCCGACGACGCATCAGCTTGTCAGCCAGGTTGCGAACTGCGTCCATGCCGCCGTATGCGCAAGCATCATGCGCAGCGGCTGCGAGACGAGAAAGAACAGCGTTCCCCACAGCAACGCCGGATGCAGCCGGCGGTTTTTCCAGGTGTCGTACGCGACGAAGGCGAGTACGCAGGTGTCGGTCACGGCGAGGAACAACGGAGGTCCCATTGCCCGGAATGGTTCCCACGGGATGCGCGCGATCGCCGGTGTGAGGATGGTCAGCGTCGCGAGCAGCATCAGGCGCTTGTGGATATCGCTGCGGCGCCGGTACAAAACCGCGGCGCCTGCCAGCACGGCGAAGACGACGACAGTGCCGAGCGGAATGACCAGGAACATCAGTGGCGGCATGTCCGTCGGCGTCAGGCCGCGACGGGCCGACGCGATTGCGGTTTCGACGCCGATCGCCACGATCAGAACGAGCAGCAGCACGCCAAAGACACCGAGGCGGCGATGCAAGTCCGTGCGCTGCGCGGCGACGAGGCGCGTTTGCGTGACGAACAGGAGTACCCAGGCGGTCATCACCAGAGCATGCGCGTGCACGAGGGTGGTCAGCGCCGGAGTATCGAACGCGAGCTTCAGGTAATAGGTACGCGCGAATCCGCCGAATGCGACCAGAACGATTACCGCGGCGCCCCAGGCGAAGAATCGACGCTCGCCGGCGCCGCGTGACATGTTTGCTGTTGTCGCCATTTCCGTCTCCCCCGGGGCGGCCCGCGCCGGGCTTGGACGCGACGCGCCGCGGGAGTATTGCCGCAGGAGTGCCGTTGCGCAATGGTTGCGATGGAAGCAGCGCTGCGGCCGACGCCGCCGGCGTCGGGGTGCTGCGCGAATGTCAGGCCAGCGGCAGCAGGATTTCGACCTCGAGGCCGCCGCCATCGACGTTGGATGCATGAATGCGGCCTCCCTGACGCTCGATCGCGCGCTTGGCGATGACCAGGCCCAGCCCGCTGCCGCCGCTCTTGCGCTGGCGCGCGACGTCGGTGCGGAAGTACGGCTCGAAGATCCGCGCGCAATCTCCCGCGGGAACACCCGGTCCGCAGTCGCGCACGCGCACGCGCGCCTGGCCTTCGACACGATCCAGACGGATGCTGACGGTCGAGTCGGCCGCCGTGTACTTGACCGCGTTGCGCACGACGTTCTCGATTGCGCTGGCAACCAGGTCGGCCTCGGCGCGCACGACCAGCGGTTCGTTCTGGGCAATGTGCAGCGAGCACGGACGCGCCTGGGCCTCGAACGCGGCGTCGCTGGCGATGTCGGTGATCAGCTGGTCGAGTGCGACATCTTCCACTTTTGACGGACTCGTCGTTTCCATCCGCGTCAACTGGATCGCCTGGGCAATCATTTCCTCGAGACGCTCGGCTTCGCGCTCGATGCGGTCGAGCTGATTGACGGCCTCCATGCCGGAAAAACGCTGCGCCGGCACTCGCTCGGGTTCGCGGTCGCCCATGGCGGGCTCGGGCACTGCGCCGGCGGGCTCGACCAGCGCTTCCTTGACGTTCGCGCGCGCCAGTTCCAGCGCGATGCGCAGGCGCGACAGTGGCGAGCGCATTTCGTGCGATACGTCGCGGATCAGGCGGCGCTGGCCTTCGACCAGATCGCGCAGGCGCGCGGTCATCTGGTCGAACTCGCTGGCCAGCGCGAGGATTTCGGCGCTGCGCCCGAAGCGCAGATCGCCGATGTGCGCCGACAGGTCGCCGCGCGCAACGCGGCGCGCGCTCGCGCGGATGCGTGCCAGCGGCGCCGTGATGTAGGCGGCCAGCAGCAACGCGAAGCAGGCGCTGATCGCCATCGCCAGTGCGACGTGCATCCAGAACGTATTCGGATGGCGGTAGAGCAGGCGCAGTGGCGTCGGACCTTCGAAACGCGAAATCGCGGTGTACTTCGTGCCATCCGGCGCGGTCAGTTCGCGCAGGCGCATGCGGTTCGCGGAAAGTCCCTCGGGATCGGCGACGGGATGAACGGTCGCGGCGATGATCTCGGGCGGCACCTCGCGGCCGAGCAGGTCCTTCTTGTCGGCATCGAGCACGTAGACCGAGATGCGGCCGAAGTCGAGCGCCTGCGACAGCATCGCGCGCAGGCCGGCGACGCCGCCGTCGCGCAGCGTGTGCGCGGCGTTGCGCAGATGCTCGTTCAACACCGACTCCAGGCGCGTGATGCCGAGGCCCGGAATCTTCTCGTTCTCGAAATTGTTCGACGTGATCCACGCGATCGCGACGATCAGCACGACGCTGGAGGCCCAGAACAAGGCGAAAATGCGCCAGAACAGCCGCCGCATCAGTGTTCTCCGCCGCCGGGTTCGCGCGCTGCGCGCGCGGCTGAGTCCGCCGGAATCGCATCGCGATCGCGTCGCCGGGTCATGGCGGACATTTCAGGCTTCCTTGACGACGCGGAACAGGTAGCCGCCGCGGTGGATCGTGTTGATCAGCGAATCGCCGTCGGCGGCCGGGCCGAGCTTGCGGCGCAATTTGGAAATGTGTACATCGATACTGCGGTCGAACGGTCCGAGCGGGCGGCCGAGCACGGCCTGCGAGAGCGTGTCCTTGCTGACGACGCGGCCGGCGTCGCGCATCAGCGCGGCGAGGATGTTGAATTCCGTGCCGGTCAGCGCGACCGGTTCGCCGCGCACGACGACGCTGCGCGAGGCCGAGCGCAGCAGGACCGGGCCGATACTGAGGTCTTCGAGGCGCACGCCATCGATGTCGCCACGCGTGCGGCGCAGGATGGCGCGCATGCGCGCGGCGATTTCGCGCGGGTTGCACGGCTTGGGCACGTAATCGTCGGCGCCGAGTTCGAGGCCGAGGATCCGGTCGATGTCTTCGCCGAGCGCAGTCAGCATCAGAACCGGCACCTGTGAATTGCGCCGCAGCTCGCGCAGGACGTCCAGTCCGGAACGGTTCGGCAGCATCACGTCGAGGATCACCGCGTCGTACCCGCCTTCGGCGGCCAGCCGCAGCGTCGTCTCGCCGTCGTGCGCGAGGTCCACGGCAAACCCCTCGCGGACCAGGAAATCCGCGAGCAGCTGGCACAACTCCTCGTCGTCGTCGGCGAGCAGGATCTTGGCGTCGCTCATGTGTGGCAATCCATGGGTAAGCCCGATTTTACGCAGCGATTCGGGCCTTGTCGCGCCGGCGCCACAGCCTTTGCATCCGCTTACGTTTGGTTACCGCGCTTTTCGCCGCGGCGGTCGGCGCCTCGCGCGCTCGCGCGTTGCTATCCGGGTGCAAATACATCACGAATAACAGGATAAGCGCATGCGTGTTGTTCTTTCGTTGTGCCTGCTGGTTGCAGTGCCGGCAGTGGCCAGTGCCGAGACACCTGCCGACTTCAGCGGCGAATGGGTTCTCGCCGGTGCCGACCAGGCGACGGGCGGAAACGCCGCCGACGCCGGCCAGCAGCATGGTGGCGGCCGCTCGGGCGGCGGTGGCGGTCACGGCATGGGCGGAGCCGGCGGCATGGGTGGCGGCGGGATGGGTGGTGGAGGCGGCGGTGGAGGAATGGGCGGTGGCCACGGCGGCATGGGTGGCGGCCACCATCACACGAACGGTACGGCGGGCGCGGCCAGCGGTGCAGGCGCTGCGATCGGCGATCCGCGCATCAATGCACATGCGCTGACGATTCGCCAGTCGGAGGTCGTGTTCGACATCGCCGCCGATGGCAAGCGCGTGGCCTACCGGTTCGACAACCGCAACAACTATGGCGCCGCATACGGCGGCACGGTCAATCTGAGCTGGGCCGCGCCGGAGATGGTCATCGAGACGCACCCCGATGCCGGCGGCAGCATCGAGGAACACTATTCGCTATCGGCCGACGGCAAGAAACTGACCCTGCGCGTGCACGAGCAGCGCGCCGAATCGGATAGCGCGCGCGATGTCACGCGCGAATTTGTGCGCAATGGCGCGGAGGGCTCGACGGCGCAGACGTTGCCGTAGTTTGTTGTCGCCGTGAAAGAGCAGCCGCCACGCGACGCTCTAAAACCCCTCTCCCTCTGGGAGAGGGGTAGGGGTGAGGGCCGGGATCTATCGACGCTTGTGCGAGCCCCGACCCTCATCCGGCCCACCTGCTTTGCAGGTGGCCACCTTCTCCCGAGGGGAGAAGGGAAAAGCGCGGCTACTCCTCCACCGCCACCGTGCGCAGCGCAGCCGCCGCTGCCGCATCGTCGGCATGGCCGCTGTGCGTCGCCGAAAGTTTCTTCATCAACGGCAGCAGCACGATCGCCAGTGCAGTGCCGCCGACGGCGACGAAGCCGAGCTTGTTGAACAGGCTCGTGTAGATCGCCAGGCTTTCGAGTGGATCGGTGATGTCGCTCGGAATGCTCGCGTAGTTCGCCACGACGCTGCCCAGATATTGCGAGATGCCGGTCGCGACGAAGTACGCGCCCATCATGAAGCCGCCCATGCGCGCCGGCACGTAGCGCGCCATCATCGCCAGGCCCAGGCCGCTTACCAGCAACTCGCCGAGCGAGTAGAAGCCGTAGCCCCAGATCATGTACCACGACGACACCTTGCCGGCGACCGCCGAGCCGGCGCCGAGGCCGTAAATGAAGAAGCCGATCGCAACGACGGCGAAGCCGATCGCGAACTTGCCGGCGATCGGCAGGTCGCGGCCGGTCTTGCCCAGATGCGTATAGGTCCACGCAAGGATCGGCGAGAGGATCATGATCCAGATCGGATTGAGCGCCTGGTACTGTCCTGGCGACCAGGTGACGTGGAACAGAAAGAAATCCTGGTTCCATTCGACATTGCGCAGTGCGAACAGCGTCAGCGACGTCGACATCTGCTGGTAGAAGATGAAGAACAGCAGCGTCTCGACGATCAGGATCAGCGCGGCTATCAGGCCGGCGCGCTCGCTCTTGGCGCCGGTTGCAATCATGTAGCCGAAGATGCCGAGCACGAGGATGCCGGCGATGTAGACGCAGGTGACCGCAATCTGGCGGTGCTGGATCACGAACGCGACGGCGAACAGCAGCACGAAGCCGGCGCCGAGCACCATCGCCAGCTTGTTCCACTGCACGGGTTTTTCGTCCGGCAGCGAGCCGATGCCGGCCAGCGTGCGCATCATCATGATGTAGTTGATCAGGCCGAGGATCAGCCCGCCGCAGCACACGGCGAATGCCGCGTGCCAGCCCCAGTTGTCCTTGATCCATGGCGTCAGCAGCATCGATACGGTCGAGCCGACGTTGACGGCCATGTAGTACATCGTGAATGCGCTGTCGATTTTCGCGTCGTCGCCCTCGTAGATGCGGCGGACCATGTTCGCGGCATTGGCCTTGAACAATCCGTTGCCGACGACGATGACGCCCATCGATGCATACAGCAGATAGAGGTTGTCGCTCGGAATCGACAGCATCAGGTAGCCGATCGCCAGGATCGCCGCGCCGATCGGCATCGTGCGTCGCGTGCCGAGCACGTTGTCGCCGACCCAGCCGCCGATTGCCGGCGCGGCGTAGACCAGCGCCGTGAATGCGCCCCAGACGAGGTTGGCCTGCGTGTCGCCGAAACCGATCTTCTCGACCATGAACAGCACGAGGATCGCGGCCATGCCGTAGTAGCCGAAGCGCTCCCACAACTCGATCAGGAAGATCGTGGAGAACGAACGGGTCTGGGAAACTGCGCGGGCGGGAGTCGACATGGGAAAGTCCGGATGGATATCGATTCAAGCGTAGCGCATCGGCAAGCACGGTGCTTGCCGCACTGCGGCGCGCAGCGCCATTCAGCTTTTGGCGGACGCGGCCGGCCGGATCCAGCGCGCAAAAAGGACCGCGGCGATGAGCGTGACGATACACGCGAGCGCGATCGACCCGAGCACGTCGGACAGGAAATGCACGTTCTCGTCGATGCGCGCGAACGCGATGAACACCGGCACGGCGAGCAGCGCAATCCGGTACTTCGGGTACAGGTAGGCCAGCGGCAGGAACAGGCCCCAGAAGAATGCGACGTGACCGGACGGGAACGAATTGCCGCCAGCGAACCAGATGTGGCTCCAGTCGCCGCGCTCGAGCAGCTGGTAAGGACGCAACCGGCCGAACACGGCCTTGAACAGCGAGCCCGCTTCGATCGTGCCCAGCTGCACGATCCCGGTGAAGACCAGCGCGCGCGCCGTCGCATTCGTGCGCCTTAGCACGAGCCATAGCGCACCGATGACGATCAGCGCCGCTCCGAGCAGCAGGTGATCGAACTTGCCGTAGCTCTGGGGCAGTGCGCTGCCGGTGAGGATGTCGAGGAATCCGCGCAGGCGCACGACGATCGCCGCGCTTTCGATGCCGGAATTGCGCACGGCCTCGGCGATGCCGCGATCGAAGGCGAGCGCGCTGACGAACGCAACGATCAGCGCGACGGCAGCCGTCCACGCGAGGGCACGTTTGCTCATGGTTTCGAAAACCTCAGGTGTTGGGCATGAATAGCAGGAGCAGGGCGCCGAGCACGATGCGATAGAGCGCGAACGGCGTGAAATCATGACTGCGTATGTAGCCGAGCAGCCATTTCACGGCGACGAACGCGGTGATCGTCGAAACGACGAAGGCGATGGCCAGCGCGGTCCAGTCCTCATGAACGTCGCCGGCCTTGACGGCTTTCAGCAACTCATAGCCGCTGGCCGCGAACATCGTCGGGATGCCGACGAGAAACGCGAATTCCGTTGCGGCCGGCCGGTTGCTCGTTCCGGCCAGCATCGCGATGAAAATCGTGGCCGCCGAACGCGAGGTGCCGGGGAAAATCGCTGCAACGATCTGTGCCAGGCCGACCAGGATCGCGACGAGCCAGCTGACCTTCGCATTGTCGGGATGCTTGGCCGCGAAGTACTCGGCGGCAATCATCCACACGCCGCCGATGACGAACGCCCAGGCGACCGGCGTGATGCGTTCGGGCAACTTGAAGCCGAGCTTGGTCACGATGAAACCGAGGACGGCCGTAATGAGGAACGCGGCGGC
>DATIEJ010000358.1:0-2960 GCA_035455825.1 Rhodanobacteraceae bacterium | reverse complement strand
CGCCAGCGTCTTCAGCCCGGCCGGATCGATGTCGAGGTTGCGCTCGGCTTTGAACTTGCAGTCGTGATCAGCCAGCGCCGCCGTACTGACGGCGGCGAGGATCAATCCAAACAGGACGCGCATCGGTGCAATCTCCTTGGGGTTATGGCCACTTCAGATGCGCCTTTGCCGGTAAAGGTTTAACCCGACCCTAGTCTCCTGTTCCGTAAGAAACTTTGCGTTACATAACCCACCTCTCCCCTCGTGGGAGAGGTCCGATGGGCAGGAGCCCAAGTGGCTCGAAGGCCATGGATGGCCGAGAGAGCCAAGCGCGCAGCGCGGCGGGAGAGGGGGAGGCGCCGAAGGCGCCTGCTGCGCAGGCTCACCCTCTCCCCAACCCCTCCCCCATCAAGGGGGAGGGGCTCAAGAGCGGATTCGCGCGCGTGTAAAGTTATTTGCGGAACGCAACGCTAGAGCTGGCCCGCCTTGTCTTCGGCCTTGGCCCGATTCCAGTAATCTTCCTGCTCGGCCAGGCTTCTTTCCTGCAGCGGCGATCCATCGGCCGCCGCAAGCGCTTCCATGCGCCGGAACCGGCGCTCGAACTTGGCGTTCGCGCCGCGCAGCGCCTGCGAGTAGTCGACGCCGGCCAGGCGTGCCAGATTGACGCCGACGAACAGGACATCGCCGATTTCATCAGCGATGCGCGCCGGGCTCGCGCCCGCGGCCAGTTCGTGCCGGACCTCGTCGAGTTCCTCGTGCAACTTGTCGAGCACCGGACCGGGCGAGCGCCAGTCGAAGCCGACGCGCGACGCGCGCTTCTGCAGCTTCAGCGCGCGCTGCCACTCCGGCAGGCCGCGCGAAACGCCGGCCAGCGCGCTCGCGTCGCTCTCGCCGCCGGCAGCGCGCTCGCGACGCTTGTGCTCCTCCCACGCGCTCGTCTGCGCTTCGCTGTCGGCGACGCTCGACAGGTTTCCGTGGCCGTCGGGAAACACATGCGGATGACGCCGCGTCATCTTGTCGCAGATCGCCTCGACGACATCGTCGAAACGGAAGTGCCCGGCCTCCTCGGCCATGCGCGCGTGGAACACGACCTGCAGCAGCAGGTCGCCGAGTTCGTCGCGCAAACCGGCGAAGTCGCGGCGGTCGATCGCGTCGGCGACTTCATACGCCTCCTCGATCGTGTATGGCGCGATCGTGTCGAAATTCTGCTCGACGTCCCACGGGCATCCGCTATCCGGATCGCGCAGCGCCGCCATGATGCGCAGCAAGTCGCCGATGCCGCGGCTCACGCGCCGGCCTCGCCGGCGATCAGCGCCGCCCAAGCCACCGAAGCGTCGCCGAAGGCGAGGAAGTCCGTGTTCAGCAGCGAATCCTTCGTGTTGTAGCGCAACGGCGCGCCGTTCATGTCGGTCACGCCGCCGCCGGCCTGTTCGAGCACGCATTGGCCCGCGGCCGTATCCCATTCGCTGGTCAATCCGTAGCGGATGTACAGGTCGACCTGGCCCTGCGCGGCGCGGCAGAATTTCAGCGACGAGCCGAGTGGCTTGAGTTCGTGCGGTCCGAGCTTGTCGAGCGCGGCGAGCGTGCGCGGATCGGCGTGCGAACGGCTGCCGGCGACGAGCAGCGGCATGCCCCGCGACCGCGTGCGCAATTCCACATTTCCCTGGTGTGGAAATCCTGGCTGCGCCGGAGTGGAGGCGAAGGCATGTCCGCCTTGCCATGCCCAGAACATCTCGTCGAGCACCGGCGCGTAGACGACGCCGAGCACCGGGCGATGCTCGTGGATCAGCGCAATGTTGACCGTGAACTCGCCGTTGCGCTTGACGAATTCGCGCGTGCCGTCGAGCGGATCGACGAGCCAGTAGCGCGCCCACTGCCGGCGCACGCTCCAGGCCACCTGCTCGGCCGATTCCTCGGACAGCACCGGAATGCGCGGCGTCAGCACCTGCAACCCGCTGACGATCGCGCGATGAGCCGCCAGGTCCGCGGCCGTCAGCGGCGAGTTGTCCTGCTTGCGCTCGACCGCGAAGTCGCCGTCATAGACTTCGAGTATCGCGCGCCCCGCAGTGCGCGCAATTGCGCAGCAACCGCGCGCAAGTTCGGCCAGGTCCTCGCTCATGGTTGCGGCTTGAAGCGCCCGGCCAGATATTCGCGCGCAATGAACAACGCGGCGATCGACCGCCCCTCGCTGACATCGTGGCGCGCAATGAGCTCGTGCAGCTGCGACATCTTCCATTGCACGACTTCGAGTTCCTCGGGCTCGTCGCCGGCCAGCTTTTCCGGATACAGGTCGCGCGCCAGCACGACGTGCGTCATGCTGGTCATGTACGCGGGCGACAGCGACAGCGTCGTCAGGATGTGCAGCTCTCTCGCGCCATAGCCGACCTCTTCCTTCAATTCGCGATTGGCGCCCTGCTCGACCGTCTCGTCCCGGTCGAGACGGCCCTTCGGCAAGCCGAGTTCGTAACGATCGATGCCGGCGCCGTACTCGCGCACGAGCAGGACGGTTTCATCGTCGAGCATCGGCACGATGATCACGGCACCGAGACCGGACCCTTTCAGCCGCTCGTAGGTGCGGCGTTCGCCGTTGGAAAATTCCAGATCGATCAGTTCGACCTTGAGAAAATGACTGTCGTCGGCGAGCCGGGTTGAATGAACAATGGGGGGTTTGCGCATCCGCGTATTCTAACCCGGCGGGCTATTTCGGCGAATGTCAACATGCGCGGCTCGCTAGTGGAGGCGAAATTGGGATGGGTTGCTGTGGCCCTCCCCTCTGCTCGTCCCTTCTGCTCGTCATTCCGGCGAAGGCCGGAATCCAGTTCCTCGCTCTTTATTCCCTTGAAGTGCAAAGCTTCCACTCGCCCTGCGGGCGAGCGGGTAACTTTTCTTTGCTTGTGCAAAGAAAAGTCACCAAAAGAAACACACCCCAAGTAGCGCGGTCTCCGGGCATCCTGCCCTCCGACTTCGCGAGCGGGTTCCGG
>DATIEJ010000357.1:0-10294 GCA_035455825.1 Rhodanobacteraceae bacterium | reverse complement strand
GCCGCATAGTTTACTTTGTATACTTTGTCCGGCGGCGGCATTTCCTTGGCCGAAAACACATCCTCCGAACGCAGGCCCGACAGCGTCGCACCGACGGCATTGGCGACGAAGTCGGAGCTGACTTCGCGGCCCTTCGGCACGTCGGCAACCTTGAAGTTCGCGTCGCCGGGCTGCTCCTTGTAGATCTTCAGCGATTTGCCATCGGGATTCGTGATCGTCACCTGCTTGACGCGATTGGCCGCGATGTCGGTCAGCTCGTGCCTTTCCCAGCCGGCTACGGTCTTCTCCACCGAGATGTTGCCCTTGACCAGCACGGTCTGCGCTTGGCCGTCGCGGCGCACGAACGTGCCGCCGCCGCCGCCACCGTTGTAATTGCCAATGATCAGCTTGACCGGCTCCTTGAGGCCTTCGAGGCTGACGAGAATGCCCTTCGCGTCCTTGCCCTTGACGTCTTCGACTCCGAGATCGGCGTAGAGCTTGGGGTTCGAGGTCTTCTGTTCCAGCACGGTCGCGTCGGCCAGCTTGAGCAGGAACTCGCGCAACTTCGGCACATCGGCCGGATAGCCCGATTTCTGTTCGATGGTCCAGCCGTCGCTGGCGTGCTTGAGCGTCGCCAGAACCTGGTTGTCGGCGCTGGTCAGCGTGATCGCCGTGATGTCGTTGAGGCGTTCGCGCAAGCCCGGCAGCAACGCCTTGTTCTGTTCGGCCGATTCGCTGACCGGCGCATGCGACGTGTTGATCCACCAGGCTGCGAGCAGCGCGACGACGGCTGCGGCAATCAGTGCGTACAGTGTCTTGGCATTCATTGCTGCACTCCCCCTCAAGCCGCGCGACGCTGGCGCTTCCACCAGGCAAAGCCCAGTGCCAGCAGCGTGATCAACAATGGCATCAGGCCGATGTTGACGAGTTTCAGGCGCGTGCCGAGCGCTTCGATCTTGTCGTCGAGGCCGCGTCGCACCTGGCGCAGTTCCTTGCGGATTTCCACCTTCTGGTCGAGGAAGGTCTGCAGTTCGGCGCGCTGCTCCGGCGACAGGATCATCTCCTGGTCCTTGCTCTTGCCGCTTTGCAGTTCGCCGAGCTTCTTCTCGGTGTCGCTGAGCTTCTGCTGCAGTTCCTTTTCCTTGCCGTGGAAGCTTTCCTCGGCGGCGCGGCGCATGTCTTCGACCGTGGTGAACGGCCGCTGCGACGTCGCACGGCCGCGGATCGAGATCAGGTCCGACGAGCCGGTCAGGTTGTCGACCGAGTTGATGAAGAAGTCACCGTTGTTCGCGAACGCGTTCATCAGCTTCTGGCCGAAGAACGGCGTGATCTGCACCCACAGGCGATTGCTCAGCATGTCGGTATCGGCCACCACGACGACGACGCCGTCGTCCTTCGACGCCGCCAGGTGTCCCTCTTCCTTGCGATCCGGGAACGCCGTGGCGAATTTGCCTTCGAGCCGCCCGGCGATGACGTAGCTCTCGCCGCTCGGCTGGAAACCGGTGAGCAGCGCGCTCGGATCCGGCAGGAACTTCACGCGCTCGCTGGGGACCGTCATCGAATCGGTGCTCGACTGGATCAATGGAACGAGCTTGTTCTTCGAATCCTTCTCGAGCTGGAAGAAACCGGCCGAGGAAATGTTGATCGAATCGAGGTTCGCGGTCGTGACGTCGTTCGGGCTGAGGTCGCGCTTGGTCAGGCCGAGAATCGCGGCGTCGCGCACCGGCGGGGCGCCCTGGCTCATGCTGATCTGCAACGCGCGCGTTCGGTCAATCACGACCTTGTTCGGGTCGTACTGCAGGCCCCACGCCTTGAACAGCTTGGGCAGATCCGACGACTTGTTCGCAAACATCGCCGCCTGCGGATTGTTCGGATCGGCGCCCGAGTCGTCGGCTTCGGCCTGCGGATCGACGAATACGAGCAGGTGTCCGCCGCGCAGCACGAACTGGTCGATTGCGTACAGCGCATCGTCGGTCAGGTTCTTCGGATGGATGAGAACCAGCACGCCGATGTCCTTGTCGATCGTCTTCAGCGACGGCGCGCTCAACTGGCGCACTTCGAACGACTGCTGCAACTGCGTGTCGATTGCCCACGGCTCGCGCATCTGCCGCGTCTGCGGATCGAAGCTCGCGCTCATCGGCAGGCCGGCGATCAGGCCGACCGCCGGTTTCTTCGCCATCGACAGCTCGTTGATCAGCTTGGCGACGTCGTACTCGAGGAACGCTTCCTTGTCCGGCTGCATGAACGGGATCACGGCCTTGCCGTTGGTCGAGTTCGTGCCGGCCAGGCCGAAGTAGATGTTTTCACCGGCCTGCCCGGTCGGGACCGCCTGCAGGCCGAAACCGGTTGCGCGATCCTCGTCCTCGGAGAACGGCAGCGGATCGACAACGTCGAGCTTGATCTTGCCGCCGGCGCGCGTGCTCATCTCTTCGAGCATCTCGCGCACGCGCTGGGCATACGTGCGCAGCGCGGGCAGGTTCTGCGTGCCTTTGTCGGAATAGAACAGGTACAGATGGATCGGCTCGTCGATCGACGACAGGATCTTCTTCGTGCCGGCCGACAATGTGTACAAATGGCTCTGGGTCAGGTCCAGGCGCGCGCCGCGGAACAGCGCGTTGCTCACCAGGATCACCGCGACGAGCAATACGGCAAGCGCGGCCAACGCACTTCCGGTCAGGAGTTTTCTATGAGCGGTCATGGGTTCAGTCTGCTTTTTTCAGGTCAATGACGACGGCGCTGGCATAAAGCCAGAACGCGATGATCAGCAGGAAATAAATCAGGTCGCGCAGATCGATCACGCCTTTGTCGATCGACGCGTAATGAGTCAGGAAGCTCAACCCGGCAATCGCGTCGACCAGGCCCTGCGGCGCCCAGGCGCTGAAGAAATTCAGGACCAGCGGGAAGCCCGCGAGCAGGAACAGGAAGCAGACCACGACGGTAAGGATGAATGCGATGACCTGGTTGCGCGTGCTCGCGGAAATGCACGAGCCGATCGCCAGGAACGCGCCGGCCATCAAAAAGCTGCCGAGGTAGCTGGCGAAGATGACGCCATTGTCCGGCGCGCCGAGGTAGTTGACCGTGATCCAGACCGGAAACGTCAGGATCAGCGCGACGCCGATGAATGCCCACGCGGCGAGGAACTTGCCGACGACCGCCTGCCACATCGTCACCGGCAGCGTCAGCAGCAATTCGATCGTGCCGCTCTTGCGTTCCTCGGACCACAGGCGCATGCCGACGGCCGGCACCAGGAACAGGTACAGCCACGGGTGAAAATTGAAGAACGGTTGCAGGTCGGCCTGGCCGCGTTCGTAGAAATTGCCGAGATAGAACGTGAAGGCGCCCGCGAGCAGCAGGAAGATCACGATGAAAACATACGCGACGGGCGTGGCGAAGTAGCTGGCGAGTTCGCGCTTGAATACGGTTACGATCGGGTTGCTCATACGCGTGCCTCCGTGCCTTCGCCCTGCGTGATCGTGCGGAACACCTCGTCCATGCGGCCGCTTTCGAGCTGCAATTCGCTGACCGCAATGCCCTGGGCCTTGAGCAGGTCGCTGATCGCGCCGAATATCTGCTTGCCGGGTTTCGGAAAGGCCGTCAGGCGATGATCCTGCGGATCGATCTCGACCGCGGCGACGTCGGCGACGCGCGACAACGCTTCCTTCGCGCCGGCGACGTTGGTCGTCGTCAGCGACACCGCCTGGTGGTAGCGCGAGCGCGCCTCGAGTTCGGCCGGCGTGGCATCGGCCAGCACCTTGCCCTGGGCGATGATGATCGCGCGCGTGCACACGGCGTGCACCTCTTCGAGGATGTGCGTGGAAACGACGATCGTCTTGTCCTTCGCCATCGCATTGATCAGCGAACGCACTTCATGCTTCTGGTTCGGGTCGAGGCCGTCGGTCGGTTCGTCGAGAATCAGCACGGCCGGATCGTGGACGATGGCCTGGGCCAGGCCGACGCGGCGCTTGAAACCCTTCGACAATGTTTCGATCGGCTGTTCGAGCACGCCATTCAGATGCAGGCGTTCGATCACATCGTCGATGCGCTGCGTGCGGCGCGTGCCGCTCAGCCCGCGCATGTCGGCGATGAAACCGAGGAACTGGCGCGGCGTCATCTCGCCATAGCTCGGAGCGCCTTCGGGCAGGTAGCCGACGACACGCTTGGCTTCGAGCGGCTGGTCGGTCACGTCGAATCCGCAGACGCTGGCGCTGCCGGAACTCGGCGCGAGGAAGCCTGCGATCATCTTCATCGTCGTCGACTTGCCGGCGCCGTTCGGGCCGAGGAAGCCGAGAACCTGGCCGGTTTCCACCTTGAAGGAAATGTTGTCCACGGCGGTCAGGTCGCCGTAACGCTTGGTAAGTTGACGGGTTTCAATCATGTCGAATCACCAGTGGAAGTTCGAAAACACGAATATCGGGAGCGCTGCCGCCGTCCACGCCGGTGTGCGCGTTCGTGCAGTAGCACGCAGGTTGCTTCTTCGGATGCAGCGGCCAGCGCTGCAAAAATACCGCAGGCGGCGCAAAAAGTTCCCGCGCGCCGCCAGCCGGAGCCCGCGCTTGGCGGGATCTCCGGCTTTGGCTGTCCTTACTGCTGCTGGATCGGCAGGTATACGTTGAACGATTGTGCGTCTTCGGCTGCGCCGGGCTGGCTCGTCAACTCGTCGAACGGCCGGCCATTGCCTTCGCCGCTCTCGTCGAACGAGTAGCCGTGGGTCTCAGCGTAAGCCTTGAGCATCAGGCGCGACAGCGGCAACTGGGCCGGTGAGCCGGTAAACGTCGTCACCAATGCCTTGCCGCCGTAGCTCGTGCCGGCCTTCACCGGATCGGTCAGCGGGCCATCGTTGCGGTCGACCGGCAGGGCGATGTCGAAATCGTAGTTCTCGTCGCCCCAGTTCGTCGTGATCGTCATGCGCGGACCGGTGACGGTCAGCTTGTCCTTCTTGACGATGGCCTGGATCGCCGCGACGGCCTTGTCGGTTGCGTCCGCGACTTCGTCCAGCGTGCGCTTGGCAGTCGTCGACACGAACAGGATCGGGTGCGAAGTGACATCCTTGATGTCGATCTGGGTGTCCTTGTAATCCACGATCGGGAACGTGGCGAGCATGTCCTGCAGCTTCGTCAGGTGGATCTGGATCTGCGTCGCCGGTTCGCCTTCCAGGTACATGCCGGCGTAGCGCCCCTGCAGGTCCCAGCCGTAGTCGACGTCGTAGCCCATCGTGATCTTGACCGTCTTGCCGTTTGCGGCCGGCTTGATGTCGAGCGTGTACTGCTTGTTCTCGCCGCGCCAGTCGTTGACGATCGCCCATTTGACGCGCGTGTCCTCTTGCGCATCGGTCACCGTGTAACTGCCGCTCTCGATGCGCGGATCGCCGCTGACCCAATTGACGCTGGCGCCATTGCCCTGGTCAGGGCCGACCAGATTCAACTGCACCTTCGGATCATAGGCGCGCAGGGCGGTCCATGACGGATAGGAATGAAAGCCGCTGATCACATCGTAGATCTGGCGGACGGGAGAGCTGACCTCGGTGCTGCGCTCGATGTGCCGGTGGTCCGGCAGGGCGACGCCGAACAGCACGCCGAGTACGGCCACGATCAGGAGCGCAACGATAACCTCAAGCAGACGCATCATCCCTCAGTTCTCCACAAGTTCTTGTCGGGTGCGTGGTGCAGCCCGCACCGCCGCAACATATTTCATTGTCGCACGCCCGGCGGCTCGCTACCCCGGCGCACGTACCAGCCGCCCCACCCCGGGGCATCAAACCGCAGATGGTACTGGCTCTGGCGCGCGAAGGCTACCGGGAAGGCGAGGAACGCAGGGTGGGCCTTGGCCCACCGTCTGCGCACTTTTGCATAGGCAGAACGAGCGGTGGGCCAAGGCCCACCCTACACAATTCCCAGCTCGAACGCCTTCAGCACCGCCCGGGTCCGGTCGCGGACGCCGAGTTTGGACAGGATGTTGGACACGTGGTTCTTGACGGTGCCTTCGGCAACGCTGAGCGAATTGGCGATTTCCTTGTTGCTGTAGCCCCCGGCCATGAGGCGCAGGATCTCGGTTTCGCGCTCGGTCAGCGGATCGGGGCGATCCAGGCTGGTGAAATCGTTGTGCATGCGCTCCAGCCCCGAAAGCAGGCGCTGCGTGACGACCGGAGCCACGAGCGAGCCGCCGGCGGCAACGGCCTTTACCGCGTCGACGAGTTGATCGAGCGAGACATCCTTGAGCAGATAGCCGCGTGCGCCGGCCTTCAGGCCGGCCAGCACGAGCTGGTCGTCGTCGAACGTGGTCAGGATGATGGTCGGCGGCAGCGCGTTGCGCGCGGCCAGCGCGTTCAGCACGTCCAGGCCCGACATGCCCGGCATGCGCATGTCGAGCAGGACCACGTCGGGTTTGACCTTCGGCACGATGTCGAGGGCCTGGATGCCGTCGGCCGCCTCGGCGACGACGCGAATCTCGTCGGACAATTCCAGCAGCGAGCGAATGCCCTGCCGGACAAGGGTCTGGTCGTCGACCAGGCAGACCGAGATATTGCGCGCCACATTCATCGATTGGCCTCCAGCGGCAGCCATGCATCCAGTGCGAAACCCGCGTCGCGCGCGGTCACGATGTCCAGGCGGCCGCCGACCTGCGCGAGGCGCTCGCGCATGCCGGTCAGGCCATTGCCCTGCTGCATCTGACCGGCGCCGCGGCCGTCGTCGCGGGCGTGTATCGCCAGTTCGTTCGAATCGGTGCGCTCGCAGCGCAGCCACAGGTTGCGCGCGCCGGAATGGCGCACGGTATTCGTGATGATTTCCTGCGCGCAACGCAGCAACACCTGCGCACGCAACGGATCGTCGACCGAAAAGCGCGGCGGCATGTCGAGGTGGATCGCCAGGCCCGGCACGCCTTCGACCAGCGTCTTGAGCGCCTCGGTCAAGTCGATGTTGTCGTTCTCACGCAGCTGGCTGACGACCTCGCGCACATCCGACAGCAGCAGCTTGGCGACCGATTGCGCCTGGCGCACATGGTCCTGCGCGGTCCCGGAGACGAGGTGGCTGGCGACTTCGAGATTCAGGCTCAGCGCGGTCAGATGATGGCCGACGAGATCATGCAGGTCGCGCGAAATGCGCACGCGTTCGGCGATCCGGCTCGACTCGGTCAGCAGCGTGCGTGTCGCGCGCAGCTCGGAATTCAGACGGCGCAACTCGTCGCGCGAATCGGCCTGCTGCTTGGCGACGAGTGAAGTTACGTAGGTGAATGCGGAGAAACCCAGGTACAGCGAGCACATGACGAACGCATCGAACAACCCGAACTCCAGCCGCGCCATGAAAATTGGCGTCAGCGAAAAACTCTGCAGCAGCACCCAGGCGATGCCCGGCCAGAACGGCAGCGTCCACGGCACGACGCCGGCGATCAGCATCGTCAGTACCCCGGAAATGCCGCTCTGACTGAACCAGCCGATCGCAAATGCGGCAACATTCATCACGATCAGCAGCGGAACGCGCTGCAGGCCGGGTTGACGCCGGCCCAGGTCGAGCGTGGCAAACCAGTACGCCAGACCGAAGATCGCGTACGCAACGCACCAGGCCACATATTCGGGCGAGCCGGTCTGGACGTCGGCCGATCGCCACGCCGCGCTCAGCAACGGAACACCCGAGCTTGCGTAGGTGAACAGTCCGGTGAAGCGCAACAGTGAAATATGGTTGAGCGGCGGCGATCGCATGTGCGCATCATAGAGGTCATTGCTGCGACTGCAACCTGCCCGAAGTCACCATTTTGCCGTTTCGGCGGTTTGCGCGCCGCTGGCGCGCCGCGCTGCAGCATATTCCCGCCGGACAATCTCTTAACGAAAATGCCATCGGATCGGCATGCACCACGCGGCAGCCCATGCGATAATTCGCCCGTCAGTAAGCGCATCGCGCCGAACCAGCAACGAAGTGAGGAACGCATGGCTATTGCCATTCGCGACGTGCGCGAAAACGAACTGGACTCCGTCCTTGCTTTGAACAATGCCGCCGGTGCCACGATCCTGCCCCTCGATGCGGGGCGCATGCGCGATTTTTTCCGTGAGGCCGCGTATTTCCGCGTCGCCGAAGCCGACGGCCACCTCGCCGGGTTCCTGATCGCGTTGCGCGAAGACGCGCAATACGGAAGCGCGAACTTCCTCTGGTTTCGCGAGCGCTATCGCGAGTTCCTGTACATCGACCGCATCGTGGTCGCGCAGCGCTATCGCGGCATCGGCCTGGGCCGCGTGTTCTACGCCGATGTCACGAGCTTCGCTGAAGTGCGCGTTCCGCTGCTCGCCTGCGAAGTCTTCCTCGAGCCGCGCGACGATGTCTCGGTGCTGTTCCACGGCACCTATGGATTCCAGGAAGTCGGCCAGCAGCTGATGCCCCTGGTCGACCGCCGCGTGAGCCTGCTTGCGAAGGATCTGTGCAGCCACGGCTTCGTGCGCACGACCTACCTCGACGGCAGCGGACTGCCCGCACAGCCATGGCTCGCCGAACGGCCGCGTTCCGTCCTGCCGCCTCAGACGCGCGCCGCCGGCGCCCATTGAGACCCGCGCACTGATGGCAGTCGGAACCACGGCGGCAAAGGCCGCCGTCGAACTCAAGTTTGGCCAGGTTGGTGTCGCCAGCGTTTCCCTGCGCGATGTCGATCCGCGCGTGCTGCTGGCCGAACTCGCCCTGCGCATCGCCGCCGCGCCGCACCTGTTTCAGCGCGCGCCGCTGATCCTCGATCTGAGCCGGCTGCCGGAATTGCCCGATGCCGAACAGACGCGGGCGCTGCTCGATGCCGCGCGCAGCGCCGGCATGCTTCCGGTCGGCTTGTCGTACGGTACCGCGGAAAATGAGCAATTGGCGCAAATGCTGAATTTGCCGCTTTTTGCAAAATTTCGCATCGCGCCCGAGCCGGCCAGCCGCCCCACGCCCCAGCCGCCGGCACAAGCTGTTTCCGCCGCGGCGGGCGCGGGCCTGCACCATCTCAAGCCGGTTCGCTCCGGCCAGCAGGTCTATGCGCGCGGGCGCGATCTCACGGTTGCGGCAGCGGTCGGCAACGGCGCCGAGGTCATCGCCGACGGCTCGATCCACATCTACGGGCGCCTGAGCGGCCGCGCACTCGCGGGCGCGCTCGGCGACGCTGCGGCACGCATCTACTGCCAGGATTTCCAGGCCGAACTCGTGTCGATTGCCGGACACTACCGCGTGCTGGAAGACGTGCCGGAAAATTTGCGCGGCCAGGCCGTGCAGGTCTGGCTCGATGGAGAACGCCTGCTAATGGAAAGACTATGAATCAAGAAACTGAAATTGATGATCGGAACGTGGAAAGCGAACATTCGGGCGATGGCACACCGGAGGCGGGCCTCGCCCCTCCTCCGGTTGCCGATGCCGGATCGCAGACTCCTGAGGTTGCAACAACCGGAGCAGAGAAATTGGCTGAAGTAATCGTCGTCACTTCCGGCAAGGGCGGCGTGGGCAAGACCACGTCGAGCGCCAGCATCGCCGTCGGACTCGCGCGCCGCGGCAAGAAAGTCGCAGTCATCGATTTCGATGTCGGCCTGCGCAACCTCGACCTGATCCTGGGATGCGAGCGGCGCGTCGTCTACGACTTCGTCAACGTCATTCACGGCGAATGCACGTTGAAACAGGCCCTGATCAAGGACAAGCGCAACGACACGCTGTTCGTGCTCGCCGCGTCGCAGACGCGCGACAAGGACGCGCTGACGAAGGACGGCGTCGAACGCGTGCTGACGGAACTGCGCGACGACGGCTTCGACTACATCGTCTGCGATTCCCCGGCGGGTATCGAAAAGGGCGCCTACCTGGCGATGTACTTCGCCGACTGCGCGGTTGTCGTGGTCAATCCCGAGGTCTCGTCGGTGCGCGATTCGGACCGCATCCTCGGCTTGCTGGCAAGCAAGACGCGCCGCGCGGAACTCGGCGCCGCGCCGGTCGCGCAGCACCTGCTGCTCACGCGTTACAACCCGTCGCGCGTGGCCACCGGCGACATGATGAGCATCGACGACGTCAAGGACATCCTCGGCATCGAGGTCGTCGGCGTGATACCGGAATCCGAAGGCGTGCTGGCCGCGTCGAATGCCGGTGTGCCGGTGATCCTCGACGAGGAATCGAACGCCGGGCGGGCTTACGAGGACGCCGTGGCGCGCCTGCTCGGCGAGCAGCGCACGATGCGCTTCATCGACGCGCCGAAAAAGGGCTTGTTCTCACGACTGTTTGGAGGTTGAGATGGGAATCTTCGACTTCCTGCGCTCGCGCAACAAGCACAGCGCCTCGATCGCGAAAGAGCGCCTGCGCATCATCGTCGCGCAGGAGCGCAGCCAGCG
>DATIEJ010000356.1:0-12294 GCA_035455825.1 Rhodanobacteraceae bacterium | reverse complement strand
GTCCTGCGGGCCGGTGATCGCCAGCACGCCCGGATGCGCCTCGCGGATCACGTCGGCGCGCTTGCCGAGGCAGCCGGTGACGATGACCTTGCCGTTTTCGGCCAGCGCCTCGCCGATCGCATCGAGCGATTCCTGCACGGCCGCATCGATGAAGCCGCAGGTGTTGACGACGACGACGTCGGCCGCGCCGTAGCTCGGCACGATATCGTAGCCCTCGACGCGCAATTGCGTCAGGATTCGTTCGGAGTCGACGAGGGCCTTCGGGCAGCCGAGGCTGACGAAACCGACTTTGGGATTCTTGCGGGACATGGAAGTGGCGTGCGCTAAAGCGCAATTGTACCCGCAGCGGCGCCACGGGTCGCCTGTTGCGCGGCACCTCGGGCATCCCGGATCCCTCGCCCGCCCCGCCGCTCCGTTCGGAGACGCGAAAGACCGGTTCGGAGACGTCGCCCGCTTGCAGACGGCATCTTTCCTCGACCTGCGTCGCAAAAGCCCGCATTGGTGCCCCGGGTGGATTTCACAACCGGGCAAGTTTCGCCATACTGCGGCGCTGACAGCCACGGGCGTCAATGCGCAACTCGACCCGATCCGCCAACCTGGAGCCGTATGAAGAACGTCCTTTGCCCGCTATCGATCGCCGTCGCGCTGATCGCTGCTCCCGCCACCTCGCACTCCGCAGCGGCACCGTCGGACGCCGCCTTGGCGGCGCGGGTCAATCGCGTACTCGCGCAGACGCCGTTGATCGACGGACACAACGACTTGCCGTGGCAGATCCGCGAGTGTTTCGTGGACGTCGACGGCGTCGACCTGCGCGCGAGCACGGCGAACCTGCCCAAGCCGGCCAAGCCGCCGGAGGGCTGCGAGTGGGGGCCGCTCATGACGGACATCCCGCGTTTGCGCGCCGGCCATGTTGGCGGGCAGTTCTGGTCGGTCTGGATACCATCCTCGTTGAATGGGGCCGCTGCGATCCAGACCACGCTCGAGCAGATCGACGTCGTGCACGCGATGGCGGCGCGGTATCCGAACGACCTGCAGATGGCCTACACGGCCGACGACATCGTGCGCATCCACAAGGCCGGCAAGATCGCCTCGCTGATCGGCATCGAGGGCGGCCATCAGATCGGCAACTCGTTGCCTGCGCTGCGCCAGATGTATGCGCTCGGCGCACGCTACATGACCTTGACGCACACGCTGAACAACGACTGGGCCGATTCGGCGACGGCGAACCCGCTGCACCATGGACTCACGGCGTTCGGCCGCGCCCTCGTGCATGAGATGAACCGCCTCGGCATGCTCGTCGATCTCAGCCATGTTTCCGCCGAGACGATGAAAGCCGCGCTTGCCGCATCGCAAGCGCCCGTGATGTTCTCGCATTCCGGCGCGTTCGCAATCGCCGGACATCCGCGCGACGTGCCGGACGATGTTCTCGAACTGGTCAGGAAGAACCACGGCATCGTCATGGTGAATTTCTATCCGGGCTATGTATCCGCGGAACGCGCGCGCTGGGATTCCGATCACGCCGCCGAGAAGGCGCGTTTCAACGCGCCTCCGTACGACGGCATCTACATCGGTCAGCCGGAGCGTGCGAAGGCCGCGCTCGAAGAGTGGGAGAAAGCGCATCCGGCGCCGGTCGTCACGCTCGCGATGGTCGCCGACCATTTCGATCACATCCGAAAAGTCGCCGGCGTGGATTGCGTCGGCATCGGTTCCGACTTCGACGGCATTCCGGTCACGCCGGCGGGTCTGGAAGGCGTGGACAAGTATCCGGCGCTGCTCGAGGAACTGGCCCGGCGCGGCTGGAGCGACGCGGATCTGGCGAAAGTAGCCGGCGGCAACATGCTGCGCGTGATGCGCGAGGCGGAAGCGGTCGCCAAACGCCTGCAGGCGAGTGAAGGTCCTTCGCATGCGACGATCGCGGCGATCGACGGCGCGGGCGCGAAGTAGCCGGATTGTCCGGTTGATCGCCGCCTTCCAACGGCTGGCGCAGTTTGCGGGGAGCAGCGATGAATAGCGGCAAGGTCGTCGTCGTGACTGGCGCGAGCAGCGGCTTCGGCCGGTTGATCGTCGAGACTCTGGCACGCAACGGCTATCGCGTATTTGCCACGATGCGCGACGTACGGACACGCAATGCCCGGGCCGCTGCGGAATTCGAAGCGCTCGCCCGGAGCGAAGGGCTGGCCTTGCACGCCCTGGAAATCGATGTGACCGACGAGGACTCGGTGCTGCGCGGGATTGATGAGGTGATCGCGCGCTACGGGCGCATCGACGTGCTCGTGAACAATGCCGGCGGCGGGATCATCGATCTCGCCGAGACCGTGACCACCGAACAGGCACAGCGACTGTTCGACACGAATTTCTTCGGCGTCCTGCGCATGAATCGCGCCGTGCTTCCGGCGATGAAGCGTCAGGGAAGCGGACTGTTGTTGCATGTCAGCAGCGGCGCCGGACGCCTGGCCATTCCCGCGATGGGCCTGTACTGCGCGAGCAAGTTCGCGCTCGAAGCGCTGGCGGAGGTCTATCGCTACGAGCTCGCCGCGCTCGGCATCGACTCCGTCATTGTCGAACCGGGTGCGTATCCCACGCCAATCATGGCGAAGCTTGGCCCGGGAGAGGATCCCGCGCGTCGGAGCGATTACGGAGACGTTGCCGGCTTCCCGGAGAAACTCGCTGCGCGCCTGGCGAGCTCGAAGGCAAACCCGCAGGAGATCGCCGACAGTGTTTTGACGATCATCGCAACGCCTGCCGGCGAACGCCCCCTACGCAGTCGTGTCGCGGCGGCGGACCTCGGGGTTTCCAGAATCAATGCCCTCACCGATGAAGTGCAGGCACAGCTGCTCGGCGCCTTCGGCCTGACGGCAACGACTGCATCAAGGGCGCCGTAAACCGCAGGAATCTCGCGCGCCATCGGGACGCATGGCCATTGCCTCCCGCTCAACCCGGGGCGGGCGAGCGCGCGCGCCGTGCGTCGTAAGCCTTCAAGTGAGTGTACGCCAGTTCCAGCAACGATCGAGTTGGATCGGACCCGAGCGCTTTCGGCCGCCGCGCAAGCAGGTCGCCGATGATGTGGTCCGCCTCGGTCGGGCCATTGCGCTCGACATCGCGCAGCATCGACGCCGTCAGCGTCGATCCGCGTTGGAGCAACGTTGCCCGCATCTTGTCGATGAACGCTGCGCGCGGCGCGTGACCGTTGGTTTCGGCGATCGCCGCGCATTCGGACAGAAGGCCGGAGATGACGCTCTCACCGGCCGGCGCCGCCAGGATGTCGCCGATTGCCGCGCGCATCAGGCAAGTGCCGGCCGCAAGCGTCGCCAGCGCCGTCCACTTTTCCCACATCTCCTGCGTGGCCTGCTCGCTCGGCCGGGCCTCGAAGCGCGCGCCTGCCATCGCCTCGGCGATCGCACGGACGCGGTCGGACAAGCCGCCGTCGCGCTCGCCGAACGTCAGGCTGTGCGCGTCGTTCAGGTGGACAATCGCGCCGCGCTCGTCCAGCGTCGCGGCGATGATGCACTGCCCGCCGAGCACGCGCTCGCGGCCGAAACGCGCATCGAGCACATCGAGATGGCGCATGCCGTTGAGCACGGGCAGGATCGCGGTCCGGGAGCCGACCGCAGGTGCGAACGAGGCGATCGCGCTGTCGAGATCGTAGGCCTTGCAACTGAGCAGGACCATGTCGAACTGTGCATGCAGGTCCTCGGCCAACACCGTTCGTGGCGAGCGCAGCGTGAAATTGCCGCATGGACTCTTGATCACCAGGCCGTCGGCGGCCAGGTGCGCCGAGCGCCGTGCACGCACGAGAAACGTTACATCACCACCGCGCTCGGCCAGGCGGCCACCGAAGTAGCCACCGGTGGCGCCGGCGCCGACGACAAGAATGCGCAGTCCGGCATCCGGCATGGTTCAGTCGAATCCGTCGCCGAAGATGTCGTCCGTGACGGGTTCGGAGTAGACGATGTCGTCCATGACCACCGCGGCGTCTGCCACCGTCGTCGGCAGTATTGCGACGATGCCGATTCGCATCCTCGAAAAAGCGCATTCAGCCTGCAGCACGAACATCCTTCCCCGTCTTCACTAAGTGGGTTATACGCGCCGCAACTGCGCGTCGCAACTTCACGGATTGACAACCCTCTGCAGTGGTTTAGGCTGCGAACACACACTGTCGGACTCGGAGCCAACGACATGGGCCAGCAGATCAATCTCAATACGTCCGGCATGCAGTGCATCGGCGCGTATCTGGCCAAGCCGTCCGGCGCGCCGAGAGGCGGCATCGTCGTCATTCAGGAAATCTTCGGCGTCAACGCGCACATGCGTTCGGTCGCCGACGGCTTCGCCGCGCTCGGCTACGCGGCGATCGCCCCGGCGTTTTTCGACCACGTCGAGACCGGTGTCGAACTCGACTACGGCGACGACGGATTCAAGCGCGGTCGCGAACTGGTCGCCCAGATCGGATTCGACCGCGCCGTCGAAGACGTCGCAAGCGCGGCCGAATCGATCAAGTCGGCCGGCCGGATCGGCGCCGTCGGTTATTGCTGGGGCGGCTCGGTCGCACTGCTCGCGGCGACGCGCCTGGGATTGCCGGCCGTAAGCTATTACGGCGCGCGCAATGTCGCGTTTCTCGGCGAAAGACCCCGGGCGCCGGTGCAGTTCCACTTCGGCGAAAAGGACGCGAGCATTCCGCCCGAGGCCGTGCAGAAACATCGCGAGGCGTATCCGGACATGCAGGTCTTCACTTATCCTGCCGGGCACGCGTTCAACCGCGACGTCGATACCGGACACTACGACGCGCCGAGCGCGCGCCTTGCGCTCGACCGCACGCTGGCCTTTTTCAACGAGCACCTGCGCGGCGGTTGAAGCTGGCGGCTCGCGCTGGGCGACCTTCGTCACATTCGCATCCAGCGCGTTCGCGTTGGCGCGCGTTCACCGCTATATTGAGCGCGCGTGACTATCGGGGAGGTTGCTCTTGCGCACCGCAGTTTTGTGTCTACCGTATCGTATCCATCGGTTTGCCTTCATCGCTGTCGTGGCACTCGTGCTCGGGCTGCTCAGCACCAGCGCCGCGGGCCGCGCGCTGTTCAAGTGCACGCTGCCCGACGGCAAGATTGCCTACAAGGACACGCCGTGCGAGACCGCGGCGGATCAACAGCAGATCCAGATGCACGGGGGAACGCAGAAGGAAGTAAAGGCACCGCCCTCGCCTGCCGATGCGCCAGCGAAACAAGCGCCGGCAGCCGCGCCCGAGCCGGTCCTGGTTCCGAAGGCACCCAAGCCGACCGACTGCAGCATGTGGGCGCCACCGGAAGAAAATATCGAAGTCGCACAGCCATCGAACACGAGTGTTCTGGTTTCCGCGCACCCCGATCCGATGTCGGTCGCCAATGCCTGCTCGGCGATGATCCTGGATTGCGCGAAAAAGGCCGATGATCCGAAGACGGCCATCGATGCGTGCTTCAAGTCGGCGCCGCGCTGCGCGACGCCGAAGCCGTGGGAGGAACCCAAGGCATGCTGCCCGGACGCGTGCTGGCAAAAGTATTCCGACTTGCGCCGCAAATGCGTCGACCCGTCGAGTGCGTCGACGCGGGCGATTTACGACGGGCATTGCGCGCCCGGTCCGCCCGAGCAATGACGAACGGAGACCGGCGCGTTTTGTTCGGTTGCAAGACGGCGTGCCTCGACGCGCGCCGTTCCGCTGGCTAGCCAGGCGCCGTCTGGGGCAAAATCGAACATCGAGGATCTTGTGGCCACGCCGATGTCCGAATCCGATCGAAGCCGAACGCGACAGTCCGCTGCGTTCGCATTGGACCCGCGGCTGGCCGCCGACACGCACCGCGTCGGCGACCTGGCGTTGTCGCGCGTGCTGCTGTTCGACGATGCGCGTTTTCCGTGGCTGGTCCTCGTGCCGCGCCAGCCCGGGCTGCGCGACCTCATTGATCTGCCGCATGACGATCAGCACCAACTGCTCGACGAGATCAACCGCTGCGCGCACGTGCTGCACGCGCTCGACAGGCCGCACAAGCTCAACATCGCCGCGCTCGGCAACGTCGTCGCGCAGTTGCACGTGCACGTGATCGCGCGCTATGAGAGCGACGCGGCCTGGCCGCGGCCGGTGTGGAATGTCGGCGAGCGTGCGCCATTCGCGGCCGACGCGCTGCAGCGCCGGCTCGGCACACTGCGCGCCGCGCTGCGGATCGAAGAACCGCAATGAAGCCGTTCGCGCTCGAGCCGCTCGGCGACAGCGCGCTGCTGATCCGGCTCGGCGAGCGCATCGACACCGCGATCAATCGCTCCGCGCTCGCGCTTGCCGAAATGCTGCGGGCCGCCACGCTGCCGGGCATTCGCGATATCGTTCCGGCCTACGCCAGCGTTTGCGTGCACTACGACGTTGCGGCGTTCGCGAACGCGGCAAGCACCGGATCACCGCATGAACTCGTGTCGCGGCGCGTCGGCGAAATCGCTTCGAAGTTTCTCGAAACGAACGCGCACGAGGCCAGCGCAGAACCCGACAGCGAGACTTCGACGCTCGAGATTCCCGTGTGCTATGGCGGCGAATTCGGACCGGACCTCGGCGCCGTCGCGGTGCATGCAGGTATCGAAGAGCAGGCCGTCATCGAAGGCCATGCCGGCGGCGACTACCGCGTCGCTATGCTCGGCTTCATGCCGGGTTTTCCGTACCTGCTCGGCCTCGGCGAATCACTGCACACGCCGAGGCGAGCAAGCCCGCGAACCCGCGTGCCGGCCGGATCCGTCGCGATCGGCGGCGCACAGACCGGCATCTATCCACGCGAACTTCCTGGCGGCTGGCAGCTGATCGGGCGAACGCCGCTCGTGCTGTTCGATCCGGAACGCGGCCGGCCGGCGCTGCTGCAGCCCGGCCAGCGCGTGCGCTTTCGCGCGATCGGCGCCGACGAGTTCGCGGCGCTGAAACAATGAGCATTCGCGTACTGTCACCCGGCTGGCTCACGAGCATTCAGGACTCCGGCCGCATCGGCCACGCCGCGATCGGCGTCGGCCGCGCCGGAGCAATGGACGACGTCGCTCTGCGGCTCGGCAATGCCCTGGTCGGCAATGCCGAAAACGCCGCCGCGTTCGAGATCACGCTGCGCGGACCGCGCCTGCGTTTCGACAGCGACGCGCTGATCGCGCTCACCGGCGCCGTGATCGACGCGCGCTGCGCGACGCAGGAGATTCCGCTGTGGCGCCCGGTATGGATCCAGGCAGGCAGCGAACTCGATCTCGGCAACATGCGCCGGGGTGCGCGCTCCTATCTCGCGATTGCCGGCGGCATCGACGTCGCGCCGGTGCTTGGAAGCCGCAGCACCGACATCAACGCCGCACTGGGTCCTTTCAGCGGACGCGGCCTCGTTGCCGGCGATGACGTGCCGATCGGCACGACGGCGGAAGAGAGGCTCAGTCCTTCCTGGACCGCGCTCGGCGGCGCGCGGCCGGCGGACCGCGGCGGGCACGAAGGCGTCGTGACGGCGCACTGGTCGCTCGATCCACAACCCTGGTTCGATGCACGCGGCGATCGGCCCGTTGCACTGGCACGCGGCAGCCATTTCGAAAACCTCGACCGGACGTCGCGGCGAACGCTGTTTGCCGCCGAGTTCCGCGTCGGCAACGAATCCAACCGCGTCGGCTGTCGCCTCGAAGGCGCCAAGCTGCGGCTGGATCCGCCACTGGAACTGATTTCCGAAGGCGTGGCGCCGGGCACGATGCAGTTGCCGCCGAACGGCAATCCGATCGTGCTGATGGCCGAAGCGCCGACGACCGGCGGCTACCCGCGCATCGGCATGGTCGCGACGGTCGATCTGCCGCGACTTGCGCAGCGCCGCCCCGGCGACCGCGTGCGCTTCGTCGAGACCTCGCTCGCCGAGGCGCAAACGCGCTATCTTCAACGCGAGCGCGCGCTGGCCGCGCTGATCCAGTCCATCACCGAGCGCCTAAGACGCTGACTCCATGCCTCGCAGCCCTCAACCCTCAGCCCTCAGCCCTCGCAAAGCCATCGACCTGAACTGCGACATGGGCGAGTCGTTCGGCGCCTGGCGCATGGGCCAGGATGCCGAAGTCATGCCCTGGATCACGTCGGCCAACATCGCCTGCGGTTTCCATGCCGGTGATTTCTCCACAATGCACCAAACTGTACTTTTAGCGAAGAAGCACGGCGTGGCCATCGGGGCGCACGTATCCCTGCCCGATCTGCAGGGTTTCGGCCGGCGCGAGCTACGCGTGACGCCGGACGAAGCGTACGCGATTACGCTCTACCAGATCGGAGCGCTCGCGGCTTTCGCCAGCGCCGCCGGCACGCGCGTCGCACACGTCAAGCCGCACGGCGCGCTGTACAACATGGCGGCGAAGGACGCCGCACTCGCCACCGCGATCGCGCGGGCGACGCGCGATTTCGCCGCGGACCTGATCCTGGTCGGACTCGCCGGGAGCGAACTGCCGCGCGCCGGCGCAGCGATCGGCCTGCGTGTCGCCCACGAGGCGTTCGCCGACCGGCGCTACGAAGCCGATGGCTCGCTGACGCCGCGCCGCGAGCCCGGAGCTGTCATCCATGACATCGAGACCTCTGTCGCCCAGGCCATGCGTATTGCCACAAAGGGAAATGTGGAAACCAGGGATGGCACGATCATTGGCGTGCGCGCCGATACGATCTGCGTGCACGGCGACCGCGACGACGCCTCGGTGTTTGCGCGACGCTTGCGCGAAGGACTGGCAGACGCGGGGGCGCAGGCAATGCCGATCGTCCAGGCCTTCACCGTGACGCGTGCCGAGTAGAAGCGGCCTGCCGAAGCGAAAGTGCGGGTCGACGTTGCCGTTGAACGAGTTGTTCTGCTGGATCGGTGCCGGCAGTTTGCCGCTTTGGTTGTCGGCGCCCTGTCGATCAACGACGTGGTGCGTCCGGGCTTGCTTGTGATGCTTGCTCACTGCGGGTTCGGGTTGTTCGACGGTCCGGGCGGTACGGTCGCGCGGGGGACAGTGCCCTGTGCTGCTGGTTGGCCGGAATTGCCGGGAAGCATTACAGGCTCCGCAGTCACGGCCAGGAATTGCGGGTTCGACCAGCCCGCGGTCGTCGCCGCCTCGAGTTCCAGCGACTCGACGATTTTCTGCGGGTTCGGGTTGGTCAGCCGGGGATTGCTCACTATGATCTGCAGAGACGCCCCGAGCTCCGCGAGCGGATCGCCGCTCTCCCAACCGATCCGCACCGCATCGTCCCCGTGCGCCAAGCCAGGCACGTCGCGGCGCGTGCGGATCGGCAGCGTCGCGGAGCTGCCGTCGCGGTAGTGCAGGCGCAGGTAGGCGTAGTCGCGCTGCTCGGACGCGGGTGTAGCGAGCGGCGCATCGAGCAGCACGTGAAACGCGGCGATCGGCACCGCTGGTACGCGAATGCGCGCGGCTCCGCTGATGCCGGCTCGGCGGCTCCAGTTTGACTCGACGACGCCACGAACGTCGTAATCGACGCCATTGATGCGCGCGACGCCGTAAGGATAGGTCGAGACGCCAGGCCTCGCATTCGAGTCCATGTCCGCGGCCGAGTCTGGCGCACGCGTGTAAGCCTGCGTCAGATCGAGCTGGAGCGGCCCGGCGGCCGCAGTGCGGGCCGGGATCGGATAGCCGTCGACCATGCGCGCGACTGCCGGCTGCGGTCGCGTTTCCACTGCGCGCGGCGGACCCGGATCGGAACGGCGCAGCTGCTCGCGCTGGGCAGCATCGGGGAGCGCGAGCACACGCACGCCACCGGGCACTGGATTGAGCAACTCGGTCAGCGCGCGCAAATCGCGCGTCGCTCGCGTCTCCGCCGGTATCGGCCAGATCATCCAACGGTTGTGCCGCGCCAGCAGATGGCTGTCGTCCGGCGAAAAAGCGAGCTGCAGCGGCTTGGCGGCGCTGTCGAGGTTCGAACGCAACGGCGGGCCGATCGGCTTGAGCATTGCCGTGTCGTACAGCTGTACGTCCCAGCCGAACACGTGGGCGAGTACCCGGCCGTCGTGGCTCAGCGCGAAGACCGAAGCCGCCTCGCCGCGCGTCAATCGCACACTGACGCGTTCGTTCGGCGAACCCGGGTCGAGCAAGTCGCGGTCGTGCGTCGCGAGGAACGGCTTGCCGGCGACCGTAGCAACTCCGACCGGAAAACTACCGGACACGCGGCGGTGCTCGCCGATGGCGCCTGTCAGCGGATTCCATAAGGACAGGTCGGCGTCGCGCGCGATCGCATCCTCGGCGTCGCGCGCGAGCAGCCAGACTTGTTCGCCGGCGAATGCACCCCAGACCACCGGGCGATCGCGATCCTGAGCCAAGGTGCCGATGTTGCGCAGGGTCGGCATGTCGAACACGTCGACGGAACCGCGGTCGAGCGTGATCGCGAGCAGCCGGCGCCCATCGGGCGACAGCTCGAACTGGTGCAGCGGCCCATGCACGAGCGCTTCGCCGAGCCGCTCGCCGCTGGCCGGGTCGATCGCGATCAGCCGCTCGCCGAAGCCGCCGGCGTTGATGCCGAATGTCAGCACGGCGCTGCTGCCGTCCGGAGCGACGGCAAAGCGCATCGGATTGGCCGGCAGGTCGATCGGCGCGCGCCGTTCGCGACCGCTGGCGCCGTCGATGACGTGCAGTGCGTGACCGCTGGTCGCCAGCAGAGTGCGCCCGCCGTCGACCAGTTCGGCGAAGCGGATCGGCTGCGGCAGCGCCAGCCACTCGGTGTGCGGCGTGCCGTCCGGCGCGACGATGCGCACGTGATCGTGAGCGATGTCGGCCAGGCTCTTGCCGTCGAACGAGAGCAGCGCCGTGGTGTGCTTGCCAGACTGCGCTTCGAGCAGCGGCGCCGCCGGCAGGCGCCACAGGCGCACGTCACCGTCCACGTCGGTGGTGGCCAGCAATCGTGCCTGCAACGCGATTGCGGTCGCGTTCGTCCCCGGCGAGGACGTGCGCGTCGGCACGCTCAGCAGTCGCGTCGCCTCGCGCGGGTTCGGGCCATTGACCGGCAGCCGCCAGAGCGCGGTCTCGCCGAGGCCGGCCGCTACCAGCAAGCGCTCGCGCCGGCTGATCGCGACTTCGTGCGGCTCGAACTCGTTCTGCATCTGCCCCGCGGCCAGCGCGGCGCCGCTGGCCACGTCGAACGCGAACGCGGAACCGTCCGAGCGCACGGCGGCCACCCATGCGCCGTCCTCGCTGAACGCGATCCAGGTCACTTCGCGTCCGGCCGGAGTCGGCAGCTCGCGCACGGCGCGCGTGCGCGTGTCGATCAGGAACAGGTGCCCGCGCGAATCGCCGACAGCGAGCGTGCTGCCGTCAGGACTCTCGGTCCACGCCATGATCAATGCGGGCAGCGGGACCGTATGCGCAACGGTCAGGTCGCGCGGATCGCGCAGCGTGAGGAAATCGTCGGTCCAGCTGAGCTTGCACGCTACGTAACTCGCGCCACGACCGAGCAGCCACTCCAGCGCACGGTGCTCGCCCTGTTGCGCCAGCGGCGCCAGCGGGCGCCACGGATCGACCTGCCAGAGCTGGACGCCGCCGTGGCTGTCGTGCAGCAGCGCATGGCCGCCGTCGGCGCTGAAGAGCGCTTCGGTCACATCCTTGAACTGCGGTGGAAAATCGACGACGCGCGCGTGGTCGATGTCGATCAGATAGGTGTTGTTGGAAGAAGGGCTTATGAGGAAGTCGAACCACTCGAGCGTCGCCAGCAGACGGTGGTTGTCGATAAAGCGCAGCGCGCGGGGGCCATGATCTTCGCCATCCGTGGTGGGCAATCCGCCGATGTCGACGCGGCCGCGTTCGGTCAGCGACGCGGTGTCGTACCAGCGCACGGTCAAGTCGCTCAGGCCGAGTGCGAGCAGGCTGCCGTCCGGGCTCATGCCCGCTGCGAGAAGTTTCGCGTCGGCGACGACCATGCGATCGATCAACGTCACGCCCTGGGTGCGGATCATGCCGATCTCGCGTCGTTCGATGCTGTGCGGATCGGCGCGGCCGGCTTGTTCCTGCTCTTCGATGTTGTCCACCAGCGGGAGCAGCGCATCGAGACCCTTGCCGTCCTGCATCAGGCGCAGGGCAGTCTCGCGTCGGCCCTCCCAGAGCTGTTCATTGGCGCGCATGGCACTGACTCGCGCATCGAGCGCGTTGGCTTCGGCGCGCGTCGCGTTCGCATTCGCGCGCCGCCACTGCTGGGTTGTCGCCGCTAGACCCGCCAGGAGCGCGATCACGGCAAGCAGCGCACTGACCGCAAACTTCGGTTCGCGCCGCGCCCAGCGCCAGCCGCGCTGCACCCGGTTCAGCGGCCGCGCCCGAACTTCGCGACCCTCGATG
>DATIEJ010000355.1:0-5266 GCA_035455825.1 Rhodanobacteraceae bacterium | reverse complement strand
GATGATCAACCCGCAGCGCGTATCGGCACTGCGCGCTCCGGAGCTACGAACATGCCGGTTGTGGCCGCGGTGCGCAGCGCGGTTAGCCAGCCATCGATTTGCAATCCGTGCCGTGCGAGCCAGGCTCGATCGAACACCGTGTCGGCGTAGCGTTCGCCGCGATCGCAGAGCAGCGTGACGATGCTGCCGCGGCGGCCGCTGGCGTGCATGCGCGCGGCCAGGCGCAGGCTGGCGACGAGGTTCGTGCCGGATGATCCGCCAAAGCGGCGGCCGCTGATTTCTTCGAGCAGCCAGGCGCCGGCGCACGAGGCGGCGTCGTCGACCTCGATGATCTGATCGACAACTTCGAACACGAACGATGGCTCGACCCGCGAGCGGCCGATGCCTTCGATGCACGAAGCGCGTGCGTGCTCGAGGCTGCGCGCTCGCGTCGGCCACGCCGCGGCAAACGCGCTGGCAGTCGGTTCGGCGACGCACAGCAAGGTCGACAGCTTGCGATAGCGCAGGTAGCGGCCGATCGTCGCCGAAGTGCCGCCGGTGCCGGCGCCGCAGACGATCCAGTCCGGCGATACGTGCGGCTCCAGGCGCATCTGCTCGATGATCGATTCGGCGATGTTGTTGTTGCCGCGCCAGTCGGTTGCGCGTTCGGCGTTGCTGAACTGATCGAGATAAACGCCGCCGAGCTGGGCCGCCAGTGCTCCAGCGCGCGCATAGACTTCGCAACCGTCGTCGACGAATTCGCAGCGGCCGCCGAGCGCTTCGATCTCGCGCACTTTCGCTGGTGCGGTGTCGCGCGGCATGACGGCTATATAGGGCAGTTCCAGCAGCCGCGCGAAATACGCTTCGGATATCGCCGTACTGCCGGACGACGCGTCGATGACGACCTGTCCGGGGCCAAGCCGGCCGTCACACAGCGCGCACAGGAACAGCGAGCGCGCCAGGCGGTGCTTCAGGCTGCCCGTGGGGTGCGTCGATTCGTCCTTGAAGTAGATGTCCACGCCGGGGAAGCCGGCAAAGTGCATGCGCAGCAGGTGCGTGTCGGCGGAGCGCGCGCGATCGGCCTCGATGCGACGCACCGCCTCCGCAGTCCACGCGCGTGGCGGCGGCGGCCTCACCAGTCGCCTTCGAGCGTCCGAGCGATCGACCGCTCGAGAAAGTCGCAGTAGCGATCGACGAAGGCGCGGCCCTCGCCGTCGTCGGTCAGCCACGGATTCATCAGTGTGTGGCGCAGCAGGAATACATGGTCGGCCTCGTCGGCAATGTCGTGCACCGCGGTCACGAACGAATTCGGATCAAAGCCGAGCCGTCGCGCCAGCTTGCGCGCGGCCACCGGTGCCAGGTTCTGGCGCAGCAACGAAGTATGCGAGCCGATGAATTCGCATGCCTGCGGCCGGTCCGGGTCGATCGTGAAGTTCCGGAACAGCGCGCGGCCGAAACTGTTCATGCGGGCCAGCGATTCGTTGCCGACGGGATTCACCGCGATGCAGACCAGGTTCGTATCCGGCTCGACCGGCATGGCGACGCGGCACGAACCGGCCAGGCGCCGCGACATTTCCTGCAACCGATCGAACAGGCGTTCCGCCGCGCGGATCGTGTGCCCGCAGACGCGCCCGAAGTGTTCGCAGTCGAGCGGCAGCACCTGATGGCTGACGTGGACCGCGGCCGCCGCGGCGCCGGACTTCGAGCCTTCGAGGATGTAGTCGCCGAGCTGCGCCAGCCGGTCCTCGCCCGAAGCGCGGTCGGCCTTGTCGTAAATGTATACCGGACGCTGGCCGACGAACCGCGTCATGCGCCGGTCGCGGCCGACGAAAGCGCCGGCGCCGAACGGCAGATAGCCCAGCTTGTGCGGATCGACGGTCACCGAGTCGGCCCGCCCGAGGCTGGTGAACGCGCGGTAGACATGCGCGGACGGAAAGTATTCAAAGCGCTCGCCGACCCGGGCACGCGGGACCTGTTTTCCATCGGCGTCGCGGAACAATGTCGCCAGGTAGCCGCCCCAGGCCGCGTCGACGTGCACGGCGAACGCCTGGCCGCGCGGCGCGCAGGCATCGCGCAAGGCGACGAGCTCATGCACCGGATCGATCGTGCCGAACTCGGTCGTGCCGAGCACGCCGACGACAGCGAGCACGGGTATCTCCTCGCGAAACGCGCGCTCGAGCAGCAAGCCGACCGACGCGGGCGAAATGCGCATGTGCGCGTCGACATCGGCATACCACAGCTGCGCATCGCCGAGACCGAGCAGCTGCATGGCTTTCGGCCACGAGTAGTGCGCCGTGCGCGGGCAGATGACGACCGGCGGCGCGAGATCGTGCCGCGCGGCAAAATGCGCGATGCCGAGCCGTTCGAATCGCGCCGCGGCGATTTGCGCGCGCAGCTTCGGGCCATCGGCGCGTTTGTCGAGCGCGGCTTCCACGTTCGCATGCAGATCAAGTATTGCCGGCAGATCGAGATTCACCAGGCGCCAGCTGGTTTGCGACCCGTTGCCGATCGCACGCGCCAGCAGCTCCGCGATCTGTTCATCGCTGCCGACCGCGTCGGCCAGCGCCAGCGGCCAGAAGCGCACGGCCCGGTGCAGCCACAGCGCTTCGTAGTTGGCGACGGTGCCGCCGGAAGTCAGGTGACCATACGCGGCCGGTCCGTGTGCCGGATCGGTATTGAAGCCGCACATTCGCGCGAGCTGCTGGCCGACCTCGATTTCCATCGCGGCGGTGACCGGCGCGGTCTCCGCGCTGACGTTGTTCGGGTTGTACAGCGTCGTTGCCAGATGCGCGAGCAGGCCCGGCAGCAGCAGGTCCGACGCCATGTGGCCGACATAGCGCGGCGAGAACATCGGCGCCGAGCGCTGCAGCCGGACAGACAGGTCGCGCAGTCCGTCCTCCATGCGCTGCATCGCTGCGGCGAACCCAGGCTCGTTCTGGTCCGCCGCGGTGATCGAGGGCGGATCGTCCGGATGAAACCCGCGCCGCCAGCGGACGTGCTCGCGCACCAGACCGAGCAACGCGCGTTCGAAGGCAGCGGAATTTTCACCGGCGGTACCGAGAAACAACGGCGCAAGGTATGCATGGGCGTCACTGCCCGAAAGCGTAGTGTCCGCGACGAACGGAAGTGGGGTGGCCATGGCGGCACTGTGCTACCGCGCGGCGGCGGGCGCCTTGATGCGGATCAAGAGTGGGGTTCAAGGGCAAAAAACCCTGCGCTCGCAGAGTCGAGGCGCAGGCCGTATTCGTACCCTCACCCCTGCCCTTTCCCCGAGGGAGAGGGGTTCAAGAATGCAGGGTGGGCCTTGGCCCACCGATATCCCGGAGACAGGAAAGGACAAGGCCGGTGGGCCGAGGCCCACCCTACGTCATCAGGTCGACGTTGCCTTCGATGACCTCGCGCTCGAGCTTCGGCGTTCCCCCCGCCGCCCACAATTTCGTCCGATGGACGACGCGATAGCGCAACGGCCCGCCATCCGCCGTCTCGCTGCGCTCTATCGGCCGCGGAATGCAGACGAATTCGACGTCGAATCGGTCGGCCGCGGCGCGCACGACCGAATAGCCGTGACCGCCCATGTCGACGAACGCCACGTGCGGCGCGTTGGCCGGATTCGACACGGCCTTGGCCTTGGCGAGATCGGCGCTGTGCGCATACTCGAAACACGTGCGCACGCCGTGACGCAGCAGCAGGTTGATCGCTGCTTCCGGCGGCTTGCCCGCGCGGTCGGCGAGGAACAACGCGCGCAACTCGTGATCCTTCGGCAATTTGTGCTCGAGCGACTCGACGATGCCCGGCGCCGAGATCGACCCGGTGATGAACGCAACGCCGACCGGCGTGAAGTTCTGCGGCGGCAGGGCCTTCGCCGCGAGCCCGGCCCAGAAACTGTGCCGATCGCCGGCGACCGTTGCAAACCCGGTGATGCCGTTCGCGGCGACGAAGTCGTACACCTCCGCGCGTTCGACATAGGCGCTGCTGTGGTCGCCGCCGCCGAATCCGGCATAGCCGGCACCCGGCCAGCGCGGCGTGATGCCGGCCGGCAGGTTCTGCGGATCGGCGCGCATGTCGAGCGTGCCGGCCGTATTGCCCCAGACTTTCCAGGTCGCGCGCGACGACTTCAGGCGATCGAGAAACCACGCCTTCTGTTTTTCGCCGAGTATCGTCTGCGCCGGCGCCGCCTTGCGGAAGTTCGGCACGTCGGCAGCGCCGAAGCGGATCGTGTCCGGCGGCTTGCCGCCGTTCCAGGTCCTGCCAGCGTCGAGGATCTGCTGGGCGTCCTCGGCGGAAAACTGCGGAAAGTCCTTGCTCGAAAACGCGTGCGACTCCTTGCGCAGCATCGGATCTTCCGATCGATAGCTGCGCTGGTCCGTGATGATCAGCTCGACGTGGCGACCCCAGCGCAGCGCGCGGTAGCCTGTCAGGCTGTTCAGCGCGGCGAGATTGTTGCGCTCGGTGCCGAGTCCGTGTTCGTCGAACTTTTCGATCGGCACTTCGTCGACGTGCGGGGCGTCGAAGCGATCGAGGCCTGGGCTCGGCTTCCTGATCCGCGCCGGCTGGAATTCGAACCAGGCCTGCATCGCGTCGACCTTGCGCTTCTGCCGTGCGCGCGTTTCGCCGCCGAACTGCTGGAAACTCTGCCATCCGAGCCAGCTGAATTCGTGGTTGTCCCACATCGCCACGAACGGAAAGTGTGCGCGCGCATCCTGCAGATCCGGATCGTGCAGATATGCGCGATAGACCGCGCGGTAATCGTCGACCGTGGTCGGAATATGGAAGTCCTCGTGCTTCTCGCCATTCGCGTAGCGCACGAGCTCGCGAATGCGCCGGTCGTACATGCCCTGCGGGCGGTCTTCCGGATACCAGACCAGTTCGTAGATGAAGTCGCCGAGATGCAGGACAAAACCAATGCGATTCTCCGCCGCGGCCTTCTGGTCCTCGAAGATCATGCGTCGGTACGCGTTCTGCGCGCCGTCGTTGACGTTCTGGCACGACACGAATGCAAACCGCACCGGCCGCGCATCGTCGTCGGCCGGCGCCGTCAAGGTGCGGCCGACGCGACTGCCATTGCCTTCGGCATCGGTGAAGCGATACCAGTATTCGTGCGCGGGCTCGAGGCCGCCGACGAGCACGCGGCAGGTCCAGTCGGAGGCCTCGGAGACTTTCGCATCCGCCGTCGTGACGATGTGCTCGAATGCCGGATCCGCGGCGACCTCGCAGGTCAGATGCACGCTTGCCTTCGCATCGGCGCCCGGCCGTCGCGTCCACAACAGCACACTGTCGGCCTGCGGAT
>DATIEJ010000354.1:0-9545 GCA_035455825.1 Rhodanobacteraceae bacterium | reverse complement strand
TCGCGCCGATCATTCCGGTGCTGACCGACCGCTGGATCGAAGGCATCCTCGAGCAGGCGCGTGCGGCCGGCGCCAATGCCGCCGGGTATACCATCATGCGCCTGCCGTGGGAGCTCAAGGATCTGGTGCGCGAATGGCTCGAGCTGCATTTTCCCGAACGCGCCGAGCACGTATTGAGTCTGATCCGGCAGATGCGCGGCGGCCGCGACAACGATCCGCGTTTCGGCTCGCGAATGCGCGGCGAGGGTCAGTTCGCCGAATTGATCCGCCAGCGCTTCGCGATCGCGCGCCGGCGCCTCGGCTACGAACGCACGCGCAACATCACGCTCGATTGTTCGCGCTTCGAAGCGCCGCGCGCGGCGTCGCCGCAAGGCGAATTGTTCGGCTCGCGCTGAGGCGCTACTTCGTGATCAGCTGCGCTTCGGCGCGCTGGAACAGGACCCAGGAGGTCGCGATGTATTTGTCGCCGCCTTTGGGCACGTTGCCGCGATGCGTGTGCGTGAAGGCGGCCGGCGCGATCAGCAGGCTGCCGGTGCGCGGCACGATCCTGCGGCGCTGATACAGGAATTCGGTTTCGCCTTCGCCGAATCCCTCGTTGAGATAGATCGTCCACAGCAGCGTACGGTGCAGGTTCTCGCAGGTCGGGTCGTTCAACTGCGGATGCAGTTCGCAATGCCAGCGCGGATAGGCGCCCTGGTCGGCAATATATTTCTGGATGTTGATCGCGCCCGGACGGAACGTGCGCCTGGCCAGCGCGGTCAGGCGCTCGTCGGGCAGCGCGGCGAGGGTTTCCGGATCGAGCAGCGCCATCTCACCATTGGCATTCTTCATTTTCAGCCAGAGCGGAGCGAGCACCGTGTAAGGGTACTTGCGCAGGTAGCGTTTCAGACCCTCGAGCATCGTCATGTTCAACAAGCGCTCGGCATCGGCCCACTGCGACTGCGCGCTGATCGTGATGTCCCAGCTGTTCTTGACCGTCGTGTCGACGCCACCGCCGGTCGCGCCGCGCGTGGCGCTGCCACTGGCCTCGAAGCGCTGGATCAGGGCGGCGCATGCCGCCGGATTCAGTGCATCGGGATAAATCTCAACGAAATCGTCGCTGCTGCCGTTCATGCCGATCTGAGCCAGGGCCGGGGCGCCATCATATTGCTTCACGCCCATCGCTGACACGGGCGGCTGCTGACACCAGGCTGGCAGCAGCCCCGGCGCAGGATCACGAACGTGCAGACCGCACGTCTTTCGATCACTGGAGCCCAGCCATGTTGAATCCCAACGTTCCCGCCTGGTTCGAAATCCCGACCACCGACCTCGACCGCGCCCAGCGCTTTTACGAGGCGATCCTCACGCAACCGCTCAAGCGCGAGCGTTTCGGCGGCACCGACATCGCGATCTTCCCGGGCGGCGCGAAACCGAACGCCAGCGGTGCCCTGATCCAGCTCGAAGACTGCGAGCCGACCGTGCACGGCAGCATCGTTTATTTAAGTGTCGGCGACCTCAAGCCGGTGCTCGACCGGGCCGAACGCCACGGCGGCGACACGCTGGTCGGGCGCACGGCGCTGCCCGAGGGCATGGGATTTTTTGCCCAGTTCCGCGATTGCGAAGGCAATCGCGTCGGCCTGTGGTCGCCGGCATGACGACCGCCGGGGGTCCGCTGTCGGCGATTGCCCGAAGAACATTCTTGCGCGGCACTGCCGGCGCGGCGATGTTCGCCGCACTGGCGCGAACCCAGGCGCTGGCCGCGGCGACCACGGCCTTGTATAGAAATCAACTTGTCATGAACTCCGACAAGGCGCGCTGCTGCGCGATCGTCGAACTGCGCCAGTACACACTGCATCCGGGCCGGTTCGACGAGTTCGCAAAATTGTTCGAGGACGAATTCGTCGATCCGCTCGAGGCCGCCGGCATGACCGTGATCGGCCAGTTTCACGACCTCGACGATCCGAACCGTTTTGTCTGGCTGCGCGGATTTCGCGATATGCCGGCGCGCGCCGAAGCGCTGGAAGCGTTCTACGGCGGCGCGCTGTGGAAGGCGCGACGCGACGCGGCGAACGCGAGCTTCACCGACACGGACAACGTTCTGTTGTTGCGGCCGGCTGCGCCCGATTCGGGCGTCAGTCTGGATGGCCTGCGGCGGGCCGCCAGCGGCGCACGGGACAATGCCGACCGCGGACTCGTCGTCGTGACGGTGTACAGCCTCGACCCGGGCACGGCGAATTCGTTCCCCGGCTACTTCGAGCACGCGCTGAAGCCTGCGCTGGCGCGCGCCGGCGTCGAAGTAGCGGCAGCGTTCGAGACCGAGACGAGCCCGAACAACTTTCCACGTCTGCCGGTGCGCGAAGGCGAACGGGTCTTCGCCTGGATCACGCGATTTCCCGATCGGGCGCGTGGCGATGCGGCCCTCCAGGCTCTGCTGCGGTCGGCGAACTGGAAGGCGCAGGTTGTGCCGGAGCTCGAACGACGCGTGAAGGCGACGCAGGTGTTGCGGCTGGCGGCGACGCCGCGGTCGCTGTTGCGCGGGTAAGGGCTGGAGCGGGGCGCGGGGCCGATGCATCTTTTTGACTCGCGGTTTGCGGTAAGTCCCCCTCACCCCTTGCCCTCTCCCACGAGGGGAGAGGGGGAGTTGGTGTCGCGCAGGGTCGCAGCATTTTTTGACTCGCGGCTCGCGGAGATTCCCCCTCACCCCTTGCCCTCTCCCACGAGGGGAGAGGGGGAGTTGGTGTCGCGCTGCGCGCGACGTCGGTATTTGATTGGAGCGGGGCGCTGGGCCGATGCATCTTTTTGACTCGCGGTTTGCGGAAAGTCCCCCTCACCCCTTGCCCTCTCCCACGAGGGGAGAGGGGGAGTCGGCGTTGCGCTTCGCGCAACAGATTTATGTGATACAAGCGCTGGATGCGCCGTGCCGACCGACTGTTCCTGATCATTCATGCGTTGCGAGGACGCCGTACCGCACTGCCCGCGCGCCGGCTTGCCGAAACCCTCGGCGTGTCGTTGCGCACGGTTTATCGCGACGTCGCCGACCTGCAGCTGTCCGGCGTGCCGATCGAAGGCGAAGCCGGCATCGGTTACGTGCTGCGCAAGGGCTCGGATATACCGCCGCTGATGTTCAACGCCGATGAGCTCGAAGCCCTCGTCGTCGGAACGCGGTTCGTGCGTTCGTTCGGCGGCGAGCGGCTGGCGCAATCGGCCCAGGCCGCGCTGCTCAAGATCGAAGCAGTGCTGCCGCCGGACCTGCGCGCGCGCACGCGGCGTTCACGCATCTTCGCGCCGCCGCGTGCAAACCGCATCGAAACGACCGGCGTGATCGACCGGCTGCATGCGGCGATCGGCGGCAATCGCGTCCTGCAGATGGAGTATCGCGACAAGTCCGGCACCGTCAGCGCGCGCGCGGTCGAGCCGTTGTGCCTGGCGTTCTGGGGCGGTGCGTGGACGCTTGGCGCGTGGTGCCGGCTGCGCGAGGATTTCCGCAATTTCCGTCCCGACCGGATCGTGACGTTCAGCGAAAACGACGAAGTGTTCATCGAGACGGCCGAGCGCGGACTGGCCGCGTACCTGCGCCACGTCGGCGGCGATCCGGACGCCGCCGAAGCATGATGCAGAGCGCAGCCGGCCGGCCGCGCCTGCGCGATCTGCTCGCGGGTGCGTCGATTGCCGGACTGCTGTTGCCCGAAGCGGTCGCCTATTCAGGTCTCGCCGGCCTGCCGCCGCAAGCCGGCATCATCGGCCTGTTCGCCGGCCTGGCCTGCTACGGGCTGATCGGCCGCAGCCGCCACGCGATCATTTCGGCGACCTCGTCATCGGCCGCGGTACTCGCCGCGGCAACGCTGACGCTCGCCGCCGGCGACCCGCTGCGTCGCGTCGTGCTGGCGTCGGTTCTGGTTGCCGCTACCGGAGCGGCGTTCCTGTGCGCTGGCGGCCTGCGCCTCGGCGCAATGTCGAACCTGATTGCGCGGCCGGTTCTGCGCGGCTTTGCTTTCGGACTGGCACTGGTCATCGTGCTCAAGCAGTGGCCGCATCTGGTCGGCATCGAGGCGCATTCCGCCGGATTCGTGCCGCAGCTGATCGAAGTCCTGCGCGGCGTGCCGGCCTGGCATCCGGTCACGCTCGGATGCGGCGTTGCCGCGTTGCTCGTGCTGTTCGCCTGCGAGAAATTCCGCTACGCGCCGGGTGCCTTGCTCGTGATCGTCGGCAGCATCGCGGCGTCGCCGTGGCTGGCCGCGCACGGGGTCGCCGTGATCGGTCCGATCGATCTGTCGCCCGCACTGATGACGTTCGCGCTGCCGAGCGGCGTGCAGTGGCTGACCCTGACCGAAGATGCATTCGCGCTGATGTTCATCCTGTACGCCGAATCGTACGGTTCGATTCGCACGTTTTCGCTCAAGCACAACGATGCGATGCAGCCGAACCGCGATCTGCTTGCGTTGGGCGTGGCCAACCTGTTGTCGGGTCTGCTGCATGGGACGCCGGTCGGCGCCGGCTACTCGGCCACGGCAGCAAACGAAGCCGCCGGCGCGCAGTCGCGGCTGGCGGGCCTGTGCGCGGCCGGCGCCGTGTTGATGGCGTTGCTGCTGGTCCTGCCCTGGATCGAACGCATACCGCAGCCGGTGCTCGCGGCCGTCGTGATCCACGCGGTTGGAAAGTCGCTGCGCCTGAGCGTGTTCCGCGACTATTTCCGCTGGCAGCGCGATCGTCTCGTCGTCGTGATCGCCGTGCTGGCGGTCCTGGCGTTCGGCGTGCTCGACGGCCTGCTCGCGGCGATCGCCTTCAGCCTGGCGATGCTGCTGCGCCAGCTGGCAAGTCCGCGCCTGGCCGTGCTCGGCCGCGTCGGCGAGCACGACTATGTCAACGTCCTGCGCTATCCGGGCGCGGCCAGCGTGCCGGACATGCTGGTCTTGCGGCCGGAAGAGCCGCTGTTCTTCGCCAACGCCGAGCCGTTGCTGGCGATGGCGCGCGAACAGGTGCTGCAGCACGCCGGCGCGAATCGCTCCGTGCTCGAGTTCGTCGTGCTGAGCCTGGAAGAATCGCCGGACCTCGACAGCACAGCGCTCGAAGCGCTCGGCGAATTCTGCGCATGGCTCGCGGCGCGCTCGATCGGCATTCGTCTTGCGCGACTGAAGGAAGCCAGCCGCGACGCGCTGCTGCGCGCGAACCTCGCGCAGGTGCCATCGTCGGCGCTGGATTACTCCAGCGTCGACGATGCCGTCCGCGACCAGCGCACCGGCGGCCGCGAAGGGTAGCCCGACAGCCAGCCCATCCATCGGCACTCCCCGGAGCGCGAAAGGATGCGATCATTGTCCGCTTGCGACCCTGGGAAATCCTGCGATGAAGCATTGGCTCGGAACGGTGGTATTCGCCGCGATGGCGATCGTGGCAACGGCGCACGCGCCGGCGGCGAAGGCCGAATCGGCGGACGATCGCTTCAAGGCGATCTACACGCAGGAATGGACCTGGCGCCGCGAGCAGTTTCCGGGACTCGACAGCGAAGACCGCGAAGCCAGCGCGCATGATGACCGCCTGCCGGCCGTCGATGCGAAGACACAGGCGGCGCGGCTGAAGTACTGGAACGACGTGCTGCGCCGGCTCGACGGCATTACCGCCGCCGAGCTGTCGGCCGACAACCAGGTCAATCTGGCCGTGTATCGGCCGCAGATCGAAAACCTCGCCGCGGAAATCCGCTTCCGCGCCTACGAGATGCCGTTCAACAGCGACTCGCAGTTCTGGTCCGATCTCGGCTTCATGGCCAACCGGCCGCTGAAGAACGCACTCGACGCACGCAACTACATCGCGCGGCTGAACGACGTGCCGCGCTATTTCGACGAACAGATCGTCAACATGCGCGCCGGCATCAAGCGCGGCTTCACCGTGCCGCGCGCGGTGCTCGACGGGCGCGACGTATCGATTTCCACAATTGCAGAAGTCAAGAACGCCGAGGAAAGCGATTTCTACAAGCCGTTCAAGCAGCTGCCGGCCGGCATTCCGGCCGACGAACAGGCGCGCCTGCGCGCGGACTGCGTCAAGGCGATCCACGACCGCGTCGTGCCGGCGTTCGCCAGGCTGCTCAAGTTCTTTCGCGACGACTACGTGCCGCATGCGCGCAACACGCTCGCGGCCGAGGCGGTGCCCGACGGCACGGCGTGGTACCGGCAGCAGATCCGCCAGTACACGACGCTCGACCTCGATCCGGAAGCGATCCACCAGATCGGCCTGAAGGAAGTCGCGCGCATCGATGCGCAGATGCAGGAGACGATGAAGGCGACCGGGTTCAACGGCGACTTTCCGGCGTTCCTGAAATTCCTGCGCAGCGATCCGCAGTTCGCCGCCAAGACGCCGGATGAGCTGCTGATGCGCGCGTCGTGGATCGCCAAGCGCGTCGACGGCAAGCTCGCGCAGTATTTCGGCCTGCTGCCGCGCGGGCGTTTCGGCATCGAACCGGTGCCGGCGGCGATTGCGCCGTTCTGGACCGCCGGCCGCGGCGGCGCGCACACGTACTGGCTCAATACCTACGATCTGCCGTCGCGCTCGCTGTACAACCTCGTCGCGCTGACCCTGCACGAATCGGCGCCCGGGCATTCGTTCCAGGGTTCGCTGGTCGAGGAACAGAAATCCGTGCCGGACTTCCGCCACGAATACATCTCGGCGTATGGCGAGGGTTGGGCGCTGTATTGCGAGAAGCTCGGCAAGGAAATGGGCATTTACCAGACGCCGTACGACGATTTCGGCCGGCTGACCTACGAAATGTGGCGCGCCGCGCGCCTGGTCATCGACACCGGCGTGCATCACAAGGGCTGGACGCGCGCGCAGGCGATCGGTTACCTCGCCGACCATACGGCGCTGAGCCAGCACGAAGTCGAGACCGAAGTCGACCGCTACATTTCCTGGCCGGCGCAGGCTTTGTCGTACAAGCTCGGCGAGATCAAGATACTCGAGCTGCGTGCGCTGGCCGAGAAGGAGCTCGGCGAGAAGTTCGACATCCGCGCATTCCACGACTCAGTGCTCGGCATCGGCTCGGTGCCGCTGCCGGTGCTCGAGCAGCACATCAAGGCATTCATCGCCGAGCAGAAGACCAAGACTGCGGAAAAGTCCTAGGACCGCCGACCCTCACGCCGCGCGTCCGAGCCCGTGTGGACGCCTCGGTGCGCCCGGCCGCGCCAACGGAAGCAAGGCCGTTCTGCGCTGCCGGATATCACCCGGGAGGCCGAACCTTCCTGAACGGCGCTGGCGCGGAAAGATATGTAAATGGACAAAAATCCGACAGCAAAGGTCTACCACGTCACACTTTGGTGAGTTAAAGTGCCGGACCCGTCGCCTGGACCAGGGGTCACTCCGTCTTCAGGCTGACATCCAACTCAACCTTCAGGGGTGGCACATGAACGTGCGGAACAGTCGTTTCTTCGTCCTGGCTTGTACGTTGGTCCTCGGCGCAGGTGTCGCACACGCGGCCGCTCCGGACGACAACTATCAAAGCCGCATCCAGCGCGGCGACATTCCGGCATCGGTCGGCAGCGACAGCGCGGAATCGCCGATGGGCCGCCTCGAGGCGCGCAAAGCGACGCTCGGCGGCAGCGTGAGCCCCGAGGCGCGCGGCCTCGTCCTGAAAGAAGCCGCTCGCATCCAGAGCAAGAAGGCCCCCACCGTCGGTGGCGCGTGGACTTCGATCGGCCCGACCAACATCACGCGCTTCCAGAACGGCGTGAACAAGGCCAAGGACAACAGCGGCCGCATGCGCACGATCCTGCCGGATCCGCGCCCGCAGAAGGCCGATACGGTCTACCTGCTGACCTCGGGCGGCGGCTTGTGGAAGACGACCAATTTCAGCGCCTCGCAGCCCAAGTGGGTGCCGAAGACCGATGGCATCTATGCCACGGCCGGCGGCAGCGCGGCTTTCGGGCGCACGCCCGACGTGATCTACATCGGCTCGGGCGATCCGTTCGACCTCGGCGTCGGCGGCATCATCTACAAGTCGACCGACGGCGGCGACACGTGGTCCGCGCCGGTCGGACTTCCCGGCGTTTCGGAAGTCCTCGACGTCAAGGTCGACACGTCGGTCGGTTCGACGACGGCCAATGACATCGTGCTGGTCGGCACGGATGTCGGCCTGTATCGGTCGACCGACGGTGGCGCAACCTTCACTTACGTCTCGGTCGATCCCGGATTCGAAGCGTACCTGGCCGGCTTCGACTACTTCCCGGAGGACTGGAGTCTGTTCAAGTCGAGCACCGGCTGGCTCCTGTCGCGGGCCTACTGGACGGTCTGCCCGAACTGCTACGAGTTCACGGTGGTCTACTATTCGACCAATCAGGGCGCGTCCTGGGATTACATCCAGGATCTGGGTGATCTGGGCTACAACTTCAACACCGGCCGCACGACGCTCACCGGCGGCGGCCCCGGCAACAGCATCGTGTACGCGCTGTCGTCCGAGTACGACGGCAGCAACCAGCGCGACATCTACAAGTCGACCGACGGCGGCCAGAACTTCACGGCTCTGGGCGTGAACGCGAAAGTCCCGACGAATCCGAACATCTTCAACCCCGACGTCAACCTGATGCACGGCCAGGCCTGGTACAACCAGATGATCCTGTCCGATCCGGCCGATGCGAGCGGCAATACGCTGTACGCGGGCGGCAACTACAGTTCGGCGGTCAGCCGCGATGGCGGCAATACGTGGACACTGCTGACGAACTGGCTGGGCAGCCTGTCCGCTTATCAGGGCGGGGGCCCAGGCACGAACTACAATCTGCCGTACGCGCACGCCGACTTCCATGCCGCCGCCGTATCGCTGGCCGGCAAGTCGCCGCGCATCTTCTTCGGCAACGATGGCGGCATCTTCTACAGCGACGACGCCGGCAAGTCGTTCTCCGACAACGCCAACCAGGGCCTCGTGACGACGCTGATTTATTCGCTGTCGGTCGGACCGGTGCATTCGGACAACACGCTGATCGGCCTGCAGGACAACGGCACGCTGTTCCGCGTCAACAAGGGCACGTTCACCGGTTCGATCGGCGGCGACGGCTTCGGTACGGGCTGGAGCCAGGCCAACGACGACATCTCGATGGGCAGCCTGTACTTCCTCGACATCCGCCGCTGGAAGTCCAATCCGCCGAGCAACCAGGCCAAGTACGACCGCTTGCTGAACACGTCGAACCTGGCCGGCGGCGGCCCCGGTTTCCCGTGGTACAAAGACTCGTACTTCGTCACGCCGATCACGACGCCGACGCCGGTGGCTGATCCGACCGGTCACGTGTTCTTCACGAACACGCAGCACTATGCGCTCAAGACCAGCGATGGCGGCGACAGCTGGAGCGCCGTGTGGACGTCGCCCGCGAGCAACATCGTGATCCGCTCGGCGAGCCACACGCTCGGCGTCGCGCCCGACAGCCTGGATCACATCGGCCTGGCCGGCAGCGGCGGTCGCGTGATCTTCACGCACAACGGCGGGACCAGCTGGTCGATCGTGAACGTCACATCGAGCCTGGGCAGCTGGCCCGGCTTCAACACGACCGTCGGCATCGCGACGAACCACAACATCCTGTACGTCGGCAACCAGTTCA
>DATIEJ010000353.1:0-8761 GCA_035455825.1 Rhodanobacteraceae bacterium | reverse complement strand
AACGCGGATAGAGCAATTTCAGAGTTGGGTCGTCCATGTTGGTCGCGGCTGACGTTCCTTCCAGCTTGATCTGCTCTTATCCGCGAAAATCCGTGTTGATCTGCGGCAATCCGCATTAAGAAAGATCGGATAATGCGAAGTCTACGGCGTGTCGCCTGGCATGCGTTTCAGGCGTACGGTGGCCGCGACGCTCGCCAGGAGCGGATCAGCACGAAACCGACGATGGCGCCGCCGAGGTGGGCAAAGTGCGCGACGCCGGCCTGCGTGCCGGTCACGCCGAGGATCAGTTCGAGGATCATGTAGCCGGCGACGAAAATCGGCGCCGGCACCGGAATCGGCACGAACATCAGCGCCAGCCTCGCGTGCGGGTAGAACATCGCGAACGCGAGCAGCAATCCGAACACGCCGCCCGACGCGCCGACGGTCGGATAGAAATTTCCCGGCTGGAACAGATACATGACCGCCAGCTGCGCGCATGCCGCGCCGAGCACGCAGGCAAAATAGAAGATCGCGAACCGCCGGCCGCCGATCACGTTCTCGACCGGGCCTCCGAACATCCACAACGCCAGCATGTTGAACAGGATGTGGGTCATGCTGCCGTGCAGGAAACTGTAGGTGATGAGCTGCCACGGTTCGAACCCGATCCGGACGAAGGTTCCGTGGCCGAGCGGTTCGACGTGACTCGGACCCAGAGGCCACAGCGCAAAGTTCACCAAGAGGCTGTCGCCGCCGGTCTGTTGCAGCAGGTAGACCAGCACGTTCGCAACGAGCAGCGATGCGGTGACGCGCGGCAGATTCGGCATGATCGTTGTCGGCCAGGAAGGGATGCTGGGCGAATGATGCCCGATTCCATCCGGTCTGCGCACGTCGGCGCGCGACGCGGTCGCGATGGCTGTCCGGGCAATGCGCGGGCAACGGCGTCGCAAGCGTGACCTGATCGATTGATCCGGAAGCGGTTATGCTCAATGCTTGGGCCGGGTATGCGGCCAATCGGGGGAAGGGACCAATGGGCGGACTTGCACGTTGTCGCGATCGCGGCCTTGCGCGTAGCGGAATGCTCGCGCTGGCCCTGTTCGCCTTCGTCACGATCAATGCCGATGCAGCGAACTGGACCGTCAATGTCGGCGGCGCGCAGCTCGCCTTTTCGCCCGCTACGCTCACGGTCGTGGCGGGCGACACGGTCACGTTCGTCAACAATGGCGGCTTCCACAATGTCGTCGCCGACGACGGGACGTTTCGCTGTGCGCAGAATTGCATCGGCAGCGGTGGCGATCCGGATTCCGGGCCATGGAGTTCGACGATCACGCTGGCGTCGCCCGGCACGGTCGGCTATCACTGCGAAATTCACGGCGCCGCGGGACAGGGCATGTTCGGCACGATTACCGTGGAGCCCGCACCGCCCCCGCCGCCGCAACAGACGGCGATCGATGCCGTTCCGAACGGCGGCGTCGCGCTCTATTTCTTGCTCGGTGCGGCGCTGGTGCTCGGCGCCGGGCTGAGCTGGCGTCGCCGGTCACGCACAGTGCGCTGACTCGATCGCGCGGCAGCGCGCGATCCGCGCAACCGCAGCAACCCGACCAGCGTGAGAGCAAAAGCCAGCAACGCGTAGACCTTGGCGCTTCCGCTCGGAGCCGGGTCGACCGGCACCGGTGGCGGTAATGCGAGGACTTCGATCGTCCCGTACATGCCGCTGCCGGGCGAACCGTGGGGTTCGCAGAAATATCCCACCGTCCCCGGAGTCGGAAACGCCACCGTGGCAAGCCAGAGCGAGTCGCTGGCGTTTCCGCTGCCGCCCTGGCCATCACCGTCGCAGCCATGCGCGCAACGGAACGATCCATCGTCGGCGACGGCATTGTGGTAACCGCCGAGGTTGAGGAAGGTCACGCTGTCGCCCGCGTGGATCGTCAGGAACTGCGGCGAGAACGCCACTCCCGCACCACCGGACTGCACATACCACTCCTTCGCGCAGGCATCGAAGGTGCCGCACAGCAACGTCGCGAGCACCAGCAGGGTTGCGCCAACGGCGCGACCGCGCGGATCAGGGTACGAATTCATCTGCCTTGTTCGTAGTCTCGTCAGGCCGTGCCGAGGAACTTCATGTAGCCAAGTGCCGGATCATAGCTTCCCGAGGTGGAGAAATTGCTCAGGTTCGGGAAGACCAGGCCGATGTCGCTGTCGCTCAGGCCGAACCAATGGGCCAGCGTCGCCGCGTACTGGTCGACCGACGTGGTCGGGATGATGCGGCCGTTACCGTCGCCGGGATCGTTGAGGTTCGGCGACGGCACGCCGTAACTCGACGGCGTCGGATTCACCAGGCTCGGCATGACCAGGCCGAAGTTCGCAGCGGCGCCACTGAAGCCGCAACCGTTGCCGTAGAACTTTCCGCCCTGCACGGCGCCGCCGAGCACGAAGTGATGCGAACCCCAGCCGTGATCCGTGCCGCCGTTGTTCGTCGTCATCGAGCGGCCGAAGTCCGACGCGGTGAACGCGGTCGCCACGCTGGCCAGCGTGCTCGGGCCCTGCGGAGTCGTGATGTTCACGCTGTTCAACGCGTTGTAGAAGCTCGCCAGCGCGCGCGACAACACGGGCAGCAGGGCCGTGTGCTGGTTGAGTTCGTCGCTGTGCGTGTCGTAGCCGCCGGCGTTGACGAAGAATACCTGGCGTTGCAGCCCCGCGACCGGCGTCGTCACCGCGGCCCAGATCATTTGCGCGACAGTCTGCAACTGGCTGTCGAGATTGAAACCCGTCGCGCCGGTGAAGAAGCTGTCGAACTGTTGTGGCGGGTTTGGATTCGCCTGTGTCGGCGAGGGACGTGCGGGGGCTAGGGTATTGATTACCGTTGCTGCGGTGGACGAGGCGTGATTCATCGTCGCGGCGTAGGTGCGTTCGAGGACGTTGGCCTGCGTGCCGTTCGCATACAACGTGTTGAACGTCGGCTTGATCGTGCCGGAGAACTGCACCTGCAACGGATCCTGCGCATTCATGATGTAACCGTCGATACCCTCGCCGCGGATGAATGCATCCTGCCCCGACAACGACATCAGCATCGGCACCGACGACGAGTTCGCGCTCATGACCATGTCGCAGATGCGCCCGCCCCAGCCCGTCACCGGCGTGTTGCTCGGTGGCGAAGACTGCCAATAGGCGGACTGGTCGGAATGCGAATACAGCTGCGGGGGGAGATCCGGATGCGTGTGCAGGTATTGGTTCTGCGTCACCGGACCGACCAGCGTGCCGACGTTCGCCATGATGGCGAGCGGGCTGTTCGCCTGGTTGAACAAGGTCGCCAGCTCCGGCATCTGCGGATGCAGCGCGTACTGGATGCCGTCACCGGACGTCGCGGTTGCATTCAGCGGATGCAGTGTCGAATAACCGAGGTCGGCAGCGGCACTGAGTGCCAGCTGCGGTCGCACCGGCTTGAGCACGCCGCCCCCGCCGTAGAAACTGTTGAAAGCGCCCGGCGTGTACGGCACGACCGTGTTGAAGCCGTCGTTGCCGCCGTACAGAAATACACAGACCAGCGCCTTGTAGTCGTTGAACGCATACGCCGATGCGCGCGTCGCGGCTTGCAGCAACTGCAGGTTGCCGAGGGCGGAGTACACGCTGGCGCCACCAAGTGCGGCACTCAGGGTCTGGCGGATGAACTTGCGGCGATCAGGTCTCATGGCCAGCCCCTATTTCTGAATCATGTATTCGGGTGATGTGAGGACCAGCATCAGCAGCGCGTTGACGCGCTGCTTGGCGCTGCCGCCGAGGGAGTTCAGGTAGGTCAGCAGCGTCTGCCGCATGAACGGCGACATCTGCCCGGACATGAACAGCTTGCTGTAGCGGTCGATCAGCGCCGCGTTGCCGTTGGCGGTGAGGAACGCGATGTCGGATGATCGATCGATCGCGACTTCGCCGGGTGGTCCATAGCCAGTGCACGCCGGCGCATCGCTGATATCGAAGCCCTGTCCGTAAAACTGGATGATGGCAGTAGTCGAATTGCTGATCAGCGTATCGGTGTTGATCTGGAACTCCGGCCCGAGCAAACCGGCGGCAGCCATCTCGCCGCCGGGGATGTAACCCGGCTTGAAGAAATTGAAGACGGTGTCGGCCTTGATCGGCGCCTGGCCGACGCCGTTGCCGTAGATCGTGTCGTTGGTACCGTAGGCGAGGTCGTAGCCGGCATAACGGTACGGGTTCAGATAACCTCCATTCGCGTAGCCAGCGGCGGCGCACTGATGACGCGCCCCCATCACGCGCCAGAAGTGAGTGATGCGCAGCAACGGTTCGCGCAGCTTGCCGAAGACCTCGGGATCCTGGAACTGTCCATAGCGTGCTTCGGGATCGAGCAGGATGGCCCGGGCGACGGCTGCCAGGTCTCCGCGCTGATTGCTGCCGTTGTTGTTGAATACGTTGCTGACGCGCCGGACATACTGCGGGCTCGGGTTGCTCGTGACCAGACGCTGGATCAGTTGCTTGCTGATGAACGGTCCGACGTTCGGGTGGTTGAAGATGTTGTCGAGCGCGAACGTGAGATCTGTCTGCGGCGTACCGCCGGCAGCCAGCACGCCGCCGTTGACTGCGGCATGCAGGTCCGGATTGACCGCATAGTTGGGCGGCGGATAGTTCAACAACTGCTTGCTGACGATGTCATTCGTCAGATCGGTGCCGTTGTCGTGGTACGTATACGGACTGGGCGCGATCATCGGCAGCTGGAAATCGAGCCCGTGCTGGCCGCAAGTCTTGAATACCGCCGCCGTCGTGCAGCCGGCCCAGGTCCAGCCCGTGAAGACATGCGCGAAGTTCGTCACGACCGACTGGTCGTAGGTGGGAACCGGCTTGCCGCCCGACAGGAACGGTGTGCCGTCCTGGTTCAGAACAACCAGACCTATGCTGAAGAGCTGGTTGATTTCGCGTGCATAGTTTTCATCCGGGTGCAGGTTCTGCGCAAGGTTCGCGCGCGGATTGCCCTGCATGTTGAGATAGACGCCCATCGCCGGACTCAACGTCACCTGCTCGAGCAGCGTCCGGAAATTGCCGAACGCGTTGTTGCTGAGGATGTCGTAGAAGTAGGCCTGGCCATCCGGGTGCTGGTCGATGAACGTGTTCTGGTCGGAGATGACGAAGATTTCGCTCAGGGCGAATGCGATCCGCTGGCGCAGCTGGTCGGTGTGGTTCTTCGCGGCATTGGCGGGAAACTGCGGGTCGGGGCCGCCGAGCGCGCCGAGGAACCAGGCTTCGACGATATTGCCGTAGCCGGTGTTCTCGCCCAGTCCGCCAGACACCCAGCTGTAGTAGGCCAGTTGGGACGACGGCGGGGTCTGGACAGGATCCATCTGCCGGTCGATCCATCCCTGGTAGCCGCGCGCGCGCAAGTCGGCAATGTCAGCGTCGTTCGGTCCGAACGTGGCCTGTGCGAGGAAACGCGCGGCGTCGAAGTCGTTGAACGGTCCAGCGCCGGCACCTTCCATCCCGTCGTGGAACATCGGATCGGGAAAGTGGCTGAGCGCGGCGGCCGACAGCGGCGGCGCCGACAGCATCATTACCGCAAACGCGCAGCGCGCTGCAGCGCGCAACAGGACCGCACCGACATGCACCATGTTGCCGCTCTCCCCTGCCTGTTCCATTCCTTTCGCCGCCGGTCGTGCAGCCGGGTCTTTAAAAAAGCCAACGCAGTGCGATCCCGAAAGCGAACATTCGACGCGCAGCATTCGATCGGGAACTCAAATCGGCCCACGATCCGTACCGGCATGGCCGGCAACCCCGACGGAAGCCGCTTCGGTGCCGGAGTCTGCAGTACGAAACAGTCGAGATTTCGTGATGACTCAGCCGCGCACAGACGATTGGCGCGAACGCGCTGACGGCCGGTGCAAATCGAGGCGCGCGGCCATTTTCGGATTCGTGACGCCGGTCACGATCAGCGCATGGCCCACAATTCCGCGTCCAGATTGCGCTGCCATCCGAAGCTCGCGACATCGACGCGGCCGGCAATGACAGCGACGCCTTCCTCGAGCAGGCGTGCGCGCTGTTCGCGGAATCCGCGGCTGCCCGGCGCGAACGCAAATCGGCCGTTCGATCGCAGCACGCGATGCCAGGGCAATTTCGCCCCGGCGCCGGCGTCCGCGAGCACGCGGCCCACGAGGCGCGCGCGGCCCGGCAATCCGGCGCGCACGGCGATTTCGCCGTAGCTGGTGACGCTGCCGCGGGGAATTGCGGCGATCACGCGCCGTATTGCGGCATACTCGGGTTTTTCGCCCAGGGCTTGCTTCATGCGCCCGGCACGTTAGCATAGCGCTGCGCTGATCTGGAGAAGCCCGTGCAAACCTTCGAAGAAGTCCGTTCGCATATCAACGCCCGGTTCCCGGTGCGCATCAACGATCCATACCTCATCAGCTTCGACATGCCGACCGAGGGCGGCATGCGCCATCAGGGCGTGCACCTGGCCGAACTCGAAGGCGAGGACGGCCGCCGCTATTTGCGCGTCTCGACGCCGATCGGTCCGCTGACCGGCATGGACGCCAAGCGTTGCCTGCGCTTCAACTGGGAGCAGCGCCTCGGATATCTGGCCGTCAGCGACCTCGATGGCTCACCGTACCTGCACCTTTGCGAGAACCGCCCGTACGAGCTGATCACGCCGGCCGAACTCGACCGTCTGATCGACGAAATCGGCCCGCTTGGCGACAGCCTGGAAAAGGCCGTGTCCGCCGGCGGCGACGCATTCTAGGCCGCGCCGATCGCAGCCGGACTTGAATCGCGCTGCGGCCGACCCATTTGCTCCTGCATTGTCTTCTTCCAGCGGCGGCAGGAGCCGAGACATTTCCCTTCGCACGGACCGATGCCATGCAGCAGCAAGCCACGATCGACCTCATCAGGAAGTACTACGCCGCGTTCAACGCCGGCGACATGCAGACGTTCGAGGGTTTGCTGGCCGATGATGTCATCCACGACGTCAACCAGGGCGGGCGCGAAGTCGGCAAGGTCGCGTTCCGCGCATTCATGCAGCGCATGAATGGCGCCTACAAGGAACATCTGACCGACATGGTCGTGTTCGCGAACTCCGACGGCACGCGCGCAGCGGCCGAGTTCGTCGTCAACGGCGAATACCTCGCGAGCGATCCGGGACTGCCGCCCGCGCACGGACAGAAATACGTCCTGCCGGCCGGCGCTTTCTTCGACGTGCGCGACGGAAAAGTCGCGCGCATCACGAACTATTACAACCTGCAAGACTGGATTGCGCAGGTAAGCTGAGCACGGAGCGCCACGCTCCCGCCTTCCCTTCTCCCGCTGGCGGGAGAAGGTGGCCGTAGGCCGGATGAGGGTGGCGTATCCGAAAGCCGTACTGCTTTGGTCATGCGCCACCCTCACCCGCCGCGCCATGCGCGGCGACCTCTCCCGCCAGCGGGAGAGGTGTTCCTTCGAGATCCGCTGCTTCGACGAACCAAATGACTGCGTCCAACACCTTCATCTTCAAGCGCGTCACCGGCGCGGCAATCGCGCCGTACGTCGACGATCTTGCGCGCCTGCGCATCGAGGTGTTCCGCGAGTTTCCGTACCTTTACGACGGCGACGAAGACTACGAGCGCAAGTACCTGCAGACCTATGTGAGGTCGCCGCGCAGCCTCGCCGTCCTGGTCTACGACGGGGCGCAGTTGATCGGCGCGTCGACCGGCCTGCCGATGGCCGACGAGACGCCGGAGTTCCAGCGCCCGTTCCTCGAAAACGGCTACGACGTCGACAAGGTGTTCTACTGCGGCGAGTCGGTGTTGCGCCGCGCCTATCGCGGTCGCGGCATCTACAAGCACCTGTTCCAGGCGCGCGAACAGCACGCCTCGAAACTGCCCGGCATCGAACTGTGCACGTTCTGCGGCGTGCGCCGCGCGCCCGGCCATCCGCTGTGCCCGAGCGACTACGCGCCGTTGAACGCGGTCTGGCAGCGCTTCGGTTACAGAGAACGTCCGGAATTGCAGACACAGTACGTCTGGAAGGATGTCGACGAGAGCGAGCCGAGCGCCAAGACGATGCGTTTCTGGACCAAGACCCTGGCCTCGCCCGCGCCGTCCGGAGATGCGCGATGAACGGCCCGTTCCGCATCGCCGCCGCGCAGTACCCGATCGAATTTCTCGGCGACTGGGCGACCTACGAAACGAAGATCGCGCGCTGGGTCGGGGACGCGGCGCGCAACGGCGCCCGGCTGCTCGTGTTTCCCGAATACTTCAGCATGGAACTGGCCTCACTGTTCGCCCCGGAAATCCATGGCTCGCTGCCGGATCAGCTTGCCGCGCTGCAGGACCTGTTGCCGAAATTCCTCGCGCTGTTCGCCGCCCAGGCGCGCAAGCACAATGTAACCATCTGCGCCGGCACCTTCCCGGCGCGCATCGACGGCGAGGTCTATCACAACCGCTCGTACCTGGTTCATCCGGATGGCCGCAGCGAATTCCAGGAAAAGCTGCAGATGACGCGTTTCGAGACCGAACAGTGGCTGATCCACGCGGCGGACGAGGTCCGCGTGTTCGACACCGAGCTCGGCCGCATCGGCATTTCGATCTGCTACGACAGCGAGTTCCCGCTGATCGCCCGGCGCCAGGTCGAAATGGGCGCCGACATCGTGCTCGTGCCGAGCTGCACCGATACGCTCGCCGGCTACTGGCGCGTGCGCATCGGCAGCCAGGCGCGCGCGCTCGAGAACCAGTGCTACGTCGTGCATTCCTCGACCGTCGGCGAAGCGCCGTGGTCGCCGGCGGTCGACGTCAACGTCGGCGCCGCGGCGATCTATGCG
>DATIEJ010000352.1:0-5147 GCA_035455825.1 Rhodanobacteraceae bacterium | reverse complement strand
AGATGGCCGGCGGCGTGCGCAACGGTCACAAGCTCAAAGCGGTGATTCCCGGCGGGTCATCGATGCCGGTGCTGCCGGCCGACACGATGATGAACGCCACGATGGATTACGATTGCCTGCAGAAGGCCGGTTCCGGGCTCGGATCCGGCGCGGTCATCGTCATGGATGAGACAACCTGCATGGTGCGCGCGTGCCAGCGCATCGCGCGCTTCTATTACGCTGAGTCCTGCGGTCAGTGCACGCCCTGCCGCGAAGGCACCGGCTGGATGTATCGCGTGCTCACGCGCATCGTCGAGGGCAATGCGACGATGGCCGATGTCGAGATGCTCAAGCAGGCGGCCGGCCAGATCGAAGGCCACACGATCTGCGCATTCGGCGAGGCCGCGGCCTGGCCGGTGCAGGGCTTCCTGCGCCACTACTGGAACGAGTTCGAATATTTCGTGGCGAACAAGCGCTCGATCGTCGACGCTCCGATGGAGGTCGCCGCATGAATTTCGCAGGATCAAGAGACTTAACCACGAAGAACACGAAGAAGAGCGGAGTGAGTGTTGCGTCGCTTGCCTTTGGCCGTGTCGCATGCTTCGCTGACGCGAGTCGTGCCGCTGATCTTTCACCAGACGCTTTTCTTCGTGTTGCTTTCCTTCGTGTTCTTCGTGTTCTTCGTGTTCTTCGTGGTTCAATCTTTATCGCTTTTGAGCGGGTGACGGCATGAGCGCGCAGCCGACGGCGCCGGCCGCGCCACCGGACATGGTCAACATCGAAATCGACGGCCGCAAGATGCAGGTGCCGAAGAACTCGATGATCATCGCGGCTGCGGACAAGGCCGGCATCGCGATTCCGCGATTCTGCTACCACGACAAGCTGCCGATCGCGGCGAATTGCCGCATGTGCATGGTCGAGACCGAGATGGGCGGCAAGCCGGTGCCGAAGCCGCAGCCTGCGTGCGCGACGCCGGTCATGGAAGGCATGAAGATTTTCACGCAGTCGCAGCGCGCGCTGTCGGCGCAGCGCAATGTCATGGAATTCCTGCTGATCAATCATCCGCTCGATTGCCCGATCTGCGACCAGGGCGGCGAGTGCGAGCTGCAGGACCTGTCGATGGGCTACGGACGGTCCGTGTCGCGTTTCGCCGAACGCAAGCGCGTCGTGCCGGATGAGGACCTCGGGCCGCTGATCGCGACCGAGATGACGCGCTGCATCCAGTGCACGCGTTGCGTGCGCTTCATGACCGAGGTTGCCGGAAGCCCGGAACTCGGCGGCCTCGGCCGCGGCGAAAATCTCGAAATCGGCACGTATATCGGCAAGTCGATCGACAGCGAACTGGGCGGCAACATCATCGACGTCTGTCCGGTCGGCGCGCTGACCAACAAGGTTTTCCGGTTCAAGGCACGCGCCTGGGAACTGATCGCGCGCGAGTCGATCGGCTATCACGATGCGCTCGGCTCGAATCTGTGGCTGCACACGCGCCGCGGCGAAGTGTTGCGCACGGTTCCGCGCGACAACGAAGCGGTCAACGAATGCTGGCTGTCCGATCGCGACCGCTATTCGCACGAGGGTTTGTACGCCGGCGATCGCGCGACCAAGCCGATGATCCGCAAGGACGGCGAACTGGTCGAGGCCAGCTGGGAAGAGGCGATCGCGTTCGTCGCGGACGGATTGCGCAGGCATGCCGGCGCCGAACTCGGCGCGCTGGTTGCGCCGCTCGCGTCGTGCGAGGAAGGCTGGCTGCTGGCCAAGGTCGTGCGCGGCCTCGGCAGCGACAACATCGATCACCGTCTGCGCACGCTCGATTTCGCCGACGGCGCCGCCGGTGCGACGTTCGCGATGCCGCTTGCGCAGATCGAGAAGGCGCGCGCGATCCTGCTTGTCGGCAGCAATCCGCGCCACGAACAGCCGTTGCTCGGCCACCGCATCCGCGTGGCATGGAAGCATGGCGCGAAGGTATTTGCGATCAATCCGCTCGATTTCGATTTCAACTTCGAGCTGGCAGGCAAGGCAATCACGACCCCGGCCGGCATGATCGAGGCGTTGCTGAAACTTGCGAAGGTCGCGAACGACGACGGGCACCTGCCGGACTCGGACGCCGTCGCCGGCGCAATTTCCAGCCTCGCTGCCGACGATGCGTCGCGCAGCCTGCACGCGGCGTTGAAGCAGGGCAGTGCGGTCGTGATTTTCGGCGACGGCGCGGTCCAGCATCCGCAGTCGTCGCTGCTGCGCGCGGCCGCACGCTTCGTCGCGGCGGCAACCGGCGCTGCGTACAACGAAATTCCTGCCGGCGCGAATGCGGCGGGGCTCGCGCGCGTCGGCGTCACGCCGCACGCCGGCGGCCTCGATGCCGCGGGTCTGCTCGCAAAGCCGCCACGCGCGCTGCTTACTTGGCATGCCGGATCGCAGGACACGAGCTCCTCGGCTGCCTACGACGCGGCGCGCAGCAAGGCCGATTTCCATGTCTACATCGGCGCTTATGCCTGCAATGGCGTTAAGCGCACGGCGCACGCGGTCCTGCCGGTCGGCTTGCCGCCGGAGATCGACGGCAGCTACATGAACGTCGACGGCACCGTGCAGACCGTCGCGGCCGGCTCGAAGCTGCCTGGCGATGCGCGTTCCGGGTGGCGCGTGCTGCGCGCGCTGGGCGCCCAGCTCGGACTGGATGGATTTGCATTCACTGAACTGGCCGAGTTGCGTGCAGAACTGCAGGGTGCGCTCGCTGCGAAGTTCAACCTGCCGAAAAATCCACGCGCCGCATCCGCGCCGCCGGCCGGTTCTGGCCTCGTTCGGGTTGCGACGGTTCCTCTGTATCGCAGCGATGCCGTTGTGCGCCGTTCGCCGGCGCTGCAGGCGCATCCGCTGACCGGCAAGGCCGCAGTCGGTTTGAATCCTGAAGATGCGCTTGCGCTGGGACTCGCGAACGATGCCAGCGCCAGCGTGAAGAGTGGCGATGTGGAAGTCGTTTTACCGGTCGTGATCACGCGCGCGGTCCCGCGCGGTGCCGTGTGGATCGAATCGACCTGGTCCGAGACCCGCGCACTGCCGCCGACCGGCGCTGCGCTGACGGTAGCGAGGGCCTGACCGTGAACTGGATCCTGCATCCGTTCAACTCGCTGCGCGACCTGCTGCTCGGCTTCGGCAATATCGGGTTGGTGCTGTGGCTCGTCGTCTGCATCCTCTGCATCGCGGTGCCGGTCATCATCTCGGTCGCGATGTACGTGTGGTGGGAACGCAAGGTACTCGGCTGGATGCACGTGCGCATGGGACCGAACAGCGTCGGCCCGTTCGGCCTGGCTCAGACATTCGCCGACGTCTTCAAGCTGCTGCTCAAGGAATACCTCGTCCCGGCGAAATCAAGCCGCGTGCTGTTTTTTCTCGCGCCGCTGATTGCGCTGACACCGGCCCTGGCCGCGTGGGCGGTGATTCCGTTCGATGCGAAGCTCGTGCTCGCGGACGTCAATGCCGGCCTGCTGTACCTGCTCGCGATGACCTCGATGGGCGTGTACGGCATCATCCTGGCCGGCTGGGCGTCGAACTCGAAGTACGCGTTCCTCGGAGCAATGCGCTCCGCGGCGCAGGTCGTCAGCTACGAAATCGCGATGGGCCTGGCGCTGGTCGGCGTGCTGATCTGCGCCGGCAGCCTGAACTTGTCCGAGATCGTGCGCGCGCAAGCGGGGCCGTATGGCCTGCTCAGCTGGTTCTGGCTGCCGCTGCTGCCGTTGTTCGTGATCTATTTCGTATCCGGTGTCGCCGAGACCAACCGCGCCCCGTTCGACGTGGCCGAAGGCGAATCGGAAATCGTTGCCGGCTTTCACGTCGAGTACTCCGGCGCGCCGTTCGCGGTGTTCTTCCTGACCGAATACGCGAACATGATCCTGGTTTCATTCCTCGCGCCGGTCCTGTTCGCCGGCGGCTGGTTGTCGCCGTTCCCGGCCTCGTTGCCGATCCTCGGCGTCGCCGGCTGGTGGTGGCTGTTCGCCAAGGCCTTCTTCTTTGCGTTCCTGTTCCTGTGGTTCCGCGCCGCATTTCCGCGCTACCGCTACGACCAGATCATGCGTCTGGGCTGGAAGGTATTCGTTCCGCTCGCGATCGTCTGGATCTTCGTCGCCGGCTGCCTCGTCTATTTCGGAGTTGTCGGGCCTGCACCGGCAGTGGAGGCCATGTCATGAAACGCGTCGCGCATTATCTGAAGAGCCTGATGCTGATCGAGCTGTTCAAGGGTCTGGGCCTGACCATGAAGTACATGTGGAAGCCCAAGTACACGATGCGCTACCCGATGGAGAAGATCCCGCAGTCGAACCGGTTCCGCGGCCTGCACGCGCTGCGCCGGTACCCGAATGGGGAAGAGCGCTGCATCGCCTGCAAGCTGTGCGAAGCGGTGTGCCCGGCGCTGGCGATCACGATCGACTCGGAGCAGCGCGCCGACGGCACGCGCCGCACGACGCGCTACGACATCGACCTTTTCAAGTGCATCTACTGCGGATTCTGCGAAGAGAGCTGCCCGGTCGACTCGATCGTCGAGACGAACATCCACGAGTACCATTTCGAGCGGCGCGGGGAAAACATCGTCACGAAACCGCAGTTGCTCGCGATCGGCGACCGTTTCGAGAAGGAAATTGCCGCGGCCCGCTCGCAAGACGCGGCTTTTCGCTAGAGAGACGTCGATGACTCTGCCCTGGGATCTGATTCTGTTCTACCTGTTCGCCACGGTGCTGGCGTTGGCCGGGCTGGCCGTGATCAGCGTGAAGAACTCCGTGCACGCGGCGCTGTTCCTCGTGCTGGCGTTTTTCACGAGCGCCGCGCTGTGGCTGCTGGTGCAGGCGGAGTTCCTCGCGATCGCGCTGGTGCTGGTCTATGTCGGCGCAGTCATGGTGCTGTTCCTGTTCGTGGTCATGATGCTCGACATCAACAGTGAACCGCTGCGCGAAGGTTTCATCCGCTACCTGCCGGTCGGCATCGGCATAGCGATCGTCATGCTGGTCGAAATGCTGCTGCTGGTCGGCGTGCGGGTCATGTACGCGCTGCCAGTCGTTCCCGAGCCGGCCGCGGCTGCGCAACTGTCGAATACGGCCTGGCTTGGAAATGCGCTGTTCACGCAGTTCCTGCTGCCGTTCGAAATCGCGGCAATCGTGCTGACCGTGGCGATCGTTGCGGCGATC
>DATIEJ010000351.1:0-5899 GCA_035455825.1 Rhodanobacteraceae bacterium | reverse complement strand
CTGACGACGATCGATGGCGCTGCCCCATTGCCGCTGACGTTCGGCGAGTTCGATCGCACCGATGCGCGCTTCTCGGCCGACGGCACGCGGGTCGGCTACATCAGCAACGACAGCGGCGATACGTCGCTGTGGGTACAGACTCTGGTCGGCGGTGCGGCGACGCCGGTCATTGCCTCGCAGCGCAAGTACAAGACGCCGCGCGCCGCGCTGCACCTGAGCGTGCGTGACGAAGAAGGCGCAAGCGTTGGCGCGCGCGTCAGCGTCGTCGCGGCCGATGCCCGTGCCTATGCCCCGGACAATTCCTGGATGCACGCCGACGACGGCTTCGATCGCAGCCTGCAGCCGTTCGAAAACCATTACTTCCACTGTGCCGGCGATTGCACGGTCGATGTGCCGCTCGGCGCGGCGCATGTCGTCGTGACGCATGGCATGGACTACGCTGCGGCGCAGCGCGACGTACAAGTCAAGGCCAATGGCGCGACCGCACAGATCGTGCTCACGCCGTTGCGGCTGCCCGACAGTTATGGAAAGTTCGTCAGCGCCGACCTGCACCTGCACATGAACTACGGCGGCCACTACCGCCAGAATTCCGAGGGGCTGATGCAGCAGGCGCGCGCCGAGCACCTCGATGCGCTGTTCAACCTCATCGTCAACAAGGAAGAACGCGTGCCCGACATCGCCGCCTTCGGCACGCCGCCGCTGCAGAAGGACGGTGTGCTGCTGCTGCAGGCGCAGGAGTATCACTCGAGTTACTGGGGCCACCTGGGCCTGCTGTTCCTCGACGATCACTACCTTACGCCAGGATTCGCCGGCTACCAGCAGAGCGCGCTGACCAGCGTCTATCCGACCAATGGCGCGATCGCCGACCTGACTCATGCGCAGCACGGACTGGTCGGCTACGCGCATCCGTTCGATACGCCGCCGGAGACCGATCCCGTTCTGACGAACGGACTGCCGGCCGATGTTGCGCTCGGCAAGGTGGACTACTACGAAGCGGTCGGCTTCGACGACCATCTCGTCACGAACGAGGTCTGGTATAAGTTGCTCAATTGTGGATTCCGCCTGCCGGCCGGCGCCGGCACCGATGCGATGACGAACTATGCGTCGCTGCGCGGCCCGGTCGGCATGAATCGCGTGTTCCTCGACACCGCCGGCAGCGACACGCCGCAGTCGTTGCGCGACGCGCTCACGCACGGCAGGACGTTTGCGACAAATGCGGCGCTGCTCGGCCTAGAGGTCGACGGCAAACATCCGGGCGACGAACTGGCGTCGAGTGGGCCGCGGCAAGTGACCTATCACGCCGCCCTGCGGTCGTTCGCGCCGGTCGAGCATCTCGAGCTGGTCTACAACGGCAAGGTCGTGGCGACGCACAAGCTCGGCGGTGCGCACACGCAAGCCGATGTCAGCGGCACCGTCGCGCTGAACGGCAGCGGCTGGCTGCTGCTGCGAGCCTGGAGCAAGGAGGCGCACCCGCTCGTCCTCGACATCTATCCGTATGCAACGACAAGTCCGGTTTACGTGACCGTCGACGGAAAAGCCGCCCGCTCGCCTGCGGATGCTGCCTACTTCGCGCGCTGGCTCGATCGCGTTATCGAAACGTCGGCAGCGCGCAACGACTACAACAGTGCCGCGGAAAAGACCGCGACACTCGACTATCTGAAATCGGCGCGTGCGGTTTACGCGGCAATGCAGTGATATGAGTTGCGTTTCGGAAGAGGCTAGGTATCGGCGCGAGGTATCGGAATGTGTAGGGTGTTGGAATGTGCTGGGCATCGGAACGAGTTGCGCATCGCAACGAGTTGCGCATCGGAAATTGAGACGACCACGCTTCTTTGCCCCCTCTCCCCATCGGCTCCATCGATGGGGAGAGGGCTGGGGTGAGGGGCGCTCCTTGTCGACGCGACGATTGCACGCATCAGACGCCACTTCCAACACCATCCCCACCCAACCCTCCCCTTGAAGGGGAGGGCTTTAGAGCGGCGTCGAGCCAGTCCTGCCGTTCGTATCGTAGTGAAGGTCGAACCCGAGGTAGTAGAGTGCATGAACAAACAGGGGATCAGGCACCAGTGAACACACCGATAAAAGATACCTCGCGCCTGCTCGGCTTCTGGATGTGCACGGCGCTGGTCGTCGGCAACATCATCGGCTCCGGCGTCTTCCTTCTGCCCGCCGCGCTTTCGCCGTATGGCCTGGCCAACAGCACGAGCGCCTGGCTGTTCACGGCGAGCGGCGCCGTGATCCTCGCCTGTGTCTTTGCCGGCTTGAGCCGCGGCTTGCCCGGCGCGGCCGGACCTTACGCCTATACGCGCATGGCATTCGGCGACTTGCCGGCATTCCTGGTAGCCTGGGGTTACTGGATTGGCGTCTGGGCCGGCAACGCCGCGATTGCGACCGGCAGCGTGAGCTATCTCGCCGATCTGTTTCCGGCCATCAGCGAGCGGCCCGGACTCGCTCCGGTCGTCACGGTATCCGCGGTTTGGCTGCTGACCGGCGTCAACGTGCTCGGCGCGCGCACGGCCGGTGGCGTGCAGGTCGTCACGACGATCATGAAACTGCTGCCGTTGTTCGTGATCGCCGGCATCGGCCTGTTCGTATTGTTTCAGGGCGACAGCCGCATCGCTGCCGCCGCGCAGGCATCGCCGCCCTTCACGCTCGGCGCATTCACGGCCGCCGCGACCCTGACCTTGTGGCCGCTGCTCGGGTTCGAATCGGCGAGCGTCGCGACCGAACGCGTGCGCGACCCGGCGCGCGTGATCCCGCGCGCAACGATCATCGGCGCGGCGCTGGCCGCGGTGATCTACATCATCGCGTCCACGACGGTTCAGATCCTGATCCCCGCCGACGAGCTGACAAAATCGAACGCGCCATTCGCCGATGTCGCGCGCCTGTTCTTCGGCGAAGCTGCCGGGCATTGGCTCGCTCTGTTCGCGGCGATCAGCGGCTTCGGCGCATTGAACGGCTGGATCCTGCTGCAGGGCGAGCTGCCGTTGCAGCTCGCGCGCGACGGCGTGTTTCCGCGCTTTTTCGCCCGCGAGTCGCGCTACCACACGCCGGCGCGCGCGCTGGTCGTATCGAGCGTGCTGGTCACGATCCTGATGCTGTTCAACTACGACAAAAGCATGGTCGAGGTGTTCAACTTCGTCATCCTGATCGCGTCGTTCGCGACGCTGATCCTCTACTTCACCTGCGCGGTTGCCGCACTCAAGTTGCTGCACGACGGTCGGCTGCGGATCGCGCGCGGCCGCACCGCGGCGCTGGCCATCTGTGGACTGCTCGGTGGCGGCTATGCGCTGTGGGCGATCGTCGGCGCCGGCATCAGCACAGATGCCGAGCAGTGCAGGGGCGCGCTGCTGTGCTGGGCAACGTGGTCGAAAAATCCGGTCTATCTCGGATCGGCGATGATTGCGCTGGGCGTGCCGGTGTATTACGCGATGCGCTTGAGAGAAGGGCTGAGGGCTGAGGGCTGAGGGCTGTAAAGCGATGCGCTTCGCCGGATTCGAACCGCGGCTTTCCAAGGCTGCCTTCGCTCTCAAACTTGCGTCCGTGCCTATGGCTGACCTCACGCCTCGCCCCGCTTTTCAGCCCTCGGCCCTCCGCCCTCAGCCCTGATCCGATGTCCGCAAACGCTACCCGCATTCCAGAACCTCTATCCGCCACCTACGCGCCCGGCGGCCGGGCGCTGAAGCGCGCGCTGATCGCCGGCATCGGCCGTGTGCTCGCCAGCCGCGAGACGTTGAATCGCATCAATGTATTTCCGGTTGCCGACGGCGACACCGGCAGCAATCTTGCGTTCACGCTGAGTGCGGTGCTCGAAGCGGTGCGGCCGATCAGGCACGCGCACGCCGGCATGCTGCTCGAGCGCGCTGCAAGCGAGGCGATCGACGGCGCGCGCGGCAACTCGGGCGCGATCCTTGCTCAATTCCTGCAAGGCGCGAGCGAAGCACTCTCCGGCGTCGACCGTCTGCGCGCGGACCATTTGGTTGCGGCGGCCGGGCTCGGGTCCGCACAGGCGCGCGCGGCCGTGGCCGAGCCACGCGAGGGCACGATGCTGAGCGTGATCGCTGCATTCGCCGACGCACTCGCGCGCACGCACGCCATCGGCATGGCCGATCTGCGCGAAACCTTCGCGCAGGCGCTCGCGGCGACGCGCCAGGCGCTCGCCGACACGCCGCAGCAACTTGGCGTTTTGCGACGCGCCGGCGTCGTCGATGCCGGCGCGATGGGATTCGTCGAACTGCTCGAGGGCATCCAGGACTTCATGCTGCGCGGGCGCCGCGCGCTTCGCGCAAACATCGTCGCTGTCAACGCCGCGGTCGGTGTGTTCGCCAGCGTCGAAGATGCGGCCGACGACGCGCACCGCTACTGCACCGAATGCGTGCTGGCGGCCGAGGCGATCGATCGCGATGCGGTGCGCGCAGCGCTCGCCACGCTGCCGTCGTCGAGCCTGGTCATGGCCGGCACGCGCGAGCGCCTGCGCGTGCACGCGCACGTCGACGAGCCCGCCTTGCTGTTCGACACGTTGTCGGCGTTCGGCAACGTAACGGCGCGCAAGGCCGACGACATGCACGCACAGCAGCGCGCGACCCGGACCGCGAGCGATGTCGCCGTCGTCGTCGATTCGGCGGCCGACATTCCGCCCGGGGCGTTCGAGCGCCTGCCGCTGCACCTAGTCCCGGTGCGCATCAACTTCGGCGCGCAGGATTACCTCGACAAGGTGTCGCTGTCGGCGCGCGAGTTCTATGCGGAACTGGCGCGCAGCACGCAGCCGGTGCGCACTTCGCAGCCGCCGCCCGGAGATTTCCGCCGGCTGTTCGAGTTCCTGCTCAGCCATCACGCGGAAGTCGTCTACGTCGGCCTGTCGCGCGCGGTCTCGGGCACGCTGCAGTCGGCCGAACGCGCGGCGCAGGAAACCGATCCGAAGCGCGTGCGCGTCGTCGATACGCGCAACGGTTCCGGCGGCCAGGGACTTCTGGCCGTGCATGCGGCCGAGCGCGCGCTCGCTGGCGCCGACGCAGCGGCGATCGCCGCGGAACTTGCGACGCTCGCACAGGAGACCCGAACGTTCGCCTACGTGCGCGACCTGAGCAACGCCGTGCGCGGCGGAAGGATGCCCCGGTGGGCGCTGCCGATCACGCAGTGGCTGCGGCTGGTGCCGGTCGTTCGTCTTGGCGGCGGCGACGGGCGCCTCCACGTCGGCGGCGTCATGCGCGATCGCGGCGATCTCCCGGCGCGGTTCGTCGCGCGCGTCTTGCGTTGCATCGATCGCGGCCGGCGCTGGCGCGCCGAGGTTCTCCATTGCGACAGCATCGTCGAGGGCGAGAAGGTGCGCAGCGCGCTGTTGCGTCTGCTGCCCGACGCCGATGTCAGCGAGCTGCTCGACGCCGGCAGCGCGATCGGCGCGCACGCTGGTCCCGGCGCCGTGGTCATCTCGTTGATGCCGGATTTGCGATCCCATGCATGACGCCGCACTAGAACCGGTCTGCCAGAAGCCGCGATGCGCGCTCCTGCGCTTTCCGGCTGGCAGCTGCCGGCCACTGGTTACCGTCTTCACATGCTCGTCCTGATCGCCGCGGTCCTCGCGTCCTACCTTCTGGGCTCCGTGTCCGGCAGCCTGCTGATCGGCCGCCTGCGTGGCGTCGACATCCGTCGTGCCGGCAGCGGTAATGCCGGCGGAACGAATGCATTTCGCACGCAGGGCTTGCGCTTCGCGCTCGGAGTCGTCGCGATCGATGTCGGCAAGGGCGCAGCCGCCGCATGGCTTGGACTGCATCTCGGCGCCGCCGCGCAGGCGCCGTTCGGCAGTCCTGACGCGCAGGGCGCACTGTGCGGACTCGCTGCCGTCATCGGCCACTGCTGGCCGCTGTTCTTCGGGTTCCGCGGCGGCAAAGGCGCAGCGACC
>DATIEJ010000350.1:0-6216 GCA_035455825.1 Rhodanobacteraceae bacterium | reverse complement strand
CCGCCGGCGATCGTCTACACTTGCCGCTCCGCTCCCGTTTGCGCCGGAATGGCTCTCGAAGTCACCCTTATCGTCCTGCTGGCCGTGCTCAACGGCTTCTTTGCGCTCAGCGAGATGGCGCTGATGACGTCGCGCAAGTTCAAGCTCAAGCAGCTGGCGCGCACGAGCCGAAGGGCACAGGTCGCCTTGAACCTGTCGCAGATGCCCGAACGCTTCCTGTCGACCGTGCAGGTTTTCATCACGCTGCTGGGCATCGGCACCGGCACCTTGCTCGGCGCGCGCTTCGGCGAGCATATCTCCGAGGCGCTCAACGCCATGCAGCACCCGTGGCTGGCCGAATATGCGGTGCCGATCGGCGTCACGCTGAGTGTTGCCAGCATCACGTTCGTCAACATGCTGCTCGGAGAACTGCTGCCCAAGCGCCTGGCGCTGGTCAATCCGGAAAAATTCGCCGTCGCGACGGCGATTCCGATGCGCGTGATGACCGCGATCGCGCTGCCATTCGCGTTCGTGCTGATCTGGATCACGCGTTTCGTGCTGCACATGCTGGGCCTGGACAAGGCCAGCAACGAGCGTGTCAGCGAGGAAGAGATTCGCCTGCTCGTGTCGGAAAGCGCCGAACAGGGCGTGATCGATCCGGACGAGCGCAACATGGTCAACCGCGTGCTGCGCCTCGGCGACCGCAGCGTCGACAGCCTGATGACGCCACGGCCGCGCATCGTCTGGCTCGACGTGCTGGCGCCGATGTCCGACAGCATGGCGATCATGCGCGACACGCCGTACTCGCGCTACCCGGTCTGCCGCGGCAGCGACAAGGAGGTCATCGGCATTTTCGAGCTGAAGCAGATGATCGACCGGCTCGGAAATCCACAAGTGGATTTGTTTCGCAAGTTGAGCAAGCCGCTGTTCGTGCCGGCGACGGCGCGCGGCATGGATCTGCTCGAGGAATTCCGCGATGCCGAGTCGACGTTCGCGCTCGTCGTCGACGAATACGGCGACATCGCCGGGCTGATCACGCTCAACGACCTGCTCAGCGCGGTCGTCGGCAAGTCGGCCACGCCGCTGGTCGAGACCGGTTCGTCGCCGATCGTCCGGCGCGAAGACGGCAGCTGGCTGATCGACGGCGCGCTTGCCGCCGACGACCTGCGCGAATTGCTCGGGCTGGGCTCGCTGCCGCGCGAGAGCGACGAGGACTACCACACGGCTGCCGGCATGCTGATCGCGCAGTTCGGCCGCATCCCGCAGGTCGGCGAGCATTTCGACTGGCGCAACTACCGTTTCGAGGTCATCGACCTCGACGGCGCACGCATCGACAAGATCCTGGTCGAACCGCGCCGCGAGACGGCGGCGATCGCGGACGACGATAGCGGCTGACCGCAGGGCGGGCCTTGGCCTACCGTTTTACTCTTGCGTGCCAAAAAAGCCGGTGGACCAAGGCCCGCCCTGCGCTGGATCACGCCTTGCGTTCTCCGGCCAACCTCGCCATGCGCTGCGCATCGTCGAAAATCCCGCGCAGGATACGCAGTTCGCGCTGATCCATGTCGCTGCGCAGGAACAGGCGGCGCAACCGCTGCAGGATCGTGCGCGGCGACCTTCCCTTGTGGAAGTCGATGTCGTCGAGCGTCTGTGCCAGGTGTGCGAAGAAATACTCGAGCTGCTCGGCCGTCGCCGGCGGATCGGCCTTCGGGACGACTTCGCCCGGTTCGCCGCTTCTGTCGAGACTTGCCAGGCGCAGCTCGTAAGCCAGCACCTGCACGGCCTGGGCGAGATTGAGCGACGAGAAAGTCGGGTCGCTCGGGATATGTACCGCGGCGTGGCAGCGCATGAGTTCGTCGTTCTCCAGACCCGTGCGTTCGTTGCCGAATACGATCGCGACTTCCGCGGCCGCAGGCGCCGCGAGCGCACGGCTCGCCGCGCCGCGCGGCGATAGCTCCTCGAGCGCGACGCCCCGGCGCCGCGCCGTGCACCCGAGCACGAGCTCGCAATCGGCAATCGCACTGACCAGGTCCGGCACGACGATCGCCTGCCCCAGCACATCGTCCGCGCCGGCCGCGAGGGCTGTCGCTTCCGCATGCGGAAAGTGCTGTGGTTGCACCAGCACGAGGCGCGAGAACCCCATCGTGCGTATCGCCCGCGCCGCCGCGCCGATATTGCCCGGATGCGAGGTGCGCACGAGGACGAAGCGGATGGAGCCAAGGCAGACGGCAGAGGGCCCGGAAAGCGAGGGCTGGGGGCTGAGGGCTGAGGGCTGGGAGCCTTCGGCCTCGAGGTGTGATTTCTTTATCGCGTCTTTTTTCACGCTGTGATTATCCGCCACGGCGAGAGTTTCGCTCCAGTCCGCCCCTCCTCAGCCCTCAGCCCTAGGCCCCCGGCCCTCTCCGTGCTACCCTGCGCGCCCGCCGGCTCACCCGGACGGTCGTTCTTTCCAAGCTATCGATCGGAGTTGCATCCATGGCCCGTCCCGCCGTCAATGTCGCGGTGCGCGCAGCGCGCGCTGCCGGCGCGATCATCCTGCGCTATATGAACCGTGTGGACAGCCTCAAGATCGAGGAAAAGGCGCGCATGGACTTTGCCACGGAGGTCGATCGGCTTGCCGAAGCCGAGGTCGTGCGCGAATTGAAGCGCGCGTTTCCGGATCACGGAATCCTGGCCGAGGAAGCCGGCCGGTCCGGCAACGCCTCGAAAGTCTGGGTCATCGATCCGCTCGACGGCACCCACAACTACCTGCGCGGTTTCCCGCATTTCTGCGTCTCGATCGGCTTTCTCGACCACGGCGACCCGGTGCACGCGGTGATCTACGACCCGCTGCGCGACGAGCTGTTCACCGCGAGCAAGGGCGACGGCGCGTTCCTGAATGATCGGCGCCTGCGCGTGACCAAGCGCGAAAACCTTGCCGGGGCCCTTCTGGCAACCGGATTTCCGTATCGCCAACGCGGCCATCTCGACGCGCAGCTGCGCATGACGCGCGAGTTGCTGCGCGAGGCCGAAGACATCCGCCGAACCGGCTCCGCCGCGCTGGACCTGGCCTATGTCGCTGCCGGGCGCCTCGACGGCTTCTTCGAGATCGGCCTGAAACCGTGGGACATGACCGCCGGGTGCCTGCTGGTGCGCGAGGCCGGCGGTCACTTCTGCGATTTTTCCGGCCGCGCCGGCATTCCCGAGAGCGGCAACCTGGTCGCCGGCAATCATCATGTGACCGCCGCGATGGTCAAGGCTTTCGCCGCCGAGGTGCCAGCCGCGCTCGCTTGAAGCATGCGCCTTGCGCCTGCGCACCCGTAGATCATCCGATTGCGCGCAGGAACTGTGTTCCCTGTCCCGGAAATCGAAATCTTCACGGCCCAATAATCCCGGTACGAGTATTGCTTGTTATTTGGGCACAGTACCGGAGTAGACTGACTCCGGGCAGCCAGGGGGCGCATGAGCCCGATGGACGACAGCATGATGTTCGCCGCGGAGCCTGCCGTTGAGGCAGCGCCGCCATGGCATGTGCTGGTCGTCGATGACGATCCCGAGGTCCACGAAGTCACCCGCCTCGTCCTCGGTTCGTTCCGCTTCGCCGACCGCCCACTCGACCTGATCAGCGTCGATTCGGCGCGCCGCGCCTTCGACCACTTGCGCGACAATGACGACGTCGCCGTCGTGCTGCTCGACGTCGTGATGGAATCCGAGCAGGCCGGACTGGAACTCGTGCGCCGCATCCGCGAGGAACTCCACAACAACTTCGTGCGCATCGTGCTTCGCACCGGCCAGCCCGGGCAGGCGCCCGAGCACGATGTCATCGCCGCGTACGACATCAACGACTACAAGGAGAAGACCGAGCTGACCGCGCAGAAGCTCGCGACGACGCTGTATGCCGCGCTGCGATCGTACCGCGACATGCGCACGATCGAGGCTCAGCGCCACGGGCTCGAGCGCGTAATCACCGCGTCGGCGCGCATCTTCTCTCACCAGAACTCACGCGATTTTCCCTCGGCCGTGCTCACCCAGCTGGCCGAGCTGGTCGGCTTGCGCCACGGCGTGCTGCTTTGCTCCGTGCCCAAGCTCAACGGCGGTGCGCCGGTGCACTATCGGGTCACGGCGGCCACCGGCGAATATCTTCCGCTTGTCGGCCACGTCGCCGACGAGGGACTGCGTCCGGCGCTCGTCGACTCGCTGCGCCTTGCCCACCTGCGCGAGCGCCATCACTTCGCCGACGACCATTACGTGCTGCATTTCGGCGACGGCCGCGGCGGCGACAGCCTGCTGTTCGTCGGCGATGCATGGCACATGACGGCGCTGGAATACCGGCTGGTCGAACTGTTCTGCACGAACGTATCGATCGCATTCGCGAACATGCGCCTGAGCGAAGATCTTTTCGACTCGCAACTCGAGATGGTGTACTTGCTGGCCGGCGCCGCCGAAACGCGTTCGCAGGAGACGGCCAACCACGTGCGCCGCGTCGGCCTGCTGGCGGAAATGCTCGGCCAGGCGATCGGCCTCGACGCCGAAACCTGCGAGCACCTGCGCTACGCCGCGCCGCTGCACGACATCGGCAAGATCGGCATTCCCGATTCGGTGCTGGGCAAGCGCGGCGCGCATACGCCCGAGGAAGCGGCGATCATGCGCACGCACGCCGAGCTCGGCGCGAAGCTGCTCGGCGATTCACGCCGCCCGGTGCTGCAGCTCGCCGCGGAAATCGCGCGCAACCATCACGAGAACTGGGACGGCAGCGGCTATCCGGCCCGGCTCTCGGGCGAGGACATACCGATTTCCGGCCGCGTCACGATGGTCGCCGACGTCTTCGACGCTCTCGGCAGCCGGCGTTGCTACAAGGAGCCGTGGGCGACCGAAGACATCCGGGCGTACATGCTCAGCGAGCGCGGCCGAAAGTTCGATCCGACGCTGATCGACCGGTTGATGGCGAAGTGGGACGAGGCGCTCGCTGTGCGCGAGAAGCTGCCTGACCGGTGAGGCGCCTGCACGCGGGCGAAACGCGACGGGCTGCGATGCAGACTACAAATTTGACGTCATTCCCGCGAAAGCGGGAATCCATCTTGATTCTCAGCCCCGCTTTCGCGGGAGTGACCGCTGTTTTTGATTGCTTGGTTGTCCTAGGACGGCGTCGCCGGCATGACGATGCGAAATAGCACCCCCTGCCCCGGCGCGCTGACGCATTCGATGCTGCCGCGCAGGCTCTGCGCAACGAGGTTGTAGACGATGTGCATGCCGAGGCCCGAACCACCCTTGCCACGCCGCGTCGTGAAAAACGGTTCGAAGATGCGCACCCGCACGGATTCCTCCATGCCGCAGCCGTTGTCGCGGTAGTCGATGTGGATCTGCGCGGCATCGCGGCGCACGTCGATGCGGATTTCCTTGGGCCTTTCGTGCCCGTCCGCAGGTCCCGGGCGCGCCTCCCCGCGATCCATGTCCGGAGCCAGCCCCGCGTCGCCTTGGACGACGGCCTCATGGTCTTTGCCCTTCGAGTTCTCGCGGCCATCCGTGGGTTCGGCGGGCTCTTCCCGGCCATCTATGGCCAGGGCGCCGCTCCTGTCTTTCGAATAGCCGTGCGTGATCGAGTTCATCACGAGGTTCGTGATGATCTGGTACAGCGCCCCCGGCGCGGTTTCCACAATGATCATTTGTGGACAATCCAGCCTGATATGGCAGCCGGTGTTCTTCAGGCTCGGACCGAGTGTCGTGACGATGTCTTCGAGGCTGACGCCGAGATCGACGATGCGTCGCTCTTCGCTCGACTGATCCACCGCGACCTGCTTGAAGCTCTTGACCAGGCGATCGGCGCGGCGCAGGTTGCGCAAGACGATGTCGGTGCTCTCGCGCGCCATGTGCTCGAACTGCTCGAGACCGCTGCGGGTAAGATCGCCGGCGGCCAGTTGGCGCGACAGGCGGCGAGCCTCGTCCTGCAGATGCGAGGCCGCGGTCACGCTGATCCCGAGTGGCGTGTTGATCTCATGCGCGATACCCGCAACCATGCCGCCGAGCGAGGCGAGTTTTTCCGTCTCGACCAGCTGCCGCTGCGCGAGCTTGAGCATGTCCAGCGTTCCGCGCAGTTTCAGGTTCGCGTCGCGCAGGTCCGCAGTGCGGCTCTCGACGCGCGATTCGAGTTCCTCGTTGAGCGCGCGCAACGCCTCCTCGGCGCGCTTGAGCTCGGCAATGTCGTGGGTCGTGCCGCTGATTCGCACGGCGCGTCCGTTCGCGTCGCGCTGCGCGCGGCCGCGG
>DATIEJ010000349.1:0-5151 GCA_035455825.1 Rhodanobacteraceae bacterium | reverse complement strand
AAAACTCCGGTTGCAGAATCGGGCAGGGGGCGAAAAAAGAGCGTAATTGTAGGCGGAGCACGGGGTTGCGTCAATGCGGGAGCACGTGAGCCGGTAGCCGGGAGCCGGAAGCCGGGCTATAGCGACAAGCCCGAACCGACGCGCCGCCGCACTACTCAGCCGCTATCGCGTGCGTCGTCAATGGCTGAGGCTTACTTGCCTTCCGGCTACCGGCTACCGCCTGTCGGCTATCGCTCCTCATGAAATCCCCAACCCTCCTGCGCTCGATGATGTCGTTCAGCGCGATGACGTTCATCTCGCGCCTGCTCGGACTCGTGCGCGAGATCGTGATCGCCTATGTGTTTGGCGCGAACTCCACGACCGACGCCTTTTGGGTCGCGTTCCGCATTCCGAACTTCATGAGGCGCCTGTTTGCCGAGGGCTCGTTTTCGACCGCGTTCGTGCCGGTCTTCACCGAGGTCAAGCAGACCCGCTCACACGCCGAACTCAAGGCCCTCGTCGCACGCGTCGCGGGCGCACTCGGCGGCGTGCTGCTGATCGTCACGGCGATCGGCGTGCTCGGGTCCGACTGGGTCACGGCGGCATTTTCGCCGGGCGCATTCGACGAACCGGAAAAATTCCGCCTGACGTCGGACCTGCTGCGCATCACGTTCCCGTTCCTGCTGTTCGTCTCGCTGACGGCGCTGGCCGGCGGCGTGCTCAACAGCTTCGATCGTTTCGCCCTGCCGGCGATCACGCCGGTGGTGCTGAACCTGTGCATGATCGCCGGCGCGCTGTGGCTGGCGCCGCGGCTCGATACGCCGATCATGGCGCTCGGCTGGTCGATTCTGCTCGCCGGCGTCCTGCAACTCCTGCTGCAGTTTCCCGCGCTGGCCAAGCTCGACCTGCTGACCTGGCCGCGCTGGGCGTGGACGCATCCGGATGTGCGGCGCATCCTCCAGCTGATGCTGCCGACGCTGTTCGGTTCGTCGATCGCGCAGATCAATCTGCTGCTCGATACGCTGATCGCGTCGTTCCTGATTGCCGGTTCGCAGACCTGGCTCGCACAGACCGATCGGCTGCTCGAGTTTCCGCTCGGCATCTTCGGCGTCGCCCTCGGCACGGTGATCCTGCCGAGCCTCTCGCGTCATCATGTATCGACCGATCGCGAAGGATTTTCGCGGGCACTCGACTGGGGCCTGCGCACGGCACTGTTGATCGCGATTCCTGCGATGCTCGGTCTGGTGATCCTGGCCAAACCGATAGTTGCAACGTTGTTCCAGCACGGCCGTTTCACCGCGCACGACGTCGACATGGCGGGACTGTCGCTCGCGGCCTTGAGCCTGGGCTTGCCGGCATTCGTATTGGTCAAGGTCGTCGCGCCGGCGTTCTACGCGCGCCAGGACACGCGCACGCCGGTACGCGCCGGCGTCGCTGCGTTGGTCGCGAACATGCTGATGAACGTCGTCTTCGTCGCGGTTCTGTTTGCGTTGTGGCGCCAGCCCGACGATCTGGCCAACGGCTGGGTCGCCGGGATTGCGCGCGTGCCCGGCCTGCATGCGGGCCTGGCGCTGGCCAGCGCCTTGGCGAGCTATCTGAATCTCTGCCTCCTGTGGCGTTCGCTACGGCTGGAAGGGATTTTAGTGCGTCAGCCGGGCTGGGCGAAACACTTCACGCGCCTGGCCGCCGCCAGTATCGCGCTCGTTGCCGTGCTGGCCGCCGGCATGGCGTTATGGCCGGATTGGAGTTCCTGGACCACCGCGCTCCGGATCGAGCGGCTCGCCGTTCTCATACTGGCCGCGGGCGTCGCCTATGTCGGCACCCTCCTGGCCACTGGTTTGCGGCCGCGGGACCTGCGCGGCAGCTAGTCCCGATCGGCAGGATTGTTCGCGGCGCCGGCAGACACGGCTCGCGACGCGCCCAGGGAGACAAGGACCCTCGCACCGGGGTAGCGGTCACGCTTTTTTCCTGAAGCTGGCGTTGTCCGAACGGGCGCAATCGCTATACTGCCGCGATGAGAAAGGTTTATCGCGACGTCGCCGGGCCGTGCCTGACGCCGGACGGGAGCGTCGTGTGCATCGGCGCGTTCGATGGCGTGCATCGCGGACACCGCGAGGTGCTCGAGCGCGTGCGCGCGCGCGCCGAGGAACTACGCGCGACGCCTGTTGCGGTCACGTTCGCGCCGATTCCGCGCATCTATTTCGGCCAGGACGTGCCGCTCCTGACCACGGTGCGGGAAAAGATCGCCGCGTTGGTCGAAGCGGGCATGCAGCGGGTGCTGCTGTTGCGATTCAACGCCGATCTTGCCGCGATGTCCGCCGAGGATTTCATCCGGCGAGTACTCGTCGACCGGCTGGCCGCGCGCGAAGTCTGGGTCGGCGAGGGCTTTCGGTTCGGGCACGACCGATTGGGCGATCTGGCGATGCTGCAGCGCGTTGGCGCCGAGGACTGGATGAGTGCCGACGTCGTGCCGCCGTACAAGCTCGATGGCGAGCGAGTCTCGAGTTCGCGTATTCGAACGGCGCTCGCGGCGGGCGACCTTGCCGGCGCAGAGCGCATGCTCGGGCGGCATTTCACTATGAGCGGCCGCGTCGTGCACGGTGAGCAGATCGGGCGCAAGCTCGGCTGCCCGACGGCGAACCTGCGACTGGGCACGCGCATTGCGCCGCTCGGCGGCATTTTTGCCGCGCGCATCCGCGGCGTCGGCGACAAGCCCCGGCCGGGCGTAGCCAGCCTCGGCGTGCGGCCGACGATCAACGGCACCGAGCCGCTGCTCGAAGCACACCTGTTCGATTTCGATGGCGATCTGTACGGCAAAAGGATTGAAGTGGAATTTGTGAAGAAGATACGCAACGAAGAAAAATTTCCGGACCTCGGCGCGATGGCGCAGCAGATCAGCCGCGATGTCAGCGCGGCCAGGATCATTCTGGGCATCGCCGAACGCGCGAGAGTCGGAGTGAAACTGTGACGACCGACTACAAGGGCACGATCAACCTCCCGCAAACCGATTTCGCCATGAAGGCCGACCTGGCCAAGCGCGAGCCGGCGATGCTGGCGCAGTGGGAGAAGAGCGCGCGTTACGCGCAGATCCAGGAGCGCACAGCGCAGCGGCCGCACATGTTCGTGCTGCACGACGGCCCCCCGTACGCGAACGGCGCGATCCACCTCGGCCACGCCGTCAACAAGATCCTCAAGGATGTGGTGGTCAAGTCCAAGCTGATGGCCGGGCTGCGCTCGCCCTATGTGCCGGGATGGGATTGCCACGGATTGCCGATCGAGGTCGCGGTCGAAAAGAAGGTCGGCAAGGTCGGCGTCAAGGTCGACGCGGCCGAGTTCCGCAAGCTTTGCCGCGAATACGCATCGAAGCAGATCGACCTGCAGCGCGAAGACTTCAAGCGCCTCGGCGTGCTCGGCGAATGGGAAAATCCCTACCGCACGATGGACTTCAAATACGAGGCCGACATCATCCGCGCGCTCGCGAAGATCGTCGCCAACGGCCACGTGCTGCGCGGGTTCAAACCCGTGCACTGGTGCTTCGACTGCGGCTCGGCGCTGGCCGAGGCCGAGATCGAATACCAGGACAAGACCTCGCCGGCGGTCGACGTGGCTTACGACGCCATCGATGCCGCCGCTCTGGCGGCGAAGTTCGAAGTGAAGATCGGCGCCGGTGATGTTGTCGCCGTGCCGATCTGGACGACCACGCCATGGACCTTGCCGGCCAGCATCGCGGTGACGCTCGGCGCCGAACTCGATTACGTGCTGATCGAAGGCGCGTCGCGCGGCGGCAAGCGTCTGCTGCTGGTCGTCGCCGAAGCCCTGCTGGAGAAAATCGGCAAACGCTACAATGTGGAGAATGCGGCAGTCCTCGGCCGCGCCAAGGGCGCCGCGCTGGCTTCCCTTCTCCCATCGGGAGAAGGTGCCACGGCTCGAAGAGACGGGGCGGATGAGGGTGCGACCTCGGAACATCGCCGAGAGAAAACCGGACCCTCACCCCAACCCCTCTCCCGAGGGGAGAGGGGCTCAAGCCTGTTGCGCCACCCGTTTTACGAGCGCGAAATCCCGATCATCCTTGGCGAGCACGTCTCGGCCGAGGAAGGCACCGGCGCCGTGCACACCGCCCCGGGCCACGGCGTCGAAGACTTCGCCGTCGGCCAGAAATATGGACTTGTGGACAAGTACAGCCCGGCCGAATTGAATCCGCTCGGCCCGAACGGCGTCTACCTGCCGGGCACGCCGATCGTCGGCGGACAGTTCATCTGGAAGGCGAACGAAGCGATCATCGACCTGCTGCGCGAGCGCGGCGTCCTGCTCGCCTCGGAAAAAATCACGCACAGCTATCCGCACTGCTGGCGCCACCGCACGCCGGTCGTGTTCCGGGCCACGCCGCAATGGTTCATCGGCATGGAGACCGCGGGCCTGCGCGCCGGCGCGCTCAAGGCGATCCACGACGATGTGACCTGGTATCCGGGCTGGGGCGAGGAGCGCATTGCCGGCATGATCGAGGGCCGTCCCGACTGGTGCATATCGCGCCAGCGCACCTGGGGCGTGCCGATCACGCTGTTCGCGCACAAGCTCACGAGCGAACCGCATCCGCGCAGCGTCGAACTGATGGAGCAGGTTGCGCAGCGCGTCGAGCAGGGCGGCGCCGACGCTTGGTACGCGCTCGATCCGCGCGACCTGCTCGGCGACGAGGCGGAGAACTATACGAAGGTCACCGACATTCTCGACGTGTGGTTCGATTCGGGTGTCACGCATTACTGCGTGCTCGACCAGCGGCCGAACCTGAAGCGCGCGCCGGGCGACAAGGTCATGTACCTGGAAGGCTCGGACCAGCATCGCGGCTGGTTCCACTCTTCGCTGCTGACCAGCGTCGCGATGCATGGCCACGCGCCGTACGACGAGGTGCTGACGCACGGCTTCACGGTCGACGCGCAGGGCCGCAAGATGTCGAAGTCGCTCGGCAACGGCATAGAGCCGCAGGACGTCATGAAGACCTACGGCGCGGACATCCTGCGCCTGTGGATCGCCGCAGCCGACTATCGCAACGAGATGGCGCTGTCGGACGAGATCCTGAAGCGCGTTTCGGATGCGTACCGCCGCATCCGCAACACCGCGCGGTTCCTGCTCGGCAATCTCGCCGGCTTCGATCCGGCGCAGCACCTCGTGCCGGTC
>DATIEJ010000348.1:0-6684 GCA_035455825.1 Rhodanobacteraceae bacterium | reverse complement strand
TGTGCCTGCTCGGCGCGCTGCTCGGCGTCGCCACGATCCCGCCGGGACTCGAACTGCTGCGCCGTTTCGACCTGATACCAGGAGACGCGCCGCAGACGATCGGCATCGACCCGGTGACATTGGCATTCATCGCGGCGCTCGCCGTCATCCTCGCCGTGATCATGGCCGCCAGTGCATCGTGGCTGCAGAGCCGCAACCTGGCGCTGGCGATACGTGCGGGCGGCGCGCGCCAGACGGCCGGCCGCGGCGCGCAACGCGCGCGTCAGGCGCTGATCGTTGCGCAGATCGCGCTGACCGCGGCGCTGCTCGTCGGCGTCGGACTGCTCCTGCGCAGCTCGCAACGCTTGCTTGCCGAGGACGTCGGCTTCAATCGCAACCAGCTCGCGATCTCGGCGATTGCCGACCTGCCGCGCGCCGAAGGCGGCGCACCGGCCGACCCGGCAGCGACTGAAGCCGCGCAGGCCGCCACGCGCGAGTTCGTCGAGCGCGTGCGCGCGCTGCCGGGCGTGAGTGCGGTCGGACTCGGCTCGCTGGCGCCGTTCGGCTGGAGCATGAGCGTCAGCAACTTCGCCCTGCCGGGCCAGGAAGACACCGATCCGTCGACACAGGCCGTCGCGAATCGCGCGTTCGTCAACGCCGACTACTTCACGGCGCTGGGAACGACGTTCATGCGCGGGCGCGCATTCACGGCCGAGGAAGTCCACGCGCACGCCGCGGTTGCCATCGTCGACGCGAAGTTCGCACAACAGGTGTTCGGCGACCGCGACGCGCTCGGCCAGAAATTCATGATGGGCGTCGACGACAAGTCGCCGATGCGCGCGCTCACGATCGTCGGCATCGTGCCGACGCAGAAGCTGCATTCGCTCAACGAAAAAGCCGAGCGGCCGACCGCGTATCAGCCGGAGGAGATGCCGCTCAACGGCATGCTGCTGGTGCGCGTTCAGTCCGACCCGGCCGCGCTCGCCGCCCCGGTCAAGGACATCTTCCGCGGGATCGCGCCGCGCGCGAAGCTGCGCGACGTCGTGCCGATGACCGAACGCATCGCCGACACGTTGCGCGACGCGGTGCGCTTGAACGCGCTGCTCGAACTGCTCGGGGCGATGTCGCTGGCGCTCGCCGCGGTCGGCTTGTACGCGGTGCTGGCCTATTCGGTGCGCATGCGCACGAACGAATTCGGCGTGCGCATGGCGCTCGGCGCATCGCGCTCGGGCGTTCTGCAGAACGTGCTGCTGCAGGGTGTGCGCCTGATTGCGGCCGGCCTTTTGCTGGCATTGCCGCTGGCGTACCTGCTGGCAACGCTGCTCGGGACGCGCCTGTACCGGATCGGGGCGTTCGACGCCGTGACGTTGACCGCGGTCGCAAGCCTGCTCGGTGCAGTCGCCTTGCTCGCCTGCTGGTTGCCAGCCCGGCGTGCGGCGAGTGTCAGTCCGATCGAAGCGCTGCGCTACGAATGAAGAACAAACCCAGTCTGGGAGACAAATCATGCTGTCGGCACTGATCTACGAACTGCGCCAGGCGTTGCGCTCGCTTGCGGGCAACCTGGGATTTTCCGTGCTGGTCGCCGGCGTGCTCGCGTCCGGACTCGCCTGTGTCATCTTCATGCTGGTCATGATCAACGGACTGATACTGCGGCCGCTGCCATTTCCGGAACCGGAACGCTTGCTGCACGCCGGCGTGACCGACGGCAGCAACGATGGGCGTCTCAACGACGTCAGCAGCCGCGACCTGCTCGAAGTGCGCCGCCGGCTCGCCGACCTGGCCGACGTTGCCGGATACCAGTCGGCCACGATCAACCTGAGCGATCTGGATCGGCCCGAACGTTTCGACGGCGCCATGATCAGCGGCAACCTCGGCCGTGTGCTCGGAGCAACCCCGCTGCTCGGGCGCGATTTCAACGAAGGCGACGAACAGCCGGGCGCACCCGCCGTGGCGTTGTTGTCGTACAAGTTGTGGCATAGCCGTTACGGCGGAGATCCTGGCATTCTCGGCCGCCAGATCCGCGTCAACACGCGTCCGGCGACGGTCGTCGGCATCATGCCGGCCGGCATGAGCTATCCGTACCGGGAAGTCGTCTGGATACCGGCCACTTTGCGCGAGGACGTGCCCGATCCCGACAGCAGCTACGTGATTGCCATGCGCGCGCGCACCGGAATCGACCAGGCCGCGATTCAGACGGCGCTCGAAGCCTGGCGCGACGATGCGGCGCGCGTGGACCCGGAGCGGTTTCGCGGTCTGCGCGTCGGCGTCGAGTCGCTGAGCATGTACACGATCAACCGCACGACGCGCATCGTGCTCGGCATCATGCTCGCCGCGGTGATGCTGGTTCTCCTGGTCGCCTGCGCGAATGCGGCGAACCTGCTATTGCTGCGCACGCTGGCCCGGCGCCAGGAACTGGCCGTGCGCGTCGCGCTCGGCGCCAGCCGTACCCGCGTCACCTTGCACTTGCTCGTGCAGTCGCTGATGCTCGCAGTCATCGCCACCGCCGTGGCACTGCCGCTCGCGTCGATGGCGATGCGCTACGAGGGGGAACTGCTGCGCACATCGCCGAACGGGGTCGCAGACTGGCTGCACTTCGATCTCGACTGGAAGGTGATCGGGCTGGCGCTGGCCGCAGCGCTGCTGACGGCGCTCGCGACCGGGTTGCTGCCGGCATTGCGCGCGTCGCGCGACACCGTATCGAACACGCTGCGCGACGGCTCGCGCGGCACGACCGGCGGCAGCTTCATGCGCCTGAGCAGGGTGCTGGTGATCGGCGAAGTGGCGTTGTCGTGTGCGTTGCTGATCGTCGTCGGCACGATGATCAGGGGCATCATGACGCTCGACCACATGGATCTTGGCTTTGACTCGTCGCGGCTGCTCAGCGCGCGCGTGGCCCTGTTCACGAACACTTACCCGACCGGCGCCGACCAGGTGCGCCTGTTCGAGAAGTTGACCGACAGCTTGCGCGGCGACGCCGAAGTCGTCGACGCGAGCGTCGCGACGACGTTGCCGATGCGTTTCGGCGGAAATCGCGACATTCTTCCGGCCGGCACGTCCCCGGATGGCGATATCGGCCTGCCGAAGGTGCGCTACGGCGCGGCCGACGATCATTTCGCATCGACCTACGGCCTGCGCATGCTGCGCGGCCGTTTCTTCGATGCGCGTGACCTGGCCGGCGGCGAGCGCGTCGCGGTCGTCGACCCGACGTTCGCGCAGCGCTACGCCGAAGGCGGTGATGTCGTCGGCCGTCAGTTCCGCCTCGATCCGCGCAGCGCCGACGGACCGAGCGTCACGGTCATCGGCGTGATCTCGCCGCTCAAGCTCGATGCGCCTGGCGATGAAGCACAGCCGGTCATGCTCGCGCCGCTGCGCCAGGATCCCTCGCGCTTCGTCAGCCTGGTCGTGCACACGCGCGGCGATCCGAAGGCGTTCACGCCGCGCCTCAACGCGATCATGCACGAAGTCGATGCCGACACGCCGCTGTACTGGGTGCGTGATTTCAAGGACGTGATTGCCGAGGCGACGTTCGGCGAGCACGTCGTCGCGCAATTGTTCAGCGTGTTCGGCGTGATCGCCCTGATCCTCGCCGGAGCCGGCCTGTATGGCATTACTGCGTTCAGCGTCGGCCAGCGTACGCGCGAGATCGGCGTGCGCCGAGCGCTCGGCGCGCCGGCCGGCGGCGTGCTGCGTATCCTGTTCGTACGCACCGGCTGGCAACTCGGCGTGGGTCTCGCTGTCGGCCTGGCGCTCGGCATTCCGCTCGCGCGCGTTCTGACCGGCACGTTGCACAGCATCGACGCGAGCGACATTGCGACGCCGCTGCTCGCGTTGACGATCCTGATCGCCGCCGCGACTTTCGCGATCATCGTTCCGGCGCGGCGCGCCTTGCGCGTGGATCCGACCGAAGCGCTGCGCTATGAATGACGCCGAGCCGATACACTCGGTGTTCGATAAATTCACGGGAACATCGACATGCTGATCCATGAACTTCGCCAGGCGCTGCGTGCGATTTTCGCCAGTCCGGGATTCTCCGCGCTGGTCGTCGGCGTGCTCGCGTCGGGACTGGCCTGTGTCGTGTTCATGCTGGCCTTTCTCGACGGCCTGGTGCTGCGGCCACTGCCGTTCACCGCGCCGGAGCAGCTCTACCAGGCTGGTTTCTACGGCGACGGCGGGCTCGGCGATATCTTTCCGGTCACCGACCAGGACCTGATCAGCAGCCGGCGTCATCTCGCCGGCATCGCCGAAGTCGCCGGCGCGGCGCGTTCGACGATCAACCTGAGCGACCTGGAACGTCCGGAGCGCTACAACGGCGCGCACGTCAGCGCGAACCTGTTCGGTGTGCTCGGCGTGGCGCCGCTGCTCGGCCGCGACTTCACCGCTGCCGACGAACAACCCGGCGCCGAACAGGTCGCGATGCTCTCGTACGAACTGTGGCAGAACCGCTACGGTGGCGATCGCTCCGTCGTCGGCAAGCAGATCCGCATCGATGCACATCCGGCGACCGTCATCGGCGTCATGCCGAAGGATTTTTCCTATCCGCGCCGCGAAGCGGTGTGGGTCGCCGCAACGCTGGCGCAGTCGGCTAAACCGGACGAGTACGCCTACTGGCTCGCGTTGCGCCGCCACGCCGGTGTCGGCCCCGCCGAACTCGAATCCGCCTTCGGCGCGTGGTTCGACGACGCCGCGCACGCCGATCCGGAGCGCTTCCGCGGCCAGCACTGGCGCGTCGAGCCGCTCAAGAACATGGTCATGGACCGCACGATGCGTTCGATGCTCGGCATGATGCTGGGGGCGGTATTCATGGTGCTGCTGATCGCCTGCGCCAACGCGGCGAACCTGCTGCTCACGCGCACGCTCGGCCGCCGCCAGGAACTGGCAGTCAGGGTCGCGCTCGGAGCCAGCCGCGCACGGCTGGTCATGCAACTGCTTGCGCAGGCCGCGCTGCTGAGTGTCGTCGCGACCTTCATCGCGCTTGCTCTGGCGCAGGCCGGCCTGAACTGGCAGCAGGCGCTGCTGCGCGAATCGGAGTTCACACTGACCTGGCTGCGCTTCGATATCGATGGCACGGTAGTCGCGCTCGCTTTCGCTGCCGCGCTGTTCACGGCGCTCGTCAGCGGCCTCCTGCCCGCCCTGCACGCGGCCAATTCGGCTCCTTCGGCCGGCTTGCAGGACGGCGGTGCGCGCAGCGTCGGCAGCGCGCGTTTCGCACGCGTCAGCCGTGTACTCGTCGTCGGCGAAGTCGCCCTGTCGTGCGCGCTGGTCGTCTGCGTCGGCACGCTGGTGCGCGGTATCAATGCGCTCGAGCACTTCGATCTCGGCATCGATACCGATCACCTGCTGACCGCGCGCGTGCTGCTGCCGGCCGGCGCGTTTCCGTCCGCGGCCGAGCAGCTGCGATTGTATGACCGCATCGGCGAGCGGTTGCGCAGCGATCCTGCCGTCGTCGATGCGAGTGTCGGCACGGCATTGCCCGGAACCTACTACAACTGGACGCGCGACGTGGTGCCTGTCGGCGCCGACCTCGGCGAAGCGGATCTGCCGACGACCGCGCTCGCGGCGGTCGACGACCACTTCCTCGGCGCATTCGGCGTCAGGCTGCAGGAAGGCCGCTTCTTCAACAGTGGCGACACGGCGGACGGCGTGCGCGTGGCCGTCGCCGACCGGACATTCGCCGATCGCTTCGGCGGCGGCCACTCGATCGTCGGCCGCCAGTTCCGCCTCGATCCGCGCGGCGCCGAAGACACGACCGTCACGATCGTCGGCGTGAGCGCCCCGGTCATGCTCGATGCGCCGGGCAGCGCGCCCCCACCGGGCTTGTTCGTGCCGCTGCGCCAGGTGCCATTCAAGATCGCCAGCATCGCGGTGCGCACGCGCGGCGACGCGCTCGCATTCGCGCCGCACCTGGCCGAGGCGATGCGCGAGGTCGATGCCGACACGCCGCTGTACTGGGTGCGCGATTACGCGGCGATCCTGCACAACATGAGTTTCAGCGAACGCACGGTTGCGCAGAGTTTCGAAATGTTCGGCGTCGTCGCGCTGTTGCTGGCCGGCGCCGGACTGTACGGGGTCATGGCTTTCGCCGTCGGCCAGCGCACGCGCGAAATCGGCGTGCGCCGCGCTCTCGGCGCGACGCGCTGGACCGTGCTGCGCAACCTGTTCGCGCGCAACCTCGCGCAGCTGGCGATCGGACTTGCGCTGGGCCTGGGCGTGGGCATACCGTTTTCGCACCAGCTCAGCGCGTCGCTGCGCACGATCGAGCCGGGCGGGCCAGGCGTCGTGCTCGGCGCATTGCTCGTGCTCGGCGGCGCGGCGCTGCTCGCGGTCGTGGTTCCGGCCCGGCGCGCACTGCGCGTCGATCCGATGACGGCGTTGCGGCATGAGTGAACGCTGTCCAGCCAGAAACATTCGAAGTTATTTTTGCTCGTCATTCCGCCCGGGACGACGGGACAACGAGAGGTTTCTCAAATGATAAGTTTGAAAAATGTGGAAAAATCCTACCCGCTGCAAGCCGGCCGGGTCTGGATCCTGCGCAACATCGCTCTCGACATTCGCGCAGGCGAGTTCCTCAGCGTCATGGGGCCGTCGGGCTCGGGCAAGACCAGCCTGCTCAACATCCTCGGCCTTATGGACAGCGACTGGCAGGGTGAATACACGTTCGGCGACCAGGCCGTGCACAAGCTCGCGCAGAAACAGCGCCAGGCGCTG
>DATIEJ010000347.1:0-5883 GCA_035455825.1 Rhodanobacteraceae bacterium | reverse complement strand
TGGTAAACGTCGCGTTTGAACGCTACCACGTGCGAGGCCGGGTACCAGAAGTCGACCCAGCGCCACAGATCGAATTCCGGGGTGTCGGTCAGGTCGAGGCGCAGCTGGGACTCCTCGCCGATGAAGCGCAGCAGGAACCAGACCTGCTTCTGGCCTATACAGGTCGGACGTTCATTGCGCCGTACGAAACGGCGCGGCAGACGATAGCGCAGCCACCCTGGCGTAGCGCCAATGACCTCGACGTGCTCGGGGCCGAGCCCGGTTTCCTCACGCAGCTCGCGATACATCGCTTCGAGCGGCGTCTCGTCGCTGTTCATGCCGCCCTGCGGGAATTGCCAGCCGTCGCGGAAGGCACGCCGCGCCCAGAAGACACGGCCATCATCACGGACGAGGATGATGCCTACATTCGGACGGTAGCCATCCGGGTCGATCAACGCGCGAACTCCGCAGTCATTGCCGAATGATTCTTCCATAGCAACCGCGATGCGGCAAGGCACAGTAACCGCCACGGGCGGAAAATTGCGACGCGCGGCGCTTGACACCGGGGCGCCCAATACCAACAATCACGCCCCCTTCTGCGCGCCTGACGGTTACCGCAGCGCGTGGCTATGTAGCTCAGCCGGTTAGAGCGCGGCACTCATAATGCTGAGGTCGGTGGTTCGAGTCCACCCATAGCCACCATCTTCCTGACAGGCATCTGCGCCTGCCGCCAACCGGGCCGCAACCGCATCGCCGTGGACATATTCAAGGTCTTTCAAATCGAAGCGGCGCACCGGCTTCCGCATGTCCCGCCAGCGCACAAGTGCTCGCGCCTGCACGGACATTCGTTCCGGATCGAGGTGCATGTGCGCGGGGAACCCGACCCGCAGCTGGGCTGGGTCATGGACTTCGCGGACGTCAAGCAGGCCTTCGCACCGGTGTTCGAGCAGCTCGACCATCGCTACCTCAACGACGTTCCGGGACTCGAAAATCCCACCAGCGAGCGGCTTGCGCAATGGATCTGGCAGGCGCTGAAGCCGGCCCTGCCCCAACTGCACCAGGTCGTCGTGCACGAGACCTGTACGGCGGGCTGCGTGTACACCGGCGCCTGACTGCAGCTGGCAATCCAGGCATCGTACGAATCGTCGGATTTGACGCGCCGCAAGGCAGCCGCGCCATTTCAAACTAATGTAATTTTATCAATTGCTTAAACAAGCAATCTGCTACTATTATGAACGATTCACAATTCATATGTTGCATCGCACCAATCGTTGGTGTAGAGTCGGTTCACACTCCCAATCACCCATGAGGCGATACCCATGTACGAGCAGATCAATACGCAAGCACTGGCGCTCAGCAAGAGCTTGAGCGACACCGCGTTCAAGGCGAACAGCCTGGCCGTGGAAGGGTTCGAGCGCATCACCAACCTGCAGCTGAAGGCGCTGGAAAACCGCGTCGCCGCCGCCGTTGAATTCTGGTCCGAAGCCGCCGAAGTGCGCGATTTCGATGGCTTCAAGACGATTTGGCCGAAGAGCGTCAACCTCGTCAAGGAAACCACCGAGAAGCTGTACGCGAACGGCCAGGAAATCCTCAACGTGACGGTCAAGACCAGCGAAGCGATCGGCCAGCTGGCCAAGGGCAGCTTCGAGGCGGCCAACGAGAACTTCACCAAGCAGGTGAATGTTGCCAAGAAGTCCGCGAAGTAAGAATTTTCGAACAGGTAGTTGATCCAGGAAATCACGCTGCGGGACTCCTCCCTCCCCTTTGAAGTTCGCAGCGTTTCTTCGGCCGGGTGGCATTGCCCCCGGCCTTTTTATTGCCCGATAGATTGCGCCCCACGCGCGACGCAGCAGCGCTGATCCCACCACCGGCGGCTTTATGCCAAACTCGGAGCATTGCTCCGAACATGGCTGCCTCATGCCTAGCCTGGTCGTCACTTCCGGCACTCTGACCGGACAAGTCTTCAGTTTTTCCGACAGCGCGGTGATCGGCCGCGGCCAGTTCTCCGAAGTACGCCTGAACGATCCAACCGTTTCGCGCCGTCACGCGCTGATCCGCAGCGTTGGCGCCGGCTACGAACTGAGCGACCAGGAGAGCGCGAACGGAACGCGTCATCGCGGCGTACGCATCGCCGAGCCGGTGCTGATCCACGATGGCGACGAACTGGAGTTCGGCGAAATCAAGACCGTGTTCCACGGCACCGATGCAGTCGGCGAGCAGGACGCTGAGCAATCGGGTCCCGATGCCGCCCTGTCGTCCCAGCCTACGTTCGCAAGCCACAACGCCGACGCCGTGCAATTGCGCGCCACACCGGCGCCCGCTGCGCCGGCGCCGCCGGTTGCGCCCGGGCTGCGCGAACTGATCGCGCGCCTGAAGTTGTTCTGCGACATCGGCGCGCTCGCGCGCCGCGAAGAGCCGATGCGCGATCAGCTCGGCCGCGCACTCGATGCGTTGCTCGCTGCGTTTCCGCTGACCCGCTGCGCCGCGGTCTTTGCCAGCGACGCCGCCAGCGAGCATCTTGCATCGATCGCGCGGCGCGACCGCGGCGAAACGCCGGCCGACCTTCCACATGCCGAGGCATTCCTGCGCGAAGTCGTGCGCCAGGAAAACGGCATGGCGATCGTCGACGCAGTCGCGCGCGACGCGCTGGCCAAGCGCCTGCAGGTCGCGCAGCTGCCCGCCGCATTGCTCGGCGTTCCCCTGCGCATCGGCTCCGAAGTGCTTGGCGCCCTCTATCTCGACAGTGCGGAACACGCGCAAGCGTGGCGCGCGGCCGACCAGGAACTGTTCCTCGGCGTGGCCGGCCAGCTGGCGTGGCTGATCGCGACGCAGCGCGGGCGCTCGTCCGAACGCGCGATCGAATCGCACGACCTGGCGCTGGCGCGGCGCATCCAGCAGCGTTTCCTGCCGCAGGCGGCGCCGGCGATCGGCGGCTACCAGATCGCGGAGAGCTACTCGGCCGCGCGCGTCATCGGTGGCGACTACTTCGATTTCTTCAACTACCGCGACGGCCGCGCCGGCATCGTCATCGCCGACGTTTCCGGAAAATCCGTCTCCGGCGCGCTGTACATGGCGCGCCTGAGCGTGCAGGTGCGCGCGCTCGCGCGGCACATGAGCGGACCGCATGAGCTGCTGGCGGGACTCAACCGCAAGCTGTACCAGGAACTCGAGCCCGGCATGTTCGTCACGATGCTCGCGGCCGCGCTCGAGCCGGAAGCGGGAACGCTGGAGTTCTCCGTCGCCGGCCATCCGCAGCCGCTGGTGCGCGGCGCCGACGGCCGCGTGACCGAGCTGGCGGCGCCCGGAGCGTTGCCGCTCGGCGCGATGAACGACGTGCAATTCGCCCAGCACAGCGTCACCCTGGCCCCGGGTTCGTGTGTACTTTTATACACCGACGGCCTCGACGAAGCGCACAACGAAAAGCAGGAATTGTTCGGCAAGGAGCGCGTGATGGAAGCGCTGGCCCGCAACGGCAACGCCCAGGATGTCCTCGACTCGATGCTCGGCGATCTGGCCCGCTTCACTGCCGGTGAGGCACAGAGCGACGACCTGACCCTGATCGCCTTGAGCCGCAACCGGTAGGCGGAGCGCGCACTCGGCGGCTTCCTCGCGCCCGCGAATCGTGCACCAGCGTACGACGCGCGCTTGTCGTCGGTGCCGCGCCGAAGGCACGCCAGGTTCATGTTGCTCATGCGTGAATCTGGTTCAGGATTGCACCGGTCGATACACTGGCGCGACACGAGGACGCAATCCGTCCCGGAATCGGCGAGGAACCACGCGCATACAATCCGTGCACCAGGCGCACTCGGGCTGTCCTGCACCGGCGGCGGGATTGCCGCCAACCCGGTGACCTTCTACTGCTGATCGAAAAAGGGAAATAGTCGTGAATTCAACCCAACTGCTTCGCGCGGTCCCTCTGTTCGACGGATTCTCGAACGACGACCTCGTGGCACTTTCGCATTCGATGCATACGCGGGCGTTCAAGGCCGGACAGGCGATCTTCGCCCAGGGTGACTCGGGCCGCACGATGTACATCATCGAAAGAGGGCGCGTGGACATTCATCTGCCCGGAGATGCGGACGGGGCCATCCTCCTGCGCAACCTGGGCCTGGGTGAATTCTTCGGGGAGTTGTCGCTATTCGATGACAAGCCGCGCAGCGCAAGCGCGATCGCGGCTACCGACGCCGTGTTGTTGGAGCTGGAACACGAAAGTCTCGAGAAGTATTTCGAGATTCGTCCGCACGCCGCGATCGCGCTGCTTCGCGCAGTAAGCGGCTACGTGCGACGAACCAACGCGCTGCTGTCCACGCGCGCCGCGACCAACGTCGACGAAGAATTCGCCAGAAGCATGACGTGGAGCGAACGGCTTGCGGATATCGTTGCCGAGTTGAACGGCAGCTGGAAATTCATTCTCCTGATCATTCTGATCACGGCGGCCTGGTGCCTCGTGAACAGCAACCTGATGGTGAACTCGCCGCCGGATCCCTACCCCTATCAATTCTTCAATCTCGCGCTGGCCATTCTCGTCGCGCTGCAGGGTCCGCTCATCGTGATGAGTCAAAACCGGGAAGCAAAGATGGACCGTGCCCGGGCCGATACGGACTTTCGCGTGAACCTGAAGAACGAAGTGAACATTGAAACCTTGTTGCGTGAGCTTCGCGATTTTCGCGCCGAGGCCGAAGCGCGACGGGGACCGCTCGCATGAAGAACGCGTGACCGCGCTTCACGAAGCACAAGGCCCTGCGCTAGCTTTTTTTCCCGCCGAAAAGGTTCTTCAGCTTGTTCATGACACCGGGCGCTGCGCCAGCCGGCGCTGCGCCGCTTGGTGCAGGCGAAGGGCCCGATGATGGCTTGGGCGGTTGCGGCGGCGCCTTGGGTTTCGCCGCCTCCGGCGCTTTCCTTGCCGCGTCCTCGCCCTTGCCGCCCGCCAGCAACTGTGCGGCTGCGCGCGCCAGGTCGGCCGACTCGGGGCTCGCCGCGCCCGCCGACTCGGGCGCACCGATCAGGTCGGCGACGGTTTTCGCCAGACCCGGATCCGGCTTGGCTTCGGCGTGGCCGGAAAGCGCGGCGTCGCGCGTCGGATAGATCAGGAACAGTTTGCTGAAGCCGGCGACATCGAACACCTGCATCACGGCGGCATTGAGTCCGCACAGGCGCAGGCTGCCGCGGCCGCCGTCGAGCTGCTTGGCCAGCGCCAGCAGCACGCGCAGGCCGGCGCTGCTGACATAGCCGATGTCGGCCATGTCGATCAGGAAGTGCGTCGCGCCGGCTGCCTGCAGGTCGGCCAGCGCGAGCTCCAGGTCCGCGGAGGTTTCGGTATCCAGGCGGCCGCTCAGCGCGAGAATCCGCACCGCGCCCTGTTGCTCCTGCTGGATGGCGAACGCCATCGATCAGCCTTCGCGGAACACGTAGCGGGCCGCGCCGATCTGGATCACGTCGTCGTGGCGCAACGTGCGCTCGCGGACCTTCTCCGCGTTCACGCGCGTGCCGTGCTTCGTGGTCATGTCGACGATCGTGAATCCGCTCATTGTGGCGGAAATCTGCGCGTGCTTGGCGTCGACGCCGGGGCCGCCGATGCGCACGTCGCAGCCGGCGGCCGCGCCGAGCGTGATCGGCTTGAGCGTGAGCGGATAGGTCTGCTTGCCGGCTTCAGGGTTCTGCGGAATCAGTCGCGCCGGCCGGAAAATCTGCGTCGCCGCGCCGCCGGCGGCCGGCATCGGATCGGGAATGTCGATCACCGGCATGATCTGCGTGCGGCCCGGCGGTTCGTTGCCGCCGACTTTCGGCACCTCGCTCGTGCGCGCCTCGGCGACGGCCAGATCGGCCGGCGTGAGCGCGCTGAACTGCTGCGTGGCGGCGAAATCGGCCTTGCCCTTCGGCGCCGGCGTCGTCTCGCCTTCGAGT
>DATIEJ010000346.1:0-7727 GCA_035455825.1 Rhodanobacteraceae bacterium | reverse complement strand
GTGAGCGTGATTCGCTGCGGCGTGACGTCCAGCCGATAGCTTTCATCGCCATCGCTGCGGGCCGTCGCGGGCTGCAACTGGAAGACGATCGCGCCGTCTGCATTCGCGTCGGCATCTGTCCGCATGGAGAGTCGTACGCCGTGCGTGCGCTCGACGAGATCGGAGAAGTAGCGCGCCGTGGCGGTCGCACCTTCGCCTGCGGCGATCAGGGCGCTGCCTGCAGCGAGTTCGAAATGGCCGGTTCCACGCTCGATTGCAACCGGCATCGGTACCAGCGGCAACGGGCCGCTCGCTACGGACGCCGGCGGGACCGTCTGGCACCCGCAGATCGTCACGAGGGCCCCGATCAACAACGCGCGCAATGCAAGCGACTTCGACATCGGTTCATCCTTTCAAGATAGCGTCGCCGGAAGGTGTTTCTGCGTTTTCGGCGCACTGGTTTGCGTTACAAGACTACCAGCCTTTGTTTTGCGGGTTTGTGCCAATTGGGCCGATGCCGAAAAATGCTGCTGCATTTTCGGCGTACCGGCGCTTCGTTGTTTCGGGATACTGGCCCGGAAGGTACCCGCCGAAAAATGCTCCTGCATTTCCAGCGTACCCTTCGTTTTTCGGGATTCAGGCTGCGTACGCACGCGCCGGAAATTGCTCCTGCATTTCCGGCGTACCGTCCGTCCCTGGACATAAAAAAGCGGGCCAAGATTGCTCTTGGGCCCGCGAAGTTGGAGCGACTCGAACACCACCGAACCGGTCCGCACCGGTCCGTTCGCACATCCATGTGCTGCCGGAGTGGTAAAACCTCCCGCAATCAGAACTTGAAATTCACGCTGAAGTAGTACTGACGGCCGTTGTCATAGAACGAACGCGGCTGGTCCCTGTTCAACGCGTAGTACTTCAACTCCGGATCGTTCAGGTTCAACGCCTGGATCTGGAAATTCCAGTGGTCGTCCAGCCTGTAGCCGAGCGACGCCGACAGATTGCCGATGCTGTCCTGATAGAACGCCGTCGAACGATCCAGGCCGCTGAAGAACGACGACCGGTAGATGTACTGCAGGCGCGCGTTCCAGTGCTCGTTCTCGAAGTAGGCGCCGGCGTTGTACGTGTTCTTCGATGTCCCGACCAAGGGTCCGCCGCCTCTTTCCTTGCCGTCGGCATAGGTGTAGTTGAACGAGATGCCGAAGTTCTCCCACAGCGGCTGTTCGTAAGCGAACTCGAAGCCGCTGACCGATCCGCGGCTGTCGACCGGCACGCTGAGCACGTACGGCGCGTCGAATCCTTCCGGATAGATCTGGTTGAACGTCTTGAATGTTCCGTTGACGTGGCCCAGGCCGATGTAGTTGGTCAGATCCATGTAGAAGAAGCTGGCCGACACGAGCGAACGCGGGGCGAAGTACCACTCCCAGGACATGTCGAAGTTGTTCGACGTGACCGGATGCAGGTTCGGGTTGCTGCCGCTGCCCGAGCCGATGCCGCCCGGTGCCGCCGGCGGACTCAGGCTGATCGGAGCGGCGAGCGCCGAATAGTCGGCGCGCGTCATCGTTCTCGACGCGGCCAGACGCAACAGCATGTCGTCGCTAAGGTTGAACCGGATGTTGCCGCTCGGCAGGAAGTCGTCGTAGGTGTTCTTGAATTCCGTCGGCAGATACGGACCGAACGCAGAGGTCGTGATCGCGCCCGGGGTCGCCGCGTTGACGGCTACGTTCGCGATGATGTCCTCCTTGGTCTGCACGTAGCGCAGGCCGAGATTGCCGCCCCAGCCATCGCCGTCGAAATCGGCCTGCAGGTACAGCGCGCTGTCCTTTTCCTCGAGCGAGTAGTTCGAGTTCCAGTCAGACCGCGAGACCGGGTCACGGTTCGTGTACTTGGCGTTGAACGCTGCCAGCTGCTCCGGCGAGTAGAACCACACTGCAGTCGGGAAGCCGCTGCCGATTTCGTTGCCGAAATCCGACGGGTACAGCTGGAAGCCGGACGGAGCATTGGCCGCATCGAACGCACCGGGGCCGGGACCCTGCCCGATTACGCCCTCGGATTTGCGCGTGTGGTCGGCATAACGTCCGCCGAACTTCAGGTCGGTCAGCGCGCCGTTGCCCACCATGTAGATCGCGTCGAGCGAGCCGTACTTTTCCTGGTCCTTCACGTCGATATTCTGGTCGCCGAAGATCCAGCTCAGCGTTCCGGGAACGCTGGGGCTCTCGTTGCCGAGATTCCAGTTCGACGCGGTGCTCGTGCCGTTCAGCTGATAGAACGCGCCGCTGCCGATACCCGCATTGTATTCGCCGACATTCTGGGTCGGCGTCTTGCCGTCGCCCTTGGTGTCGCCGATCTGGCCCTTGAACGTAAGCGAATCGGAAGCGTGCCACGTCGCATCGAGGTTGATGAACTGCGTCTGGGAACTTTCGTCACGCGAGATCTGGTCGTAGATTCCGTACTGCGTGCCTGGGTCGGCGGAAAAATTCGCCTTGACCAGCGTGCCGTTGCGCACCACGTAGCCCGGATCGGGCGCCTGGCCATTGCCGCCGTTGATGAAGTGCGAGCCCCACAACAGGTAGTTGCGGTTGTAGTTGTTCGCATCGAGCTTCGAGTCGAAGAAGCTCAGGTCGAAGCTCAGGGCGCTGGATGGCGCCCACTGAGCGTCAACCATGCCACCGGTGCGCTCGCGCTTCTGCGTGAACAGCGCCGAGCCGAGCAAAGCCGGGTAGTAGACATTTGCAAGATCAGGGTGCGCGAGAGCAACCGGGCTGCCGGGCAGGATCTGATTGTAGCCAAGTTCTTCCTGACCATCGCGGCGCAGGTGTCGTGTTTCCGAGAACAACTGCAGCAGCACGCCGAACGTCTTGTCGTCGTTCTGCCAGTTGATCAGGCCGCTGAACTGCGGGTCGGTCTTGTCCGGCAATTCGGCGTAGACGCCGCCGAGAGTGACGTCGCCGGTGAACTGCTGCTTGAAGTCGAGCGGCTTGCGCGACTGGATGTCGACGTAGCCGGCCACGCCGCCTTCGACGTCGGCAGCTTCGGACGTCTTGTGCACGACGACCGCGCCGACCAGTTCGGACGGCAGCAAGGTGTAGCTCACGCTGCGGCCGACGAGTCCGACCTGGTTCAGTGCGAACCAGTCGCCCGAGGAAACCGAATGACCATTGATCAGTGTCTGCGTGTAGCTCGGATTGGTGCCGCGCATGCTGACGCGATCGTTCTCGTCGAAGCCGCCTTCATTCGCGCCGGCCGAGCTGATCGTGACGCCGACGACGCGGCTCAACGAATCGGCGACGTTCTTGTCCGGCATCTTGCCGATGTCCTCGGCAGTGATGACTTCGATGTGGGAGTCGGCAGCGCGCTTCTCGTCGAGCGATTTCTTCAGGCTCGCGCGGATGCCGGTGACGACGATCGTGTCCATCTCGGTCGCGTCCTGACCGCTCGCGGCTCCAGCGCCGGTGTTCTGGGCATCAGGTCCATCGGGAGTCGTAACGACCGGTGCGGTTTGCGCGAACGCGCCGCTGGCGAAGCACAGGCTCGCCAGGATGCTCGCTGACAGGATGTTTCTGCGGTAACTCATAGGTACCCCTCCAGGCAGTTGGTGGATCCGGATGCAGGTCTGCGGGGCAGCTCCGCTCAGGATCTCGTTTACATCAGGATTTAACGCAAATTACCTTTTGTTCCTTCCTACACATTGCTGCAAACACTTCGCTCACCCGCACTTCGCGCGTACTCAATCCCGAGAACGTCGCTCCAGATACCAGCTCGCCGCGCCGAGCACGCCGAGTTGCGCCTGTTCGATCAGGCGCACCGGCACGCGTTCAAGCACGGGGCGCATCGCGCCCTTGGCGAGGAAACGCTCGACGAACGTGCTGCCGAGCAGATGGGACTTCATCTGCGGCAGGATTCCGCCGGCCAGATAGGCGCCGCCCTGGGCGCCATAAAGCAGCACGAGGTCGCCGAGCACGCCGCCGAGCAATCCGCAGAAAGCGTCCAGCGTGCGCCGCGCCGCTGCGTCGCCGGCCTCGAGAGCCGCGCGCGTGATCGCGGCCGGCGAATCGAACGAGTCCTGCGCGCCATCGAGTTCGCACAACGCCGCGTGCAGGTTGACGAGCCCGGGGCCGGACAGCAGCTGCTCGATCGAGACGTGACTGGAACGGCGGCGCAGGATTCGCAGCACCTCGACCTCACGGTCGCTGCCCGGCGCGAACGCTGCCTGCCCGGCTTCGGTTGCCAGGACGAAGTGGCTGTCGCCTGAAGGAATACGTACCGCGGCCCCGAGCCCCGTGCCGGGACCGACGATCAGGATCGGTGCGCCGGGTTGTTCGCGGCCGGGCGACAGCACGGTCGTGTCGCGCGCATCCAGATGTGGCGTCGCGTACGCAACCGCCTCGAAGTCGTTGACGAACTCGACCGCCTTGAGATTCAGTTCGGCCCGGATCTGGCCGAGCGACACGGTCCATGCCAGGTTGGTATTGATGATCGTGCCGTCGAGACAGACGCCGGCGCAGGCGATAGCCGCTTCATTGACCTTGTCGCCGCCGAGCGTGTCGAGGAAGTGGCGCAGGATCGCCGCGAGATTCGGATAGTCCGCGCACACGTAGCGCGCGAACTTCTCGACGGTCGGACCCGATCCGGCCGTTGCGCGGATCAGGCCGATGCGCGCGTGCGTTCCACCGACGTCCGCGGCGATGAAACTCGCCGCTGGCTCGTGCGCAACCCGTGTCGAGAATTGTCTTGCGCCTGCCTCCACCCTCGCCTCCCCGCTTGCGGCAAATCCACTCCGGCGCCATCGCCGGGCGATTTGCGGCGCGAGTGTGATCCCAGAATGACAACGTTGTCAACAGATTGTTGCAAAGCCTGTGAAATGCTGCGTTCCCGATAGAAAATGTAAACGTTTACATCGATGTATACTTTGTATTTATCATTGTACGTCAATATGTTATCTAACTTGTGTAGAGTAATTCTTGTGTTGCCATGCAGCAAACGCATCGCTTGTCCGGTGCGCCAGGAACGACCCAAAACGGTGCGTGCAAAAGGCCACGGGGACAGGCAGACTATGACAACGTTGCTGATTTTTGTCCGATAGGACATGAATCGCCCTGGATGGCACTGTCGCTTTGCCATGCGCTCGCGGCGGCAGATGTATATTTATATATAACAGCGCAATTGCGAACTTGCGGGGAGACGCACGAAATGTCAGCTCAGCCGAACACCAACGCTGCCGCAGGCGGCGCAATAGGCCCGATCGCGATCATCGGCGCCCTGTTCTTCATCATGGGCTGGTTCACCTGGATCAACGGTCCGCTGATCACGTTCGTGCAACTCGCGTTCGACTTGAACGTCGTCAACGCATTCCTCGTGACGTTCGTGTTCTACCTGTCGTATTTCGTCTGGGCGCTGCCCGCATCCGTGATCCTCGATCGCACCGGCATGAAGAAAGGCATGGCGCTGGCGCTGTGGGTCATGGCGACCGGGGCGGTCGCGTTCGGGCAGTTCTGCACGCAACGCTGGTATCCGGGCGCGCTCGGCGGCCTGTTCGTGATCGGCGCGGGACTGGCGATCCTGCAGACCGCGGCCAATCCCTACGTCAGCATCCTCGGCCCGATCGAAAGCGCCGCGCAGCGCATTGCCGTCATGGGCATCTGCAACAAGATCGCCGGAATCGCCGCTCCGATCCTGCTCGGCACGCTGGTCCTGCACGGCATGGGCGATATTTCCGGCAAGCTCGCAACCGCCGACGCGGCCAGCCGCGTGCAGATTCTCGATGAGTTCGCGGCAGGCATCCACCTGCCGTACCTGTTGATGGCCGGCGTGCTTGCCCTGCTCGGCGCCGGGATCCTGTTCTCGCCGCTGCCGGATGTGCGCGCCGAGCGCGGCGCCAAGGCAACGCCGGCGGTCGGCGCGCAAGACAAAGGGCTATTCGATTTTCCGCATGTCTGGCTCGGCGCGCTGGCGATCTTCGTCTACGTCGGCGCCGAAGTCATGGCCGGCGACGCGATCGGCACTTACGGTCGCGGCTTCAACATCCCGCTCGACGAAACCAAGTTCTTCACGTCGTTCACGCTCGCTGCGATGCTGGCCGGCTACGTCGTTGGCTTCGTGACGATTCCGCGCTACGTGTCGCAGCAGCGCTACCTGGCGATCTCGGCCGTCCTCGGCATCGCATTGACGCTTGGCGCCTTCGTCACCAAGGGCTACGCGTCGGTCGGCTGCGTCGCGGCGCTCGGATTTGCCAACGCGATGATGTGGCCGGCGATATTCCCGCTGGCGATCCACGGTTTGGGCCGGCTGATCGAGCGCGGGTCCGCGCTGCTGATCATGGGCATCGCCGGCGGCGCGATCATTCCGCAAGCGTTCGCCGTGCTGCGCCAGACGCATGACTTCCAGGCCGTGTTCGCGCTGCTGATGATCCCGTGCTACGGCTACATCGTCTACTACGCGATGCGTGGGCACCGGGCGGGACTGGACGCACCCTCGGGCAACTCGCGGCTGCCCTGAAATCGTGACACCGCCCGCGCGGCTTCGCCGCGCAGCGGCGATCGGCTACCATCGGTATCAACCACAGGGCGGCGACCACGCGCCGCCCGCGAAGCAGCGAGACGGCATGGCGCAACGACCCACGATCAAAGATGTCGCCAAGCGCGCCAAGGTGTCGCTCAAGACCGTTTCGCGCGTCATCAACAACGAGCCGGCCGTGCAGGCGCGCACGCGCGAGAAGGTACAGCGCGCCGTCGCGGAACTGGACTATCGTCCCGACCTGTCGGCACGCAGCCTGCGCAGCGCGCAGTCGTACGCGATCGGGCTCGTCTACGACAACCCGAATCCCTACTACATCATCAGTGTCCAGGACGGCGCCCTGTCGGTGTGCCGCGAAAACGGATTTGGCCTGCAGATCCATCCGTGCGATTCGCGTTCGCCGGCGCTCGCCGACGAACTCGTCGATCTGGTCCGCCGTTCGCGCCTGGCCGGCCTGGTGCTTGCGCCGCCGATGTCCGAACGCATGGAGCTGATCCGGCACCTGGCCGCCAACGACATCAAGTTCGTGCGCATCATCTCGGCCGCCGAGGATCCGCGCGACGGCTACCCGTGCGTCTACGTCGACGATCGCGACGCCGCCTACGACATCACCGAGCACCTGATCCAGCTCGGCCACCAGCGCATCGGTTTCCTGTGGGGCGGCAAGTCGCACCGCTCGAGTCCGGAGCGTTTCAAGGGCTACGAGAGCGCGCTGAAGGACTACGGCATTGCCCTGAACAATCGCCTGATCGTGCACGGCGACTATTCGTTCGACGACGGATTCCGCGGCGCACGCAAACTGCTTGCGTTGAAGGAACGTCCGACTGCGATCTTCGGTTCGAACGACGAGATTGCCGCCGGCGTGCTCGCCGCGGCGAAGTCCAGCGGCATGGAAGTGCCCTACGACCTGTCGATCGCCGGTTTCGAGGACAGCCCGTTTTCGAAGCAATCGTGGCCGGCGCTGACGACGGCCAAGCAGGCAACCGAGGGAATCGCCAGGCATGCGACGCTGCGCCTGCTTGCCGAGCTCAAGCGCGACAACACGAGTGGCGCTGCACGCGCAGTCGTCAACGAAGGCTTTAGTCCGGAACTCGTGATTCGCGGATCGACCGGCCCGGTGCGCTCGCGCGCCTAAACAAAACCGGGAGCCCTTCTTTGCCCGGAGCCTGATAGTTCGAGTTCTGCTGGAGTATTCGGCGGGGTACAGAAGATCACCTCTCCCCTTGTGGGAGAGGTCGGCA
>DATIEJ010000345.1:0-2837 GCA_035455825.1 Rhodanobacteraceae bacterium | reverse complement strand
CGGCTTCTTTCCATAACGCGGCCGATGCCTCGATCGTCGACGCATCGACGCTGGGAGGCACGCGTGGCGAAACGCCGAGTTCGAGCATCTCGGACGCGATATCGGCCAGAGGAAAGCCGCCGCCCGCCACGTCCCAGTGATAAGCCGCAACGACACCACCCGGGCGAACCGCGCGGCACATTTCCGCGACGCCAATCGCGGGTTCGGGGACGAAGAAAAGGACGAGTGCCATCACCGCCGCGTCGCATGACGCATCGGCCACTGGCAACCGCATCGCATCGCCCTCGGCCCACGTCACAGGTGCGCCGGCCGGCAGGCGGGTGCGTGCATAGGCAAGCTGCTCGGCCGATGTGTCGAATGCCTGGACATCGGCTGGCCTGCAGCGCTCGACCAGCAACTGCGTGAATGCACCGCTGCCGCAGCCGACGTCGAGCCAGCGCGCTGTGTCCGGCACGGCGATCCAGTCGATGAACCGCGCGCCGACGAGCACGCTCCAGCGGCCCATCATGAGCTCGTAGGCGGCGCCGTCGTCGAGGCGCCTCAGGTCGTCGTTCACGGCATCTCCCGGCACATTCGATATCGACGCGCCGGTAAGGGTACACGCTCTGCCGTTGCCAGAGGGTGGCATTCCCGGGTCCGTCGTTCTCGGGGTTCAGCGATGCCGAAGTATTCGCTCTGAAATCGTTCCTCGACGCGCGCGAGCCCCTCGAGAAGAAACCGTAGCAGGAGCACCGCCGAAAGACGGTTTGCTCCAGGCAACGTGGCTGGCATCGCCGTCGTGGCGCGGCTCATCCCGCGCCACCAGGGTTCCTTGCAGGTTGCAGTTACTTGCCGAACGTCACCGTCAGCGTGCAGTCGGCGGTGATCGGCCCCGCCGTGATCTTGTTGTTCCTTGCCGTGGCATTGCAGCCGCTGACCGATTTGGTCTTGTACGATGGCGCGGGATTCGCGGTGAACATCAGGACCGCGTTGTATCCGACCGTTTGTGCCGACGACGGCGTGATCGTGCCGTGCGGCCCGGCGATCGGCGTGACCTGGTAGCGTGCCGGATCGAATGTCGCCGACACGGTGCAGTCCGCCGTGATCGGGCCGGTCGTGTATACGTTTCCACTCAGCGTGCCCGCGCAACCGCTCGCACTGGCTATGACGAAACCGGCATCCGGCGTCAGCGTGAAGCTCGCCGTCGTGTTGTAGTCGACGCTGCGGCTGTTCGGATCGACGCTGCCGCCGCTGCCGGCGTTCGCGCTGACCGTGAACGTGTCGAGCGCGAATGTGACGCTGGCGGAGCAATTCGTCGTGACCGGTCCGGTCGTGTAGACGCCGGTGGCCGTATCGAAGCTGCCGCCCGTACCGCACGTATCGCTTGCGCTCGCGGCGTGATGGCCGGCGTCCGGCGTGAACGTGAAGGTTGCCGGCGTATTTTTCGATACGGTGCGAAGCGCCGGGCTCGCGCTGCCGCCGCCCGCGGTAGCAGGCGTGACGACGTAGCCGAGCATGACGACCTGGCCGTCGTGATCGGACGTGCGCACCGCTGTCGTCGGATCCAGCACGGCTGGTCCAGCCTCGGACACGTCGGAGTTGCCGTGCGCGTTCGAGATCGCGATGAAGTCATTCTGCGCGACGCTCGACAGCAGGATGTGATCGATCTCCTGCGCATAGCCGCCGAAGTTGTACGAATAGTGATCGGCAGGATTCGCCGCACTGCCGGTGTCGAACAGCGGCGGCGCCGGGGCGACGTACGTGCCGGACTGGTCCCAGTACAGGTTTTCAGCCTGCACCGCCGTGCCGGAAATCATGCCGGTCACGTCGACGTAGCCGTCGGTGAACTCATAGGCGTTGAAATCGCCGACGACGACCAGCGGCAGCGCGGCATTGCCGACGATGTCGAACGCGCCGGTCGTGACGAAGCCGCTCGCGTCCTGTTGGGCATTCCCTGCGCCGGGCAGCGTGCCGCCGCTTTGCAGGGCGCGAACGACCGAAGCGACCTGCACGGCCTGCTCGGTGCGCTTCGTGCCGACATAGTCGAGCACGCCGAGGTTGATCAGCGAACGATCGTAGATCACGAGCAGGTTGAAGCGGTAGCCGTTGTAGGTCGCATCGAGCAGCAGCGGCGGACGGTCGTTCAACAGGCACGGCGGATTGCTGCTGCAGCTGTTCGTCAGTGTTCCCTTGAACAGCTGCGTAACCGAATTGACGGCGACGTCGTCGCGCACGAGCAGGCCGAGGTTGATGCCGCCCGGATCGTTTCCGGGAATCGTGTACGGCTGGTAATGCGGGCCGCCGTCGGCAAGGACGCGGTTCGCCAGATCGGTCAGCACGCCGTAGTTCTCGACTTCCTCGACGGCCAGCGCGACCGGCGCCTTGAGCACCTCGCGGATCTGCCTGGACATCTTCGCCAGACGCGTCTGGTACTGCGCGGCCGTCGGGCACGAATCGCTCGAACCGGTGCCGGCACAGTTGTCGGTGTACTGGCTCGTGTCCGCGCCGTCGGCGACGTTGTTGAAGAAATGCAGCATGTTCTGCGTGCCGATCGTCAGCGTCCCGGCGGCCGAATCGGCGACCGGCACCGGATACGTCGGCGCCGTGCCGATAGCGTCGAGGCTGAGCGGATAGATCTCGTACGTGCCCTTGAAGTTCTGGATCACGCCGCTGATCGAGAAGTGCTGGCCGGCATCGTAGATATGGCCGGCCGGGTTGAAGCCGAGTCCGGAGTAGAAGACTTCGATGATCTGGGGCGCGCCGCTCCAGGTCGGAATCGAAGGTATGCCGAGTCCCGGATAGAGCACTCCGGTTTCGCGGAACGGCCGCGGCTCGCTGCCGAGCGTTGCGTAGAACCC
>DATIEJ010000344.1:0-4831 GCA_035455825.1 Rhodanobacteraceae bacterium | reverse complement strand
GGCGCGCACCTCATTGCCGTCGGCGTGCACGCTCTCGCCGGCCAAATAGGCCTGCGCGACGTCCTTGATGTAGTCGCCGCGATAGCCGTCGGCCGGCCAGCCCGGAGCGTCCGGCTCGATGCCGTTGCAGCGCGCCTGCACCGACAGCGCGAGGTTGGCGATCTGCGCGCCGGCATCGTTGTAGTAGAACTCGCGCGTGATGTTCCAGCCGGTCGCCGTGAACAGCCGGGCCAGGCAATCGCCGACCGCGGCGGCGCGGCCATGTCCCACGTGCAGCGGCCCGGTCGGATTGGCCGAGACGAATTCGATCAGCATCTTGCGTTGCGCGCCGGAATCGTTGCGGCCGTAGTTGCGCGCCTCGGCCATCACCCGCCTGACCTCGGCGTGATAGGCGACCGGACTGCAGAAAAAATTCATGAAGCCCGGTCCGGCGACGTCGACCCTGGCGATCTGATCCGATTGCGGTAGCGCCGCGACCAGCGCCTCGGCGAGTTCGCGCGGCTTGCGCCGCGCGCTCTTGGCCAGCAGCAGGGCCGCATTGCAGGCGAAATCGCCGTGCTCGCGGCTGCGCGTGCGCTCGATCACGAACGACGCGGGCGAATCCGGGGGCAATATTCCGTCGGCCTGCAGTTGGGCGATCGCCTGCAGGACGAGGAGGCGGAGCTGATCTTTCACGCGGGGATTCTCTCTGAACGGGCGCCATTGTAGTCAGGCTCGCCCGAAAGCAGAAGGTTAGGCGCTTGTTTCCGGCTGCGGCAGGACCGGATCAGGGTGAAGCGGGCCATGCTGCGCCGCGGCTGTGGATAACTTTGTGCGTAACTGGTCCGGAGTGGCCTGGTTACTCGACCGCTGATTCCCCGCGCAGCGCTGGTTGCGCTGCAACAACATCACGCAAGTTATTGGTTGTTATAGCTAAATGTCTCGTCTGGCGTTGACGCGGAAATGTAATGATGTGCAAATTGCAGCCAATGCCGCATTGTGTATAAATCCAGCGCATAAACCGTTGTCGCAGCGTAAAAAATCCGCAACATGCCTGCGTTATCCTGACCGCGTCGCAAGTGCGTTTCATAGCACGGGACCACGCAGCGTGCGGGATGCGCACGGGGCGGCAGGCGCACGGATGCGCCTGCACTTGCGAAGGTTGCCGCCCGGATCGAGCCGATCAGATCACCTCCGAAGGGATCAGGCGAATGCCGCGCTCAGCGAGCGGAACGCCGCCAGCACGGCGGCGCCGTTGAGCGGTTCGGACGGGTTTGCCAGGCGCTCGCGCAGTTGCCGTGTCAGGGCCGTGAGCTTTTCGGCATTGGCCTGCTTGGCGTCCTGGAAGATGTGCCGCCCGTAGTCCGAACTGAAACGGTGCAGTTCGAAGAAATAACGCTCCTGCCCTTCGGTCAGGAACGTCAGCATCGGCTGCGCCGCGGCGACCGAAACCGGATCGCGGCCGCTGCGCATTTCGCGTTCCAGGCACAACCGCTCGGCGCTCGCCATGAACAGGGCGAACGGCTCGGCCACATTCGCGGTGTCGAGGTCGGCGGCGATCAGCGCGAGTCGCTGCGCATGTTGGACGCGCTCGTCGTTGCGCCAGCCGCCGGCATGCTTGTCGAGCTTGACCTCGAGCTTCTGCGCGAGCGCGCCGCCGGATTGCACGACGAGCTCGGCCGGGTTGTACTCGTGCGTCGTGTCCGATGGCCGTGCGTCGAACGTGCTGCCCGAGATCATCAATTCGCAGCCGACGAACAGTTCGCTGTTGCGCTCCGGCGTGAAGCCGCAGGCGCGCAGGATGCGGAAAGTCTCCTCGACGCTCGCGCGTTCGTTGCTGCCGATGCCGGCGGCGAAGTCCGGCGCTTCGCGCTGGCGCAGATCGTGCGCGGCGCCGAACAGCGACAGCAGGAACCAGTCGCGCAGACTCAGCGCGTCCGCGCCGATCGTGTCGATCATGCGATCCAGGCGCGGCCCGAGGATTTCGAGAATGTGGCCTTCGTTGTGATAGGCGTGGTAATCGGAGCCCCAGGTGCCATGGCGCAGGGCCAGCCGGCAGAACGCCATGAGGATGGCATCTTCCGCGCGCTCGACGGTTTCGGACGGCGGCAGCGCCACGGCGGCCGGCAGGCGTTTGCGCCGGTGCGCGAGCAGCGCCAGCACATCCGGGCGGCGGGCGAGGACGAGCGCGCGTGCGGTACCCGGATCCGGCACCTGCGCCTCGACTGAATCGGCGGGAAATTCCCGTGGGTATGCAAAGATCACAGCATGCTTCGCCGTCCACCCCGAACCGGCAGTATAACGGCGGAGCGGCGCGGTTTATAACCAGCCGCGCTCGGCCAGCGAAAGCGGCGTGCCGCCGCCGATGATGAAATGATCGAGCACGCGCACCTCGATGAGTTTCAGCGCCTGCTGCAGATGGCGCGTGATGTCACGGTCGGCCTGACTGGGTTCGGCCACGCCGGATGGATGGTTGTGGGCGAAAATCACGGCGGCTGCATTGTGCGTCAGGCAGCGGCGCACGACCTCGCGCGGATGGACGCTGGCGCCATCGATCGACCCGCGGAACAGCTCCTCGCAGGCGATCACGCGGTGGCGGTTGTCGAGGAACACGCAGGCGAAGACCTCGTACGGATAGCCGCCGATGCGCGCGCGCAGATAGTCTGCACAGGCGGCCGGATGGGTCATGGCGTCCGGCCGGTGAAGCTCGCTGGCGAGGTAGCGCCGGCCCAGCTCCAGGGCCGCCTGCAGCCGGCTTGCCGCGGCCGGCCCTACGCCGGGCTGGCCGCCGAGCGCCGCCGCATCGAGGTCGAGCAGCGGCTTGATCCCGCCGTGCGCGCCGATCAGGTCGCGACCGAGGTCGACTGCCGTGCGGCCGCGCCTGCCGGAGCCGAAGAACAGCGCCAGCAATTCGGCATCGGACAGCGCGGCCGCGCCGCGCGCAAGCAGTTTTTCGCGTGGCCGTTCTTCGGCCGGCCAATCCCGGATGCTCATGGCCGCAGTCTGCCGTCACGGCAGCGCTTGCAGCAGCCGGAAACGGCGTGAATTCCGGTAAGCTATCGGCGCATTCGTCTGTCGGTGGATTTCCTACATGGGTAAGCTGGCGTTGGCCAATCTGCGCGTGCTGCTCGGCGTTTCCGGCGGTATCGCGGCTTACAAGGCGGCCGAGCTGACGCGCAGGCTGCGCGATGCAGGGGCCGAGGTGCGCGTCGTCTTGACCGAAAACGCGGCGCGCTTCGTCACGCCGCTGACGTTTCAGGCGCTGTCCGGCCAGCCAGTCCGAACCGGCCTGTGGGACGAGGCGGCCGAAGCGGCCATGGGGCACATCGAACTGGCCCGCTGGGCGCAGCGGATCCTGATCGTGCCGGCCAGCGCGGACCTGATCGCGCGTCTGGCGCACGGATTTGCCGATGACCTGCTGACGACCCTGTGCCTGGCCAGTTCTGCCCCGGTTGCGATTGCTCCGGCAATGAATCAGCAGATGTGGGCGCATCCGGCGACGCAAGACAACATCGCGACGCTCGGCGGGCGCGGCGTCGTCGTGCTCGGCCCCGCCGCCGGCAGCCAGGCCTGCGGCGAATTCGGACCGGGCCGGCTGCTCGAAGCCGAGACGATCATTGCCGAGATCGCGGCACTGCACGGGCCGAAGCTGCTGTCCGGGCTGCACGTGCTGGTCAGTGCCGGACCAACGCACGAGGACATCGATCCGGTGCGCTTCATCGGCAACCGCAGTTCCGGGCGCATGGGCTTTGCCGTCGCCCGCGCCGCTGCCGAGCAGGGCGCGCAGGTGCGGCTCGTTGCCGGTCCCGTGCATCTGCCCACGCCGGCCGGCGTGGAGCGCAACGACGTGCGCAGCGCGCGCGACATGCGTGCCGCCGTGATGCAGCATATTCCACAAAGCGACATCTTTATTTCCGCGGCGGCGGTCGGCGACTACCGGCCCGGCGAAACCGCCACGCACAAGATCAAGAAGCAGGGCTCGTCGCTGACGCTGACCTTGAACGAGAACCCGGACATCCTGGCCGAGATCGGCGCGCTGAAGCAACGGCCGATGCTGGTCGGCTTCGCCGCCGAAACGGACAACCTGGAGAAGTACGCGCGCGCGAAGCTGGCTCGCAAGAATCTCGACTTGATCGCCGCCAACCGCGTCGACAACGGCGCCGGCTTCGACTGCGCCGACAACGAGCTCCTGCTGTTCTGGCCCGGCGGTTCCGAGCACCTCGGGCGCGAAGACAAGCAGGTCATCGCGCGGCGACTGATCGCGCGCGTTGCCGAACGCTTTGCCGCACGCAAGCGTTCGTCGCCGCCGAAACGGCGCAACGCACGATGATCGACGTCGAGCTGAAAATTCTCGATCCGCGCGTCGGCAAGACTATCCCGCTCCCCGCCCCCGCCACGCCCGCCTCCGCGGGCATGGATCTGCGCGCGGTCATTGACGCGCCGTTGACGCTGCGGCCCGGAGAATCTTCGCTCGTCGCCACTGGCGTAGCGATCCATATCGGCGATCCGGGTTACTGCGCCGTGATCCTGCCGCGCTCGGGACTTGGTCACAAGCACGGAATCGTGCTCGGCAATCTCGTCGGACTGATCGATGCCGACTACCAGGGGCCGCTGATGATTTCCTGCTGGAACCGTGGTTCGATGGCCTATACCATTGCGCCGGGGGATCGAATCGCACAACTGGTTTTCCTGCCCGTGGCGCACGCGCAATTTCGCGTCGTGGACGAGTTCGCCGCGAGCCAGCGCGGCAGTGGCGGCTTTGGCCATTCGGGCGTCGGCTGATTCCCGGTCCGCGCGCAACGAAACGATGGAGGCTCGGCGTCACGCATGAATCGAGGCGAGGAAAAAACGG
>DATIEJ010000343.1:0-7508 GCA_035455825.1 Rhodanobacteraceae bacterium | reverse complement strand
TTTGCCGGCGGCATCAAGGCCGCCCAGGAGCGGTCGGGAGCCGTTGCGGCGATTTCGTCGCCGAGCTTCAACGCTCCGGGCAACGCCGGATCAATCGTGGGTTATTGGAGATTCGCGTGGACGGCACCTGACGGTGTCACCGGTATCGACTGGGGATTCCAGCAATGGCATTCGGACGGTACCGAGCTCACCAATTCCGGCGGACAGCTTCCGGCGACCGGCAATTTCTGCACGGGAGTCTGGGAACAGGCCGGCCGCGGCGCGTTCCGGTTGAATCACTGGGCAATGGCCTGGAACCTGCCCGGCACCGACCCGGCCGATTTCGTCGGCTTGATCAACATTCGCGAGCTGGTCAGCGTCGACCGGACCGGCAATACGATGTCCGGCACGGTTACGCTCGACCTGTATGCACAAGACGGAACGACATTCATGGCCCATCTCGGCGAAGGCACCGTGTCCGCGGAGCGCATAACGGCGTCTCCGTGACGAATCCGCTAATGCCGAACAGTACGTAGGGGTCGCGCGGCGCGCGCACACGGCGCGCGCCGCCTGAGTCTGCGAGATCTCCGACAAAGTCAGCGTTCGTCCTTCTCGGACTGCAGCGTCTCGAGCAACGCGATCTGCAGGCGCGAATGCAGCTTGACCAGCGTGCGCCACAGCAACGCAAGGATCAGCGCGCCCATCGCCAGCACGGCGATCAGCAGTTCGGCCGGGGGCAGGATGCTCGATGACAGGGCGGAAACCACCAGCAGCATCGCGCCGATCGACACGGCCGGCAGCACCTCGGCGACGATACGCTGCACGCGCTCGGTGTGGCGCCCGGCCCGCACGCCGACTTCGGCCAGCATCATGGCCAGGGCCTTGAGCTTGCGGTAGGCGGCGATCAGGAACGCCAGCGACAGCACCAGGGCCGCGCCCCAGATCAGCGCATTGGCGATCTGCGGATAGGGAACCCACTGTGCGATCTCGTCGCGATAGCGCCGGGCAAAATACGCGCCGGCGCCGAAGATCGCCGCGACCATGCACAGGTTGACGAATGCCTGCAGCAGGATCCTGCGCACCATCGCCGCGATCACGGCGCGGTCGCCGACGAAACGCAGACTCTGCAGCCACGCCGTATACATGTGCAGAATGCGGTTTACCCCGGGCGGCACGAGCGCGCCGATGCGGCGCGCCAGCGGATCGGCGCCGCGGATCAGGTACGGGGTGAACAGCGTCGTGACCGCAGACACGCAGACGGCGATCGGGTAGAGGAACGCGCTGGTCGCCTTCAGCGTCAGACCGAGCGTGGCGATGATGAACGAGAACTCGCCGATCTGCGCCAGGCTCATGCCGATGCGCAGCGAAGTGCGCGCGTCCTGTCCGGCGGCAAACGATCCGGCCGTGCGCGCCAGCGACTTGCCGATGATCACGGCCAGCGTTGCCGCGGCAACCGGCCCGGCGTAGTCGAGCAGCATGACCGGATCGAGCATCAGGCCGACGGCGACGAAGAAGATCGCGCTGAACATGTCGCGCACCGGCGCAATCAGCCGCTCGATACGGTGCAGCGCTCCGGATTCGGCAATGATCGCGCCGATGACGAATGCGCCGAGCGCGGCGTTGTAGCCGAGGCGCACGACCACGAGGCAGAAGCCGAACAGCAGGCCGAGCACCGAAACGAGCAGCATCTCGTTGCTGTTGAAGCGGGCGACGAAGTCGAGCAGGCGCGGAATCGTCAGGATGCCGATGACCAGCGACGCGACCAGGAACACGGTCAGTCCGCCGAGCGTGCGCATGACCTCGCCCGAATCGACCGCGCCGGTTTTTGCCGCGCTCGCCAGCAGCGCGATCATCGCGATCGCCAGCACGTCCTCGACGATCAGTATCGCGAACACGACCTGGGCGAAATGCTGCTTCTTGAGCTTGAGGTCCTCGAGCGCCTTGATCGTGATCGTGGTCGAGGAGATCGACAGCATTGCGCCGAGGAACAGCGCGTCCATGACGTTCCAGTCGAACGCGCGTCCGACCGCATATCCGAGCGACAGCATCGTCACGATGCCGGCAATCGCAGCCACCAGAGCGGTGGCGCCGACCTGGCGCAGGTGGCGCAGCGAGAACTCCAGGCCGAGCGAGAACAGCAGGAAAACGACGCCGAGCTCGGCCAGCGTGCGGATCGTCTCCTCGTTCGTGACAAACGTGTACGGCGGCGTGTGCGGGCCGATCAGCACGCCGGCCACGATGTAGCCCAGCACGACCGGCTGACGCATCAGGTGGAAGACGACCGTGACGATGCCGGCCGCCAGCATGATGATGGCCAAGTCGTGAATGAATTCGATGACATGCATTCGGCGGGCGCCTGGTCGCGTCGGCTGCCCATGGTGACCGATCCCAGGCCGCCGCGCAAACGCGCGCGCTGGCCACGTGGCGGCAGCGGCGGGCAGGCGCTTGACCCGGCGCACGATTCGTGGTGATATATGGCCATCCAGACGTCTAAACGTCCAAACAACAGGACAGCAGGGAATTCGGTCATGGCGGCAACCAGGTCGGCGGGTACGGCACACGGGGCGCTTGCCGCGGCGGGCAGCGAGCATGGCGGCGTCGACGTCGCGATCGTCGGGGCAACCGGCCGCGTCGGCCGCCGCGTCCTGGAACTCATCGATGCGCGCCGCGCATTGCTGCAGCGTGCCGGCGTCCGCCTGCGGATCGTCGCCGCGGCGAATTCACGCCGAGTGCTCGTCGCGCCCGACGGGCTGGCAGCGGGGCGCGTTGCCGACCTGCTGCCCGAAGGCATAGCGTCGACGGACCCGTCGGCGCTGACCCGATCGGCACCGCGACCAGACATCCTGATCGATTGCACGGCCAGCGCCGACATCACGGCCCACTATCCGCGCTGGCTCGCGGCCGGCATCGACGTCGTCACCCCGAACAAGCTCGCGTCGTCGGCCGACCGGCCGCTGGCACATGCGGTCGCCGCGGCCCAGGCCGGGTCCGGGGCGCTTCTGTACGACAGCACGACGGTCGGCGCTCAGTTGCCGTTGCTGGCGACGCTGCGCGATCTGCACCGCGCCGGCGACCGGGTCGATCGCTTCGAAGCGGTGCTGTCGGGAACGCTTTCCTATGTGCTCGGGCGCCTGCAGCAGGGCTGCGCGCTCTCGACCGCGGTCAGCGAAGCGGTGCGCAACGGCTATGCCGAACCGAATCCGGCGCGCGACCTGTCCGGCGAAGACGCCGCGCGCAAGCTCGTCATCCTGCTGCGCGCGCTCGGCCACGATCTGGAACTGCGTGACGTCGACTGCGTTCCGCTGGTCGATGCCGCCTTGCTCGACGAACCGGATCCGGCGCTGCTCCTGGCGCGGCTGGAATCGGCCGATGCCGGCTGGCGCGCGCGCGCCGCGGTCGCCGACGTGCGTCACGAGCGCTGGGTTTACCGCGCGAGTTTCGAAAATGGCCGGGCGCGCATCGCCCCGGAACGCGTGGCGCAAACGCATCCATTCGCCCGCCTGGCGCCGTGCGAAAACGCGCTGATCCTGCACAGCGATTTTTACCGGGCCGCGCCGCTGACGGTCGCCGGTCCGGGCGCCGGCATCGACCTGACCGCCGCGGGCGTGCTGGCTGATCTCGTGGCGGCCGTGCAACGCCGGGCGGCAGCGTCGCGCTACGCGGCGGCGCCGGCCGATCTCGTGGCGGCGTGATTGCGCGCGAGCAGTCGGTAAATCACGTCGTCCCGCGCGCCCTTCGAGTCAGCGCGGCAATTGCGCCCGTCGCCTGGCGGGTGCGAGGGTTTTTGCCGATCCGCCCATCGCGAACTTTGCGAGGGCGAGAATGCAGAAGTACATCAGCCCGAAGGCCAGCGTCGTGTGGGCGCCGCCGCTGCTCCAGCCGGTGCCGCCCGATTCGATCATCGACGACTCGAAAGCCGAGGTCATGCCGAGGTTCGGTATGCTGACCAGGTTCACCGTGACTGCGCCGAACAGGTACGCGACGACCGACACGGCCCACATGTTGACCATGCGTTTGGCTTCCACGTCGCTCGAGACCGGACTGAGCCATACATGCGCGAAGCGGCTCGCGAACAGCCACGCAAACGCGAAGATTGGCCAGGTGCTCTTGTAGCTGACTGCAAATCCGAAGACGAAGACCAGGTATATGCAGCTCAAGCCCGCCAGCCATCCGATGCGCTTGCGGCGTGGAATGTCGACTCCGGCGATCACGGCGTAGAAGATGCTGGAATGAATGACGATGAACTCCATCGCCATGACGAGCGTGAGATCCCTGACGTAATCCGGGCCGAAGCGCGTCGGCGTCACCCAGGCAATCAGGAAGACGGCCGCGCTGATCGCTTCGGGCAGAGCCGACAGGAGTCGTTGCAGGAACTGCAGCATTCGCCGATCGTGCCACAAGTGGTTCCCGCCGACACGTGAACCGCGTTGCCGGGCCGATTACAATGCATATCCCTGGTCGGGACGCTGCCGTGCGCGGCGTTTGGCCGACGCAACGATTTGATTGAATCCGGAGCTCGCGATGCCGATTGTGCGCATGACCAACCTCGACCTGCGCGGCAAGCGCGTGCTGATTCGCGAAGACCTGAACGTGCCGCTGAAGGACGGCAAGGTTGCGGCGAGCCAGCGCCTCGAAGCGGCGCTGCCGACGATCAGGCGCGCGCGCGATGCCGGCGCGTCCGTCCTGGTGATGTCGCATCTCGGCCGGCCGAAGGAAGGCGTCTTCGAGGAATCCGAATCGCTGCGGCCCGTGGCCGACTGGCTCGGCAACGCGCTCGGCAAGCCGGTCCGCCTCGTGCGCGACTATCTCGATGGCGTCGAAGTCGCGCCCGGAGAGGTCGTGCTGCTCGAGAACTGTCGCATGAATGCCGGCGAAGGCAAGGACGATCCGGGCCTGTCGGCGAAATACGCCGCGCTCTGCGACATCTTCGTCATGGACGCCTTCGGCACGGCGCACCGCGCGCAGGCATCGACGCACGGCGTCATTCGCGCGGCCAAGGTTGCCTGTGGCGGACCGCTGCTGATGGCCGAACTCGATGCGCTCGGCAAGGCGCTCGAAAAGCCGGCGCGGCCGCTGCTGGCGATCGTCGCCGGATCCAAGGTCTCGACGAAGTTGAGCCTGCTCGAAAACCTGATCGGCAAGGTCGATCAGCTCATCGTCGGCGGCGGCATCGCCAATACGTTCATCGCCGCTGCCGGATTCGGCGTCGGCAAGTCGCTGGTCGAAATGGACCTGCTCGACGTCGCCAGGAAGATCATCGCCGATGCGAAGGCGCGCGGCGCCGACGTGCCGATTCCGGCCGATGTCGTCGTCGCGCCGGAGTTCAAGGCCGACGCACCGGCCACCGTGAAGCATGTCGACCAGGTCGGCGCCGGCGAAATGATCCTCGACATCGGCCCGCAAACGGCGGCGCGCTACGCCGCGCTGATCGCGAAAGCCGGCACGGTCGTCTGGAACGGGCCGGTCGGCGTGTTCGAGTTCGACGCCTTCGGCAGCGGCACCGAAACGCTGGCGCGCGCGATCGCGGCCTCGAACGCGTTCTCGATCGCCGGCGGCGGCGACACGCTGGCCGCGGTCGAAAAGTACAAAGTGGAAGATGATATTTCCTACATTTCGACCGGCGGCGGCGCCTTTCTCGAATTCCTCGAAGGCAAGGAACTGCCGGCGGTTGCCGCGTTGCGCGCGCGTGCCGGAATGTGATCCGGGCAGTCGAGCGGCGCGCGACGGCGCAGCGAACCGGATTTCCGTGACGGACGATCTTCTTTCTGCGACTGCTTTCCGGGTTCCGCGATTGCGCAGCTGTTACGGTGTGCGTCTGAAGGAGACCTGATGTTCGTCGCTCGAATCGTATTGCCGGCCATGGCCGCGGCGTTGCTGTGCGCCACCGCGTTCGCCGCCCAGCCCGGACTGGAGCTGCAAGGGAACCTGGAGCTCGTGTGGGGCGACAGCGCTCCAGACGCGGCGTCACACGGCGACCGTCTGATCGGCAATCTAGTGCTGGACGACGGCCGGCGCATTGCGCTCGATGTCGACAGCGCGCGATTTGCCGCCGGCGACCTGTACGCGCTGCAGGGGCACCGCATCGCCTTGGTCGCGGCCGCGGATGCCGGTTCCGGTGTCGAATCATCGGCCGCTACGCTTCTGCGCGCCGAAACGATCGTATCGGCCGAGCCGGTGCGGCCCGTCGCAGCTGCGAATTCGGTGACCGGTTCGCAGCCGTGGGTCACGATCGCCTGCAAGTTCAACGACATCACCTCCGAGCCGAAGGATCTGGCCTATTTCCAGGCCATGCTGTCGGACAGTCCGGGCCGCCTCGATGACTACTGGCGCATCGTGTCGCACGGCAAGGTCAACGTCGCCGGCAGCGCCGCCTATGGCTGGTTCACGTTGCCGCATCCGCGCAGTTATTACATCCCGTCCGGTGGCTCGGCCGATCTGGCCAAGTTGTTCACCGACTGCACGAGCGTGGCGAACCCGACGGTCGACTTCTCGGCTTTCATCGGTATCAACCAGATGTTCAACGGCGACCTCGACGGCTTCGCCTGGGGCGGCAATCGCAGCGCAACCCTCGACGGCAAGAGCGGTTTGTGGTCCGTCACCTGGGAGCCGCCCTGGGCTTACCAGAACGAAGCGCCGCTGGCGCACGAGATGGGCCATGGGTTCGGTTTGCCGCACGCGAACAATTCGGATCTGGATTCGGATCCCTACGACAATCCGTGGGACGTCATGAGTGACTGGCGCGCAGACGCGACCAGCGACCTGACATTCGGCACGCTGCCCAAGCACATCAACATCTATCACCGCGACCGTCTCGGCTGGATCGATGCGGCACGCAAACTCACGATCGGCAGCGCCGGAATATGGGCGAACCTCTCGCTCGACGCGGCCGAGATCGACTCGTCGACGAACCTGCAGATGATCGTCGTCACGCTGCCGGGCGCCGCAGCTACGCACTATTACACGATCGAAGCGCGCCGCGCCGGCGACGCCGGTGATGCCTACGACCGCAATCTGGCTGGCAGCGCCGTGATCATTCATGAAATCGACACGACGCGAAAAGAACCGGCATGGAGCGTCGACGCGCAGTCGCCGCCGGCAAATGTTGCCGACGACCCGGGTTCGATGTTCGTGGCCGGCGAGTCCTGGGCGGCACCGGGCGGCGCATTTTTCGTCAGCGTGACGGCCACGACGCAGACCGGGTTTGTCGTGAGCGTCGATCGGGCGAGCGCCGACCTGATCTTCCGCGACGGTTTCTGAGCAACGGCTCGAACGATCGACACGCGGCCTGACGGCCGCAGCGCCGCCATCCTTGCGGCGTAAGGTGGGCCTCGGCCCACCTTACGTGATCACGGTGGTGGCCAAGGTGCAGCTACACGCTCGCATGGCGGTTGGCGGTGGGCCAAGGCCCACCCTGCGCCGTCTATGCCATGAGTTGGGCTGTGCGGATTCCGCGGCATAGGCTACGCTAACATCGTTATGTTATAACGTCCCCTTTCCCGGTCGCGCCGATCGTGTTTTCGGGCCGACTG
>DATIEJ010000342.1:0-10878 GCA_035455825.1 Rhodanobacteraceae bacterium | reverse complement strand
GCGGCGCCTTTCGCAACGGCTGCACCTGTTTCTGGGCCGGGTCCGAGGACGGCGCCAATCCGTACGCGAGCTACCTGGCGCTGGCCGACCGCATCGTCGTGACGCCCGATTCAGTCAACATGCTCAGCGAAGCGTGCGCGGTCGGGGTGCCGGTCGTGAGCAGCCTGCCGGCAACCGCGCCGCTGAAACTTGCTGCGTTCCATGCCGAGCTGCGCGACCTGGGCTGGCTGCATGCCTTCGATGTGGATTTTTCCACTTTGCGCCAACCGGCGCCGCTGCGCGAGATCGCCGCGGTCGCAAGCAAGGTCTGGCATTTCATCGAGGCGACCCGCCCGGACGTCGGCGCGGCGCTGAATCAGGCAAACGTGAGTCCGGCGGCAGCCGCGGCGGCCAGCACCGACGCGGAGTGACGCGCCAGGTCCGCGTCGCGCGGGACCAGGCGCGGCCGCGCATCCAGCGTGCAGGCCAGCGCGCGGCCGAGCAGGTCGGAGTGCGCCGCCGCGAGTGCTTGCGCCTGGCTTGAATCGAGCACGCCGGCCGCGGCCGCGGCCGCGATCAGTGCCGCGGTATTGCCGCTGGCCAGCAGGCCGGGATGTTCATGCGCATGCATCAGCACCAGCGCCTGCAACAGGAACTCGATGTCGAGCAGCGTGCCGGCGCCCTGCTTGAGGTCGAGCAGCGCGGCCGTCGAGCGGTCGCGTTCGGCGCGCCAGCGCGTGCGCATCGTCATGACCTGTTCGCGCACCGCCGCCGCGTCGCGCGGCTGCGCCAGAGCGGCCGCGCGCAATTCGGCGAAACGCGAGCCGGTCTGCGCATCGCCCGCGATCACGCGCGCGCGCACGAGTGCCTGCTGCTCCCAGATCCACGCGCGCTCGCGCTGGTACTCGGCAAACGCGTCGAGGCTGACGACCAGCATGCCCTTGCCACCGTCCGGGCGCAGGCGCACGTCGACCTCGTACAGGCGCCCGGCGTGCGACTGCACGGTCAGCCAGTGCACGACGCGCTGCGCCAGGCGCGCCACGTAGCGCGGTCCCTCGAGCGGCCGCTCGCCGTCGCTTTCGCCGTTGGCGATCGCATCGTCATAGACGAAAACGAGGTCGAGATCGGAAGCGAAACCCAGCTCGGCTCCGCCCAGGCTGCCGTAGCCGATCACGGCCAGGCAACTGCGCCGCGGCAGCACGCCATGGCGCTGGGCGACGTCGCGCGCGGCGATCGAAAGCGTGCGCGCGATCATGCCGTCGGCGACGTCGCTGAGCGCGCGCGATGTGGCGATCGCATCGGAATTCCGGCTGCTCGCCAGGCCGATGCGGAACGTCGCGCTTTGTTTTTCCTCCTGCAGGACCTCGATTTCGGCTTCGGCATCGGTCAGGTCGATGTTGGCCAGCCGGCGCTCGAGTGCGGCGTCGAGTTCGGCCGGTCCCGGGACGCTGTTGTCGATGCGCGCATCGAGCAGGTCGTCGAGCAGCAGCGGATGGGCGATGACGCGTTCGGCCAGCAGCGCACTGTTTGCGAACAGCGCGAGCAGCCGCGCGCGCGCCGCCGGATGCTCCTCGAGCAACGCCAGGTACGGCGAGCGGCGCAACACGCTGTGAACGAGGCGGATCAAGCGTTCCAGGCAGAGATCGGGCGCAACGCTGGCCGCTGCCGACTCGATCAGCAGCGGCAGCAGGCGGTCGAAACAGGCGCGGGCGCGCGCGTCGAGCGTGCGCGACGCCGCGGCGACCAGAGCGCCGAATTGACCGTGCAGCGTTTCGGCGGACGCGAACCCCAGCGCCAGCAGTTCGTCTGCCGTCGCAGACTTTTCGCCGAGCTTCTGCCAGTACGCGAGCACGAGCGCGTTGCGATCTGCCGATGGCGCCGCGGCGCGCACCGGCGCGATCAGCGCCGTGTATTCCTCGGTGACATCGTCGCGCGCCCTGGCCAGCGCCGACTCGAGCGCCGGCCAGCCTGCGTAGCCCAGGCCCGCGGCCAGGCGTGCGCGCGTGAAATCGTCGTCCGGCAATTCGTGCGTCTGTTCGTCGCGCAGCATCTGCACGCGATTCTCGAGCTGGCGGAGCAGCAGGTAGGCGGCACGCAGCCGTTTCGCGCTGGCCTGGCTCAGCGCGCCGATGTGCTCGCAGATCGCCAGTGCCGGCAGCAAGCCGCGCTTGCGCATGCCCAGTTCGCGGCCGCCACGGATCAACTGCAGCAGTTGCACGATGAACTCGATCTCGCGGATGCCGCCCGGCCCGAGCTTCAGGTGCTGGGCCAGATCCTTGCGCGCAACCTCGGCGTCGATCAGCGCCTTCATCTCGCGCAGCCCGGCGAACGCGGTGTAGTCGAGATAGCGCCGATAGACGAACGGCCGCAGCATTTCGATCAGCCGATTGCCGGCGGCGATGTCGCCGGCGACCGGCCGCGCCTTGATCCAGGCATAGCGCTCCCAGTCGCGGCCTTCGCGCTGGTAGTACTGCTCCATCGCCGAGAAGCTCATCGCGATGCGGCCGGCGCTGCCGAACGGGCGCAGGCGCAGGTCGACGCGGAACACGTAACCGTCGACCGTGATCTCGGCCAGAAGCTTGACCAGCTGCTGGCCGACGCGCGCGAAGAACGCCTCGTTGGCGAGCGAGCGAGCGCCGTCGGTCTGGCCGTTTTCGGCGAACGCCAGGATCAGGTCGATGTCGGATGAAAAATTCAGCTCGCCGCCGCCGAGCTTGCCGAATGCGAGCACGACGAGCCGCTGCGCCTTCCCGCTCTCATCGCGCGGCTCGCCGTGGCGCGCGATCAGGCTGCGCTGGGCGTGCGCGAGCGCGAGGTCCAGGCAGGTTTCGGCCAGCGCGCTCGCGCCGGCCAGGGTCTGCTCGACCGAGTCGATGCGATTGACGTCGCGCCAGATCAGGCGCAGGGCCTCGCGCAGCCGGAACTTGCGCAACGTCGTCATCGCGCCGGCCTCGTCGAGATCCTGGGGCCACGGCGGACGGCGCGCATCGGCCGGCAGCGGATCGGACATCAGGGCAACGAGTTCCGGACCGAGCAACGCCGGTTCGCGGCGGAAGCTTTCGAACGCGAAGTCGCTGGCCAGCAGCACGCGCTGCAGGTGCTCGGCGACGCCGGCATCGTCGTACAAGGCCACGTTGGCCTCGCGACAGCGCGCGATCAGCTGCGCGTAGCGCGCGGCGATGAATTCGCTCAGCTCGGCGGTAAGCGGCATTGCGCAATCATGGCGGGCGGGGATTTGTTCGAGCTGATTGGGACGGACATGGCTGCAGACTAACGCAGCGGGGCGGCGCCTGCGAACCCGTCGTCGTTCGACCGCGCAGTGGATGCCGGCAACCGCCGGAAACCACTGCCGGATTTGCGGCACGCTCGACGGCAGCCGGAGCCCACGAGCCGCGAAGGCCAAGTATGGCCCCGACGGGCCGCCACGCGTGACAATAAAAGGCCCGCCGCGATTGCTCACGGCGGGCCGCCCTCCCCACTAACTGCTTGTTCTGCGCGCGCATATTTAAGCGATTCCGCGGGATTTGCCACGTCGCGGCGCAGCAAAACTCCGTCAATCCGATGCTGGCGCGGGTCAGCGCAGACCTGCTGGACGGCACATGCATTGCCGGATGAGACTGGCACGCGTGGATCCACTGCCGCTTGCGCGGATCCGCGCCTGCTGAACGGCGCGCGGGGCCAGGCCTTCGGCTGCGCCGCGAATCGCAGCCGGTCCGGTACAATCGGTAGCGAGAGGTTGACCATGACCCGCGCGCCGATCGCCATGACCGAGTCCGCCGACGAGGCAGCAGCGCAATCCGCCGATGCGCTGTTCGACGCGGTCTACGCGCGCCTCAAGGCGATGGCCGGCCGCCACCTGGCGCGCGCAACGCCGCAGGCGTCTCTCGACACGACCGCGCTGGTGCATGAACTCTACCTGCGCGTGACGACCAATCGCGAACTGGAGTTCTCGCATCCGGCCCAGTTCTTCGCCTACGCCGCCCGGGCGATGCGCCATCTGCTGCGCGACCGCGCGCGCGATCGGCTGCGCCAGCGTGCCGGCGGCGACTGGGTGCGCATGACGCTGACCGGCGGCGATCCGATCGCGATCACCAGCGCCGAGCAGGCGCTCGCGCTCGACGCGGCGATGGAGCGCCTCGCGCAGACCGACGCACGCGCCGCGCAGGTCGTCGAATTGCGCTATTTCGCCGGCCTGTCGCTCGAGCAGGTCGCCGAAACCCTCGAACTGACCCGGCGCACGATCGACCGCGACTGGCGCTTCGCGCGCGCGTTCCTGCACGATCAACTCGCCTGAAGCTGCGACCGCCGGCCGCGATGCCGCCCGCCTCGAAGTCACGCGCCCGATGTCACACACCTTCATGTCACGCGCCGTGATGTCGCATTCCCGCCGGCAAGGCGTTGAACGAGGCCCATGAAGACGCCCGATCCAGTCACCGCGCCGCCCGGCCAGGATACGCAGAATCGCCTGCGCGAACTTTTCGACCAGGCGGTCGAATTGCCGCCATCGGCACGCGAAGGGTGGATCGATGCGCAGCCGGCGAGTCCCGCCGAGCGCGCCGCGTTGCGCCGCCTGCTCGCCGCCGATGACTCGAATGGTTTCCTCGATACGCCGGCGACCGAGCACGCGGCGCGCCTGGCGGCCGAAGAAGTCCTTCCCGAAAGCCTGATCGGCCAGCAGGTCGGCGCGTTCCGCATCGTGCGCGCGCTCGGCCGGGGCGGCATGGCGGCGGTGTTCCTCGGCGAGCGCGTCGGCGCCGATTTCGACCAGCAGGTCGCGATCAAGCTGCTGCGGCGCGGACTGTACTCGGAACTCGAACAGCGCCTGTTCCAGCGCGAGCGCCAGGTACTCGCGGCACTGGATCATCCGAACATCGCGCACCTGATCGACGGCGGCGTCACCGCCGCGGGCATCCCGTACCTGGTCATGGAGCACGTCGACGGCGTGCCGATCACCGTGCATGCCCTCGCCCAGGCACTCGATGTGCGCCGGCGACTGAAACTGTTCCTGCGCGTGTGCCGCGCGGTCGAAGCGGCGCATCGCAGCCTGATCGTGCATCGCGACATCAAGCCGTCGAACATCCTGGTCAGCGCCGACGGCGAAGTGAAGCTGCTGGACTTCGGCATCGCCAAGCTGCTCGACGAGGACGATGCCGGCGCCACGGTCGGCGTCTACACGCCGGACTATGCGGCGCCGGAACAGCTCAGCGGCGGCACGATCACGACGGCGACCGATGTGTACGGACTCGGCGTGCTGCTGCACGAATTGCTGCTCGGTTTGCGTCCCGACGGCAGTCCGACGCGACGCCCGTCGTCGCGCGTCGGCGAAATCGCAGCGCAAGCCGGCGGCAGCGTGCGCGCGCTCGCGCCGTTGCAACTGCGCAGCGTGTTGCGCGGCGACCTCGACAACATCCTGCTGAAATCCCTCGAGCCCGAACCGCAGCGCCGCTATCCCTCGGCCGGCGCCCTGGCCGACGACATCGAGCGCTTCCTCGATCATCGTCCGGTCAGCGCGCATCCGCCGTCGCGCCTGTACCGCGCGAAAAAATTCATCCAGCGCCACCGCGGCGGCGTGCTGACCTCTGCGCTGTTCCTCGCCGGCATTTTCGCCGCGCTCGCCGTCGCGCTGTGGCAGGCGAACGTCGCGCGCCACGAAGCCATGCGCGCGAACACCGTGCGCGATTTCATCGTCACGGTATTCGATGCCGCGCGCGCGCACCTGCCGCGCGAACAGCGGCCGACGCCCGAGGCGCTGGTCGAACAGGCCCAGCGCCAGCTTGCGGCGGCGACGAATCTCGGCGCGGCGACAAGGGGCGACGTGCTGCGCACGCTGGGCGAAGTCAATCTGTCGCTGTCGAATTTTGCCCGCGCCGAAGCGATGTTCACCGAGGCGCGCGACCTGGCGGCCGGGCGCGGCGATCACGCTGCCGCCAGCAGCGCGCGCGTGCTGCGCGCCGATGCGATGCAGCGCGCCGGACGCAACGCCGAAGCGATGCGCGAGCTGTACGCGCAGCTCGATGATCTGCGTGGCTCGCCGTCGCCGACATTGTTGCGCGCATTGAGCGTGCTCGCTGCCGCCGAACTGGCGACCGGCGCGCCGGATGCGGCGGTTGTGCATCGGCGCGAAGCCGCCATGGCCGCCGACCGGATCTATGGCGCAGACAGTGCCGAAGCGCTGGCGAGCGCGCTCGAAGTCGGCAACACGCTGGCGGAGCTGGAGCGTTTCCCCGAGGCCGTCGCCGCGCTCGCTCCGTTGCTGGCACGCTGGCGCGCGACCAACGCCCCGCAGGACGACCGCTATGTCGCCGCGCTCACGAGCCTGGCCGCGGCCAGCGACGGTGTCGGCGACAAGCCCGGCAGCGAAGCGCACTATCGCGAACTTCTCGCCTTGAAGCGGCATATCTACACGGCGCCCCACGACGCGATCGCCCGCGCACTGCGCGACCTGGCTTCGATCGTGCTGCGCGCCGAAAAATACGCCGAGGCCGAATCGCTGCTCAACGAGGCGCTGGCAATGCAGCGCCAGGTGTTCGGCGAGGATCACCGCGAAGTCGCCGTGAGCTACGACGGGCTCGGCGAGATCATGATTGCCCAGCGGCGTTTCGCCGAAGCCGACGCCGCCTATCGCGAGGCGCTCGCGATCTGCGAGCGCGCGCGCATCAGCGAAGAGGTCTGTCCGCGCGCGCGCAACAACCTGGGCATGTCGTTCTACCGCCAGGACCGGCTCGACGAGGCCAAGCGCGAGATGCTGCAGGCGCTGGCGGAGCGGCGCGCGTTGCTCGGCAACGACCACCCGACCGTCGCCTATTCGCTGTCGACCTTGGCCAACGTCGCGGCCAAGCAGGGCGACGCCGCCGAAGCCGTGCGCCTGTCGGTGGAAGCACTGGCCGTGCTCGACCGCAGCGGCCGCGGCGCTTCGCGCGAGGCGGTGCTGATCCGCAACACCTATGCAGCGGCCCTGTTCCACGCGGGCCGCAATGCCGAAGCGCTGCCCGAGATCGACCGCACGATCACCGACTGGCAACGCGTTGCGCCGGACGGCAAGGTGCGGCACGTCATCATGCTGGTCCAGAAGGCGCAGATCCAGCAAGCGCTCAAGCGTGACGACGAGGCGCGCAAGACCGCCGAGGAAGCCATTGCCCTCAACGCGCCGGTCGCCGAACTCGCGCCGAGGACGAAGTTGTTGCTGCGCGAACTCAGCGGCCGGACGGATCTGTATCCGGAGGTGGCAGGCACGAGCACGCCGTAACGCTGGCGGCGCCACTCGCTGTCGAATTTGACTGAATGCCGACGCGCCGCATGTGCGATCAGTGCACGTTGCACGCCCGCGACCGGCTACAATCCGGCAAGGAGGCCCAGCGATGCAGCCGACGCCGGACTTGCCAGGAGACGCCGCCGGACGGCCTGCAGAGGCGCTGTTCGCGGAAGTCTATGCGCGCCTGAAGGCAATGGCCGCGCGCCAACTGGCGCTCACGCCGAAGGGCGGTACGCTGGAAACGACCGCGCTCGTGCACGAGCTTTATCTGCGCATGAGTTCCAACCGCGAGCTGCTGTTCGGCCACCGCGCGCAATTCTTCGCCTACGCCGCGCGCGCGATGCGCCATCTGCTCGCCGATCGCGCGCGCGATCGCCTGCGCCAGCGCGCGGGCGGAGACTGGCAGCGCACGACGCTGACCGGATCGGATCAGCAGCTGGCAATCGACAGCGCCGAACAGGCGCTTGCGCTCGACGCCGCGCTGCAGCGGCTGGAGCAGGCCGATGCGCGCGCCGCCCAGGTGCTCGAGCTGCACTATTTCGCCGGCCTCACCGCCGAGCAGATTGCCGAAACGCTCGGCGTGGCACGCAGCACGGTCGACCGCGACGGGCGATTCGCGCGCGCATTCCTCAAGGCCGAGGTATCGACGTGACGCATTGCGGCGTCTGAAAGCGTTATCCACTGTAACGAAGTGCAGAAGCACGCATGCAGACATCACAGTCATTGCGCGACTTATTCGAGGCCGCAATCGAGCTGCCATCGGAGGCGCGCGCCGCATTCCTCGACGAACACTGCGCCGATGCCGGCCTGCGCGTCCGGGTAGAGCGGCTGCTGGTCGCGGACGTCGACGCCGCTGAGCTGTTTTGCGGCGGCGCGCGCGCAGCCGCGGCCGCGATCGGTGACGCCGAGCTTGCCGACGCACTGCCGCCCGGCAGCCGCATCGGCCCGTTCGAGCTGATCGCCGTGCTTGGCGAAGGTGGTTCGTCGACGGTGTTCCGGGCGCGCCGCGAGTTGCAGGGCGTGCGCCAGGATCTCGCCCTGAAGGTCCTGCGCCGCGGCCTGTATTCGCCGGACGCGCAGCGCCAGTTCCGGCGCGAACGCCAGGCGCTCGCACAACTTCAGCATCCGGGCATCGCGCGCCTGATCGAGGGCGGCGTCACCGACAACGGCCTTGCCTACATCGCGCTCGAGCTCGTCGAAGGCAAACCGATCACGGACTACGCGCGCGAGCGCCGGCTCGACCTGCGCCAGCGCCTGGCCTTGTTCCTGCAAATCTGTCGCGCGGTCGAGGCGGCGCACCGTGCGTTGATCGTGCACCGCGACCTGAAGCCTTCGAACGTGCTGGTGGCCGATGACGGCCAGATCAAACTGCTCGATTTCGGCATCGCCAAACTGCTCGCTAGCGACGACGACACGCAGACGCGGCTGCCGGCGTTCACGCCGGCGTATGCCGCGCCGGAACAGCGCGACGGCGGACTCGTGACGACCGCGACCGACGTCTATGCGCTCGGAATCCTGCTCGGCGAACTCGTGACCGGCCAGCGCCTGAGCGGGCAGACCGGCCGCACGCCGTCGTCGCAGATCACCGGTGGCGAAGCACCCGGCGCCCTTCCGGCACCGGCGCCGATCACGCGCCGCGCGCTGCGCGGCGACATCGACAACATCGTGCTCAAGGCGATCGCCGTCGAACCCGAGCGGCGCTATGCCTCGGCCGGCGCGCTGGCCGACGACGTCGAGCGCATGCTCGATGGCCGGCCGGTCGCCGCGCACCCGCCCTCGCGCGTCTATCGCGCGCGCAAATTCATCCAGCGCCATCGCGGCGGCGTGGCGGCGACCGTGCTGTTCCTGCTCGCGCTGTTCTCCGCGTTCGGCATTGCGCTGTGGCAGGCGAAGGTCGCGCGCGATGCCGCGCGCACGGCCGGGCGCGAAGCGGCGCGCGCGAATGCGACGAAGGATTTCCTGCTGCGTGTTTTCCGCGCCAGCGATCCGCGCATCGCGCAGGACAAGCCGCGCGGCGAAATCACCGCCAAGGAGCTGCTCGACCTCAACGCGCCGCGCATCGACAAGGACTTCGCCAATGATCCGGATACGCAGATCGAACTGCTCGGCGAGACCGCGTCGATCTATCGCGCGTTCGACGACCAGGAGCGCTATCAGGCACTGCACCGCCAGCAGTACGAGCTCGCGCGAAAACACTACGGAGACCTGCACCCGATCGTCGTCGCCGACCTGATCGACGATGCGGGCGACGCGAGCAACCGCGACGAGTTCAAGCTGGCGTTGCAACTGCTCGACCGGATCGATCCGCTGCTGCACCGCGCCGGCCTCGACGATTCGACGTTGCGCGCGCGCTGGTGGCTCGTGCGCAGCGACGCGCTGAGTTCGGAATTTGCCACGCAGGCCGAGCGCGACACCGCCTTGCACAACGCGGTCGACCTCTACGCGAAGGTCGCGCCCGAGAGCAATGGTTATGTCGACGCGCTCAACGCCTTGGGCAGCGAGCAGAGCGGACAGATGAACGATGTCGAGGCGGCGAAATCCTTTGCCCTGGCGATCCAGATTGCCGAACGCCTGCCGGACCGCGACGACGCCGGGCTGCAACCGCTCTACGGCAATCTTGCCAGCGCCCTGCTCTACCAGGGCGACTTCGACGGCGCCGAGAAGGCCTACGCGAAGGTTGTCGACCTCGCGCGCCAGACCACTGGTGAACACCACCACCGCTATTGGGTGCCGGCGGCGAACTACGCCGCGGCCGTGCACCAGCGCGGCGATCGCGAGCGTGCGCAGAAAATGTTTGCCGACCTGCTGCCGCTGCTGCCTGACCAGCCGCAACCGCAGCAAGCCTACGATGCGGCATTCGTGCGCGAGATGTACGCGCGCTGCATGGTCAACGAAGGCCGCGCGCTACTGGCGATACCGCTGCTCGAAGCCGTACGCGAGCAATACACGCAGGGGCAGTTGTATGAGTTCGACCTGCGCCGCGTGAACCTGATCCTTGGTGACGCTTACGACCAGGCCGGTCGCGCGGACGAAGCGCGGCGCACGCTCGAGGCGTTGCTCGACGAATGGGTCGCCAAGGGCGCGCCGGATTTCTATCCGTTGCTCAGCACGCGCGAGCGCTGGGGCAGATTCCTGCTCACGCACGGCGATCTGGCCGGCGCGAAGCAGCAGTTCAACGAAGTCATTGCGCAGGCACACGGCCGCAACCTGACGCCGATCGCCCTCGCCCACGGCGGACTTGCCAGAGTCGCGCTCGCGCATGGGGATGTGCCCGCGGCCAGTGCCGCGAGTGCGGCGGCGCTGGAGATGTTCGAACACGTCGATGGCTTCCGCAACGTCCGCACCGGCCCGTACCTTTGGCTGATCCGTGCCGACGCCTTGCGCCGTTCCGGGGATGTCAAAGGAGCCAGGGAATGGGCGCAGCGCGCACTCGATGCAAGCCGGCGCTACGACGATCCATCCGCGGCTTCGATCCGCGAGGCCGAGGCGGCCGTGCAGGCAACGACGAAGACCTGACCGCCGCGCTGCCGGCGTCCCGGCGGCAAGTGAAGCAAACCGCAACCGACCGGCGTTCACCGATATGCCGACCTACCGGCAAAACGGGGAACTGACATGCGTGAATCCCTGCTCAGGCACGATTCCACGGC
>DATIEJ010000341.1:0-34396 GCA_035455825.1 Rhodanobacteraceae bacterium | reverse complement strand
ACGCTGTTCTTCGTCCCGGTCGTTTTCAGCATCGTTCACCGGCGCTACGGCAGCAAGCCGGCGCCGCAGGATTCATTCGGAGTCGCCCATGTCACCGCCTGATCGCAAAACCTCCCGGCGCGGATTGCGCCTGACCGGCGCGATCGCCGCGATTGTCGCGGTCGTCATCGTCGCCTACGGCGTGATGACGCGCGCATCCGAAAACGCGCGCCTGCACGACTGGACCGAAGCGCAGGCGCTGCCGACCGTCGCCGTCGTTGCGCCGGGCAGCGGCGCGAACAGTTCCGGCCTCGAATTGCCGGGCCGGATCGAAGCGTTCACGCGCGCGCCGATCTACGCGCGCGTCAGCGGATATCTGAAGAGCTGGAAGTACGACATCGGCGCGAAGGTCAAAGCCGGCGATCTGCTCGCCGAGATCGAGACGCCGGACCTCGACCAGCAGCTGAGCCAGGCGCGCGCCGACCTTTCGACCGCGCAGGCGAACGCGGCGCTCGCGCAGACGACGGCGAAACGCTGGCAGTCGCTCGCGGCTTCGGGTGCGGTCGCGCGCCAGGACATCGACGAAAAAACCGGCGACTACACGGCCAAGCAGGCGATGGTCAAGGCGGCGCAGGCGAACGTCGACCGCCTGCTGGCGATGAAAGGCTTCACGCGTCTGGTCGCGCCGTTCGACGGCGTCGTTACCGCGCGCAACACCGACGTCGGTGCATTGATCAATGTCGGTGGCGCTGCCGGGCAGGAACTGTTCGTCGTTTCCGACGTGAAGAAACTGCGCGTCTACGTCAACGTGCCGCAGACGAATGTGCCGAACGTGCAGCCCGGCACCGCCGCCACGATCCGCGTACCGGATCGCCCGAATGCCACGTACGCGGCGACGGTCGAAGCTTCCGCGCAGTCGGTCAGCGCATCGTCGGGCACGACGCTGATGCAACTCGTCGTCGACAACAAGGCGGGCGACCTGCTGCCGGGCGGCTATGCCAGCGTGCGCCTGGATCTTCCCGGCAACGCCGACGCACTGAGCGTTCCGGCCAGCGCGCTGATCTTCGATGCGAAAGGCTTGTCCGTCGCGACGGTCGGCGCCGACAACCGCGTGACACTCAAGCCGGTCACGATCTCTCGCGACCTCGGCAAGCTGATCGAGATCGGTTCCGGCCTCGCGGCGACGGACCGCGTGATCGAAAGTCCGCCCGATGGCATTGCCAGTGGCGCCGAGGTGCGCATCGCCGCCGCTGCGCCCAAAGCCACCGTTACCGCGGCGGCAAAAGATAAAAATGAAAAAGGATAATCAGGCCTGTCGCCGGTTCTTTTTTGGCGCAAAGGCGATGCGGTGGCCTACCGTATGACTAGTTCGTCATCCCGGCGAAAGCCGGGATCCAGCTCTTTGGCACATTGACGGGCTGGGCGAATACCCGCCGACGCGCCATTCCGCTTAGTTGAAGCCGTTCGCGAAGATGTAATCGGCTTCGATCGCGCCGATGTCGCACGCCTGGCCCTGGGGTCGCGGCGTCGACATGCCGTCCGTCGCGACCGGGATCAGATTCGAGTCGTTGCACGAAGCAGCGGAATCGATGACGGCACTCGCATACAGCGGCATGTAGGTCGGCAAAGCTGCGTTTTGCGCGAGGGGCCGGAACACGGCGTCCAATGGCGCATGCAAATTCGCCCCGCAAGACGAATCTTGGTCGAGATTTGTCGAGCCGGCGTCTGCGACGACTTTGGGATTGCATAGCGCATGGCTGGAGGATCCGACGATCGCCGTCGACCGTATCGTCACCGCCGTTTCCGGCAACAGCGCCGCGCCGTCCGCAGATCCCGGCTGTCCGCCGGCTCCAGGAGTCGCTGCCGCGCCGCCGTTCCCGGGCCCGCCGCCTGATACGTCGCCCTCGGCGAAAGTCGTGAAGTCGAAATTCGCCGCCGGCGCTCCGAACACCGGCGTGTAGCGAACCAGACCTCCTGCCGCGGCGCCGCCGGCACCACCATCGCCGCCGTGGGCCGTGGCCAACGTGGGATCGCCAATTCCGCCGTTGCCCCCGTCTCCCGCGTGCACGGTGTCGCGCGCGATGGTCGAATTGGTGATCGATAGCGTATCGCCGCCAAAGAAGATCGCGGCGCCCGCGGCATCGCCGCCCAGCCCGCCATTGCCGCCGATTCCACGCAACAATCCATTGCCGCCGTCGCCGCCCGCGCCGCCTTTCCCGGCGGCTGCGTGCGAATCAATGATGACCGTGTCGACAAGGATCAAGTCGGACCCGTCGGCAACATAGATAGCGCCGCCGAACGCGTATCCGCCGGGGCCGCCGGCCCCGCCTTTTCCGCCCGTCGACAAACCGGTTCCCGTCGTGCCTGAGCCTCCCGCGCCCCCGTCGCCACCCTGGGCAATGCAATTTCGCATCCTGACTTGCTGAAGTGTCACGGTTGCCGCGTGGATGTAGATGCAACCACCTGACACGCCGCCGCCTGGGCCGCCCGAAGTGCCCGATGCTGCCGCGGCGTCCGTACCGTGCTGACCTGCTATCGTCCCGTCCTCCACGGAGAGGTTAGCGATCGCCACGGTAAGGATCGCCAAATTGGCGCCCACGTTCAGAACACGCCCGGCGCCGCCTCGGCTCAGCGTCAGCATTCCGGCACCCGGCCCGTCGATACGCATCGATTTTTCGATGGCCAGATACTTCTGCAACGAGATCGTGGCCGGCAGGATCGCCGGGGCGAACGTGATCGAGCCGCCGTCGGCAACATTCGCGATCGCATCGCGAAGCGTGCACACCGTCGTGCAGGTGCCGTCACCGCCGTCGCCGGGATCATTGACAGTGAGCGCCGTCGACTCGGCCGCGCAGGCAACGGCTACCGCGCGCGCGAGAAATGCAAGACAGACACAGGTACGAACGCGCATGGCACCCTCGCTCGAAACTTGCCGGCAGTCAGCCAATCGCCGAAGCAGGGAGCGCGGACGCAGACCAATCAAGCCGCGCGGGCAGGAGCTCCGACGCTACCGGGTAACGCCGTCCTTGCGGAGTTTGCGACACGGGCACGCCAGGCTCACGTGCCGAACCCGTCTGAAAAAATGTAGTCGCCTTCGATCGCGCCGAGATCGCACTTGGCGCCCTGCGGCCGTGGCGTTCCGCGCTGGTCGTCGGTGACCGCGATGGCGACGCCGATCTGCGTGCAGCCGGTTGCCGCATTGACAATGCTGCTGTGAAACACGGGCGTGTAGCCCGGCCATGTGGTCGTTCCGAGGTCGAGTAAAGCCAGCACGTGGGCGAACCTATCGTTGCAAGGTGAAGCCGGTGCAGCTGCAGTCCTGGTCCAGGTTGGCGCTGCCGGAATCGATGGCCACGCTGCCATAGAAAGCTGCGGCGACGTCGCGCCGACAATCACGCTCGAGGCGACAATCATGGAATTGGGTCCGGCCGGCTTCTCGCCGGGAACGGACCCTGGACCGACTATCGCGTACGCGCCGCCATTCGCAAGTTGCCCTTGAATTGCATGCTCGCCACCGTCACATAGCATCCGTCGCGACAAATCGGGCTTTCCAAGCCCTGTTTTCGCCGCTAAAATTGGCACTCACCAGGGTAGAGTGCTAACAGCTCTACTGGCATTCGTTATCAATCAACTACTTAAGGAAGGCGTTATGAAGCTTCGTCCTTTGCATGACCGCGTGATCATCAAGCGCCTGGAGGCCGAAACCAAGTCGGCCGGTGGCATCGTCATTCCCGACACCGCAACCGAAAAGCCGATCAAGGGTGAAGTCGTCGCTGTCGGCGCCGGCAAGATCCTCGAGAACGGCAACGTGCGCGCCCTGGCCGTCAAGGCCGGCGACAAGGTGCTGTTCGGCAAGTACTCCGGCACCGAGGTCAAGGTCGACGGCGAAGAACTGCTCGTCATGCGCGAAGAAGACCTCGTCGCGATCATCGAGGGTTGATTGGCCGCTGGCCGATCCCCGTATACAAAATTCTCATCGCCGTCATTCCCGCGCACGCGGGAATCCATTTTGATCTTCAACGTTGACCGTAGAACTGGATTCCGGCTTGCGCCGGACTGACGAACAAAGACACCGCAATTCGAGGAATAAGATCATGGCAGCCAAAGAAATCCGCTTTTCCGAAGACGCCCGCGCGCGCATGCTGCGCGGCGTTAATGTGCTGGCGAACGCCGTCAAGGCGACGCTAGGTCCGAAGGGCCGCAACGTCGTGCTCGAGAAGAGCTTCGGCGCACCGACGATCACCAAGGACGGCGTGTCCGTCGCCAAGGAGATCGAGCTGGCCGACAAGTTCGAGAACATGGGCGCACAGATGGTCAAGGAAGTCGCTTCCAAGACCTCCGACGTCGCCGGTGACGGCACCACGACCGCGACCGTGCTTGCGCAGGCGCTGATCCGCGAAGGCCTGAAGGCCGTTGCGGCCGGCATGAACCCGATGGACCTCAAGCGCGGCATCGACAAGGCCGTGACCGGCGCCGTCGCCGAACTGAAGAATCTTTCCAAGCCGTGCTCGACGAGCAAGGAAATCGCCCAGGTCGGTTCGATCTCGGCCAACGCCGACGCGAACATCGGCGACCTCATCGCCAAGGCGATGGAGAAGGTCGGCAAGGAAGGCGTGATCACGGTCGAGGAAGGTTCGGGCCTGGACAATGAACTCGACGTCGTCGAGGGCATGCAGTTCGACCGCGGCTACCTGTCGCCGTACTTCATCAACAACCAGCAGTCGATGCAGGCCGAGCTGGAAGATCCGTACATCCTGCTGCACGACAAGAAGATCGCGAACGTGCGCGAACTGCTGCCGGTGCTCGAAGGCGTCGCCAAGGCCGGCAAGCCGCTGCTGATCGTCGCCGAGGAAGTCGAAGGCGAAGCGCTGGCGACCCTCGTCGTCAACACGATCCGCGGCATCGTCAAGGTGTGCGCGGTCAAGGCGCCGGGCTTCGGCGACCGCCGCAAGGCGATGCTCGAGGACATGGCGATCCTGACCGGTGGCCAGGTCATCTCCGAGGAAGTCGGCCTGTCGCTCGAGAAGGCGACGATCAAGGATCTGGGCCGCGCGAAGAAGATCCAGGTCTCCAAGGAGAACTGCACGATCATCGACGGCGCCGGCGAGAGCAAGAACATCGAAGCGCGCATCAAGCAGATCAAGGCGCAGATCGAAGAAACCACGTCCGATTACGACCGCGAGAAGCTGCAGGAACGCGTGGCCAAGCTGGCCGGCGGCGTTGCCGTCATCAAGGTCGGCGCCGCGACCGAAGTCGAGATGAAGGAAAAGAAGGCCCGCGTCGAAGACGCCCTGCACGCCACGCGTGCGGCGGTCGAGGAAGGCGTGGTCCCGGGCGGCGGCGTTGCCCTGATCCGTTCGCTCGATGCGATCAAGAAGCTCAAGGGCGACAACGAAGACCAGAACCACGGCATCCTGATCGCCAAGCGCGCGATGGAATCGCCGCTGCGCGAGATCGTCGCCAATGCCGGCGAAGAGCCGAGCGTCGTGTTGAACAAGGTTTCGGCCGGCAAGGGCAATTTCGGCTACAACGCGGCCAACGGCGAGTTCGGCGACATGATCGAGTTCGGCATCCTGGATCCGACCAAGGTCACGCGCACCGCGCTGCAGAACGCCGCGTCGATCGCCGGCCTGATGATCACGACCGAGGCGATGGTTGCCGAGGCGCCGAAAAAGGATGCGGCGCCGGCCGGTGGTGGTCATGACCATGGTGGTGGCGGCATGGGTGGTATGGATTTCTGAGTTATCCCTCGCCGCTTCGCGGCGACGGATCAACTCGCCGCGTTCGAGCGACCTTGCGGTCGCTCAACTTGGCGCGAGATCAAAAGAGTGCCCCGCAGCGATGCGGGGCTTTTTTTTTAGTCATCCACTCGCTTTGCTCGTGGATCAACTCGCCTCGTTCGAGCGACCTCGCGGTCGCTTAACTCGGCGGAGATCAAAAGAGTGCCCTGCAGCGATGTGGGGTCGATCGCTGCAACGGCGATCAGGCGATCATTCGAAGTCGCCGGCGAACACGTAGTCCGTCTCGATCGCGCCAGCGGTCGCATGCCGCTCCTTGCGGCCGTGGCGTTCCTTGCACGTCAGCCGGGCTTGGAAATTCGTTCGAGGTCTGCGTCAACAAGTGCCACGTGTTGTTACTGCGGAACAACACAGGAGTTGCACATGACAAATCTTGCGCCAGGAACTATCAAGGGCTCACTTCGCGCCTGATGGAGTATTCTGATTCCCACGGCGGCAGGTCGAGCCGTCGTTCACAAAGCATGCCACGCGCACTCAGTTTCCGTAGAATTGCGCACGGCCCAATCGACGCAATCCATCGTGCACAGATGAAGTCCTCGAAGCTGCTGCGCCGCGTTGGCACGTTTGGCGCCTACGGTCTCTGCATCGCGTTGCTTTTGCTGGCCATCGCTCGCGGGCAATTGGCCGAACGAATTTTTGGCTCGTACACGTTATGCACAGGGTGTTTTTTCTGGCCCAGCTTGCGGCATGACGCCTGGATAATGGCGCTATTGCTGCTGCTTACCGCGGCCACGTTTGCCTTTCGCCATTACGCACTGCAGTTTCTGTTTGCCGTGGCCTCGGTAGCGCTGGTGACGGTATGTGCAATCGATGTTGGTCTGCTCGATACGCTGGCGCAGCGCTTGTTCTGGCCGGAGCTGCTGCGCTACGCGCAGGAACCCGTCGCCGCGTGGGCTGTCTGGCGCGATGCGTTCAAGACCGATCACGGGCCCATCGTGGTTGGGCTGACCGTCGTCGTGCTGGTGGCTGTTGTTGCGGCGTTGATGCCGAGAGCACATGCACCGCGTCAGGCGGCGTCGCTCGCCACGATCGCGGCGGCGATGGCTGCGGCGTTGCTGCTGGTATCGACTCCGTTTGACTACGTTCATCCGGAGAGCGTGCAAAACGTCATCGAGCTCAATCGCGATACGGCGGCGTTTGGCCCCTATAGCCCCGCATTCATTGCATCACTGAACCAGCGCCTGCAGCCCTTGGCCGAAAAATGCGAAGGTGGCCTGGGTTTGAAACCGAACGTGATTCTGGTCGTCGTCGAGTCGCTTTCGGCCTACCAGAGCAAGTTGCTGGGTGGCCCGATGGATTTCACCCCGGAGCTCGATCGCATCGCCAGCGACAATTCGTACTTCACTGATTTTGTCGCGAATGGCTACACGACCGACAATGGGCTGATCGCCCTGCTCACTGGTCGCGTGGCGACGTGGCCGGCCGGCACCGTCCGTCCTGGATCCGTATATGGTGGATACGACGAACCGTATGGTTCGTCGGTCGAAGTGTTCGGAAAAGCCGGCTACCAGCGGAATTTTTTTGGTTCGTTCAACGTTGAATTCATCAACACCAGAACCTGGCTCACACGCGTGGGCTTCGATAGCGTGGAAGGCGTCGATCATCCTTTCTACAAGGATTTGCCGCGCTTCGAATTTGGCGCGGCGGAAGACCGGGCCTTGTTCGATCGGATTCTGCAATGGCTCGATGCGCGTGAAAATGGACGCGATGCACGCGCAGATAAAAACGAAACGCTGACCCCGTTTTTTGTTACGGCGCTGACAATCAGCACGCATCCGCCTTTCATCAATCCGGAAAACGGCCGCGCCAGCGAAGCGGAAGTATTCCATTACGCCGATCGTCAACTTGCGCGCCTCCAGCGCGAGCTGGAGCAGCGTGGGTTCTTCAAGAACGGCATTCTGCTGATTACCGGCGATCACCGCAGCATGACCCCGATGCATGCCGAGGAACGCGAGCGATACGGCGACCGCGCGTTTGCACGTGTCCCGCTGATCGCAGTCGGCGGGCCGTTGCCGCGCGGCGCGATCCAGGGGCGCTTTCAGCAATCCGACCTGGCGCCGTCGCTTGCCTATCTTACCGGCACACAATCTTGCCGAAATGCCGGGCAGGGCAGCTATCTGCGGCCCGATCCGCAGCCTGCGCAGTACACCTTGCATGTGCGGGGCGATGAACACGGTCGCATCGATGTTGCATTCGATGGCGGCGCAGGCGCTTTGCTGCTGGCAGGCGATGCCAGTCGCAGCATTGGCGCAACGCCGATCGATTGGTCGCGGATTACCGACTGGATCCACGCCGATCGGATTGCGCGTAGCGAGGGCGGCGAGACTATACATCTGCACATTCTTGCGCTCGATGGCCCGCATGCACGCGAGGCCGGCAAAGCCAACGTCGTCAACGACGTGCGTTAGCGCAGGCGCGGCTGACTCGAGCGACCTTGCGGTCGCTCAGCGCCTCTGCCGCCGTTTCCGTACCGTCCACCGCCAACGCCGGGTTCCGAAGGTCAATCGAGCGGCGGCGCTTCGCCGGCCTTCCACAGGTTGGTGCTGTAGCTGCCGGAGCTGTCGCGCAAGTGATTGCTGGCGTTTATGCGAAAGCGCCAGGCCCATGGGTCGACGCCGGCGGGCGCCTGCCATCCCCACGGATCGATCGCGCCGACGGTATTGTCGCGGTCCCAGCGGCCGCCGGCGAAGTTGAGTTCGAAACTCTGGCGCCACGACAGATTGCGGTTGCGGAATACGCCCAGATGCAGATGCTCGCCGGAGGCAGCGCCGGTTTCGCCGGCCTGGCCGAGACGCGTGCCCGCGCTGACCGCGTCCCCACGGCGCACTCCGGTATCCTGCATGTGCGCGTAGTAAGTGGTGAAAATTTCCGCGTAGCGACCGCTGCCGACGCTGTGGCGAATGAAGATTTCGCGCTGGTACGGATCGTTGCCCGGTGGCGTGAATGTGGGGATGAATCGTGGCACGGCCATCAGCACACGGCCCGGCGCGACCGATACGTCGTCGTTGCTGCTGTCGATTCCGATGTCGGAGGCCGTTTCGTCGACGCCGTCGGTGACATAGCAGCGCGAACCGCTGATGTAACTGTGTTGACGCCCCTTGAAGTCGATCGAACACGCATCGCCGTTGCCCTGCGGCTGACCGAATTCGCTGACGTTGATCGGAATGCCGTAACCGTCATGATTGAACGACTGCGTGTTGTATAGCGGCGCCGGTCCGGTGTAAGGCCGCGAAAAAATCGGCAGGTTCTGCGGCGCGGCGGCAAAGATGCAGTTCGTGTGGCCGTTGCTGTCGGTAAAAGCGGCATCGAACGGCGTGGTGCCGTTGCCGCCGTAGAGGACGACGAAGCCTCCGTCGCAGTAGCCGATCACCCAGTTCAGTCCGGACAGGGAATACAGTCCGGCGCGTTCGACGATGAGGCTGGGGTTGCCGCTGAGAAATTGCTGGCATGGATCGCTGCCGGCCGCGCCGGGCAGCAGGCCGAAGCCGCCGTCGCTGGCGTTGCGGACGGAGCAGTAGTTGCCGAATCCGGCAGGGACGGCGATCGTTACCGGTGTGACGGCCGGCTCCAGGCCATCGAATTCCAGCCCGTCATCGAAGACATGATCGGCATCGATGCTTGCGACCAGCGGCGCGATCGGACCGGGTTCGTCGAGATTGCCATCGCCGTCGTGGTCGAAAATGTTGTTCGGGTAACGCGGACGGTTGGCGAGCAGCAACAGATTGCCGCGATACCAGGTGGCGTCCACCAGCGTGTCGGCGACTTTCTTGTCGATCGGTTCCGGGTCGCAGCCCGGAGCGCACAGATTCGCCTGGTGAACCTGGGGAAAATCATGGAAGGCAACGCCATCGCCGCTGTAGCCCTGCGTGGTGATGACGCTGCCATCGGCTTCCATGCGCAGCGACACGACATCGCTGTCGCCATGCTCCTGCGCGTCGGCGCTGCCGTTGGTATGCGTTCCCAGCACATAAAGACTGCCGTCATCACGCACCAGGATGCGCCGCACCCTGGCATCGCCCGCTTCTCGCGCCACGAACAGGCCGTGATAGTCGGAAAACTTGAAGTACTCACGCCCGCTGCTGCCGAACGTGCTGTCCAGCGTGCCGTTGCTGGATACGGCGACGACGCAGCCCGACGAAGGAAGCGTATTGTTGCTGAAGACCAGGTTACAGCCGAGCAGCAAGCGGCTGCGGCCGGCGTCGTAGCCGACATCGACAAGACTGAAGCTGCTGGCGAGCTGGCTGGTGTTGGCGACCAGCAGCCGGCCGTCGCCGCTGAAGTTGCCGTCGTAGACGCCGTTGGAATTCAGGCGCACCACCGCGAGGGCGGATTTGCCGTCGCTGTCGTCGGCAGTTCCCGCCAGCACCACGTCGCCATTCGGCAGGACCTGCAGGCTCGAACAGACATCACTGTCGTCGCCGCCGCCGTTGAAATCGATTTCCTTGTAGCCGGTGCCGTTGAATGAGGTGTCCAGATCGCCCAGTGAGGTGAACTGGACCGCGAGCATGTTGCGTTCGGTGCCGCGTTGCACGTAGCCGCAGGCCAGCACCCTGCCGCCGCTCCGCGCAGCCACGGCGTTGAGATAGGTGCCGACGCCGGAGAACGGCGCAAGATTGCTCAGCGCCAGCTTGCCGTTATTGTCGAAGGTTGTATCGTAGGCGCCGTCGCTGGCGCGCAGACGCACGACGAAGCCGGTCAGGCCATTGCCGGTGTCTCCGCTGCCGGCGATCACCACGCGGTTCGCCGCATCGATCGCCATGCCAGTGCAGATGTCGACGTTCGTGCCGCCCAAATCGAGTGCGATGCGTCGCGTAGCCTCGAGTTCGTCCGGACCGGTGAAATCCATGTCCAGCGAGCGCGCGTTGCGCACATGACGGGTGACGGCACAATCCCGATTGCTGCTGCCTGGATCGAACCACTCGTTCAATACCAGCACCCGATACTGGTTATCGACGGCGATCGCCTGCGCCGCGTGGCTCCTGCGATGCTGGCGCGTGATGTTGAGAAACGCTCCGTTCGAGCGATCCGGACCGAACGCTTCGTCGACCAGGCCCGAGGCCGCGGACGGTGGACTCGCGGCGAGAAAAAAGAGTGCGGCGGCAAGCGCGCGGATGCGCGCGGTATGGAAGCTTGCGCTGTCGGATGACGTCATTGTCCTGGCTCCAGGGATCGCTGCGGGTGCGCCTTATCCATCTACACGCAACGCGGCGCTGCCAGGGGCCACGGGCGACGGATTTGCGCGCACGCCGCGGGAACGACTGCCCTCGGTTGCCGCAAGCGCTCGCCATGGCAAGGCTCGCAAGCCGTTCGTTTCGGCGCCCACGGATTTCGTTCAGCCATGAACGCAGCGTGGTTGCCGAACGGCTGCGCCCGTGGCACCGTAGGCGCGGGGTAATGGGGTAGTCGTGGCTGAAATCACGGAACTGATCGGCAAAGCCCGTGGCGGCGATGCGCAGGCGTCCGAGCGCCTGTTCGCAGCGCTCTACGACGAGTTGCGCCGGCTCGCTGCAGCCCAGTTGCGCGGCGAAGACGCGATGCGCTCGACCTCGCTCGTGCACGAGGCTTACCTGAAGCTCGCTCGTCACGGCGCGCTCGAGGTCAACGACCGCGGCCATTTCTTCGCCGTGGCGGCGCGCGTCATGCGCCAGATCGTGATCGATCACGCGCGTAGCCGCGCCGCACTGCGCCGTGGTGGCGAAATCCAGTTCGCGGCCATCGACACGACGGCGATGCAGGCGGCGACGGCCGAGCGCAGCGACGAACTGCTGGCGCTGGATGCCGCGCTCGATCGCCTGGCAAGCGTCGACGCGCAATTGGCCGGGCTCGTCGAGATGCGCTTTTACGCAGGCCTTGAGTTGAGCGAAGTGGCTGTCGTGCAGGAGCGGTCGGAACGCTCGCTCAAACGCGACTGGCGCCGCGCTCGGGCATTCCTGCAGCGCGAGATGATGTCGGCGCAAGCCCCATGAGCGAATCCGGATCCCGCTGGTCCGACGTCGCCGCGCTGTTCGATGAGATCGTCGAACTGGCGCCGGCCGAACGCGCCGCTCGCCTTGCGGACCTGGAATGCGACGATGCCGCGCTCGCTGCCGAAGTTCGCAGTCTGCTCGATGCTGACGATCGCGCGAATGCGTTGCTCGATGCCGATGCCAGCGCGGCGCTGCCGGAACTGCTCGATCGCGGCCCAGGCCCGGGCGATGCGATTGCCGGATCTTACCGGCTGCTGCGAATGGTCGGCGAGGGCGGCATGGGCATCGTCTGGCTGGCTGAACGAGTCGACGGCACGTTCGAGCAGCAGGTGGCGGTCAAGGTCCTCAAGCGCGGCATGGACACGCAGGCGATCCTGCGCCGGTTCCTGCTCGAGCGGCGCATCCTCGCGCGCCTGCGCCACCGGCATATCGTGCGCCTGATCGACGGCGGCTCGAATGCCGACGGCCGTCCGTTCTATGTCATGGATTACGTCGAGGGGCAGCCGATCACCGAATATGCTGCCATGCGCGAACTCGACCTGCGCAGCCGGGTGGCGCTGCTCGCGACGGTTGCCGATGCGGTGGCCTACGCGCACTCGCAACTGGTCGTGCATCGCGACCTGAAACCGTCCAACGTGCTGGTCGACGCTGGCGGCGAACCGCGGGTACTTGATTTCGGCATCGCCAAGCTGATCGAGGAAAGCGGCGAGCACACGCTGACCGGTACCGGCCTGCGCGTGCTTTCGCCGGCGTACGCCGCGCCGGAACAGATTCTCGGCGAACCAATTGGCACGGCGACCGATGTCTATGCGCTGGGCCTGATGTTGACCGAGCTGCTGGTCGGGGACCTTCCGCAGCGCAGGCGCTCGGCGAACGCGGCATTGCTCGCGCAGGAAGTCCAGGCGGAAACGGGGGAACGTGCGAGCTCGCTCGCCGCGCGTCTGACCACGCAGCGGATCGGGCAGCTGTACGGCAACGGTGTCGAGCCGCGGCGCCTGGCGCAGGCATTGGCTGGCGATCTGGACCTGATGATCGGCACGGCGTTGCAGCGCGATCCGGCGCGCCGTTACGCAACCGCCGCCGCGTTCGCCGATGATTTGCGCCGCTGGCTCGGAGGACGCCCGATCGCGGCGCGCGCCGATTCGGCGTCGTATCGCTTCGGCCGCTTCGTGCGCCGGCATCGCGTCGGCGTCGCCGCGTCGGTGCTGATCGCGCTGTCGCTGGTCGGCGGCCTCGCCGTCGCCCTGTGGCAAACCGGTCTTGCGCGGGCCGAAGCGCGACGCGCCGATGCCGAACGCGCAATCGCGCAGCGCCAGCTCGTGCGCACCGAACGGGTCAAGGATTTCATCCTGACCCTGTTTCGCGAACAGGACCCGATCAGCCGCGCCAGTGTCCAGGCGCGAACGCCGGCGGCGATGATCCGCGACGGCGTTGCTTCGATCGACAACAGTCTTGCGGCCGAACCGGAACTGCAAGCGCAACTGCTCAAGGACCTCGGCGACATCCAGGCCAGCCTCGACGACCGCGAAGCGGCGCAAACCACGTTGCGGCGCGCCTGGGAAATGCAAGCCAGCCTGAGCGGCCCGGACAGCATTGCCAGCGCCGAAGCACTCGCCGCGTATGCCGACGCCGTCTACGCGGTCGGCGATACGGTGAAGTCCGCGCCCTTGCTGCGCGATGCGCTGAAGAAGTTGCGCGACGCCGGCGCGGGCGATACTCCGCGCGCTGCCCTGGTCGAATCGTCACTGGCAAACATCGAGCTGACCGCGGGTCACAGCGCCGAGGCCGAGGCTTTTGCCCGCCACGGCCTCGACGTATTTCGCGCGAGCTACGGCGCGAACGACACGCGCGTCGCGATGCGGCTGGGAGTGCTCGGAAAGGTCCAGCAGGAGGCCGGAAATTATCCGGATGCGCTGGCAAGCTATCGCGAAGCACTGGCCATCGTCGCGCGCAACAACGGCGAGGACCATGTGCGCACGGCGATGCTGCGCACCAATCTCGGCGACGTCCTTCGCGTACAACGCAAGTACGAAGAAGCATTGCGCGAATACGAAACCGCGCTGAAGATCGAGCGTGCCACGTTGCCGGCCGATCACGCCTACCTCGGCGGCACCCTGTTGCGGCTCGGCGACCTGCAACGGCGCACCGGAGATTTCCAGGCAGCCGACCGTTCGTTCGCGGAGTCGCTCACGATTCTCGGCAAGACGCCGTCCGGCCAGTATGCGCAGGCATTGCAGACATACGGCAGTCTCGCCCGTGCCCAGGGGCAGTTCGAGCTGGCCGCGCAGCGCTACCGCAAGTCGTTCGACGTATTCCGTGCTGCAACCGGCGACAGCGTCTATACCTGGTACTCGGCGTTGCTCGAGGTCGGCGCGCTGGTCGATCTGGCGAAGTTCAAGCAAGCCGACGTGCGCGCAGCCGAGGCTGCGGCCGCGCTCGCGCGCATCTCGCATGACGCATACGACACGACGTACGTTGCCAATGTCCTGGGCTCGCTGCGCCAGGCCGAAGGCCGTCACGACGAAGCGATCCCACTGCTCCGCCAGGCCTTGCAAGGTGTCGAAAAAATCTACGAAAAGGATCACGCCGAAGTCGCCCAGGCCCGGGTCGCGCTGGCCGGCAGCCTGATCGCGAAGCGTGATCCGGCGCTGCACGAGGAAGCTGGCGGATTGATCGAAACGGCGATCGAATCGCTGACGCGTTCCGGCGACGCCGGCAGCGAACCGATGCTGGGCAGCGCCTACCTCGAACGCAGCCGGTTGCGTCTGCAGACCGGCAATCAGCAGGCAGCGCGAAAGGATATCGGCGAAGCCATTGCCCGGCTGCAGTCGCCCGCATCCACACCGCGTTTGCGCCAGGCCCGGGAGGTGGCGCAAGAGCTCGGAATCACTTCTGGCTGAGTTCTTGTGATCGCACCTCAATGCCAGCACGCCGCAGTTGACTTGAACTTGTGCGGAGTTGGTACGTATTCGAGGCTGGTTGCGAGCGATCGCGCGCGACTGACCTTTACCACCGGCCCGACCGGGACGCCGGACTATTCGACAACGGAGAGACAGCATGGCCCGTACCCGACTGGTGAACCTCCTCAGACGCGCGGCAGCGATCGCGGCGCAGGCGAGAATTTCCGGCGAGCCGCTCGACGAGGCGATCGCGCGCGAGCGCGAGTTGCGCGTGCTGCACGCGCGGCGGCGCTTCATGCAGCAATCGGCCGGGGCCGCTGCCGCGTTGACGCTCGCGGCCTGCGCGCAAGTGCCGTTGTCGCATCCGCAAGATGGCAACGACGTGGTCATCGTCGGCGCCGGCGTGGCCGGCCTGACCGCCGCGTGGCGCCTGCGCCAGGCCGGCGTCGGCGTGCAGTTGTACGAAGCGCAGGAACGTATCGGCGGACGCATGTTCAGTCTGCGCGGCCACTTCGCCGACGGCCAGGTGTGCGAGCTCGGCGGCGAACTGATCGATACGGGTCATGCGCGCATGCGCTCGCTCGCGGCCGAACTCGGACTCGTGCTCGATGATCTGGCCGAAGATCCGACCGCCGAGTTCGGCGACGTCTGGTTTTGCGCCGGGCGCCGCTACAGCGAAGCGGATATCCTGCGCGAATTCGCGCCGCTCGCCGCTGCCGTCGCCCGCGACAAGGCGACGCTGCCGGAAGAGCAGATTACCTACCAGGCACCGGGCGGCACGCAGGCGCTGGACAACGAGACGCTGAGCCACTGGCTCGATCGCAACGGCGCGTCGGGCTGGCTGCGCACGTTGATCGAAGTGGCCTACACCTGCGAGATGGGACTGCAGTGCGACCAGCAGTCGGCGCTGAACTTCCTGACCTTCATCGATCCGGACACGGCGAAGTTCAAGATATTCGGCGAGAGCGACGAGCGCTTCCACGTGCGCGGCGGCAACGACCTCGTCGTGCACGGCCTCGGCGCAAAGGTCGGCGACGCGATTCATACCGGCTACGTGCTGGAAGCGTTGAGCCAGGGAGCCGACGGCGCCTACACATTGAGTTTCAAGCATGGCGCCGGCGCACTTGCCGTGCGCGCGCGCCGGGTCGTGCTGGCACTGCCGTTCACGCTGCTGCGCAACGTCCGCATCACGGCCGACTTGCCGCCGGCGAAGCGTCGCGCGATTGCCGAACTGCGTTATGGCACGAACGCCAAGCTCATGATCGGCTTCAACGAACGCACCTGGCGCATGCGCCATGCGAGCAGCGGCAGCAGCTACAGCGACCTCGCGCTGCAGACGACGTGGGAAACCAGCCGCATGCAGGGCGGCACGGCCGGCATCCTGACGAATTTCGTCGGCGGGCGGCACGGCGTCGAGATCGGCAACGGCAGCGCGAAGGAGCAGGCGGACGCCGCGGCGCGCGGCCTCGAGGCGATCTATCCGGGAATTTCGGCAGCGCGCGCCGGCTCGCGTGAAGCGCGCTTCCACTGGCCGTCGCATCCGTGGACGCTCGGCAGCTACGCCTGCTTCACGCCGGGCCAGTGGACGACGTTGCGCGGCGCGATCGGCGAGCCTGTGGGAAATCTATACTTCGCCGGCGAGCATTGCGCGTTCGATAACCAGGGCTTCATGGAAGGCGGGGTCGAAACCGGCGAGTGGGCGGCGCAGGCGATCCTTGGGGCGCGTGCCATGCGCGCCGCCTGACGCGCGCAGTCCCGAGAGTCGATGCGTCCGCTTTTGCAAAAAGACCTGTTGGATTTGCCTGCATGCCTTCCAGCGCTTTGAGCCGTTTGTCCGGCGGGTTATGCTCGGCTGCAGTTCGCGTCGATCAACCCAGGGGGTTTCCTTTGAATCGTTTCGTCGGTATTTCGGCATCGCTTGCGCTGACACTCGTGAGCGTTTTTTTGATCGGCGCGTCGCCCGCGTGGGCGTCGGCACCGGATCAGCGCTTCGGTCTCAAGCAGATCTTCGACCTGCAATGGGCCGCCGATCCGCGCATCGCGCCGAACGGCAAGCGCGTCGTGTTCGTGCGTTCCGGCTACGACATCATGAACGACGACACGCGCCACAGCCTCTGGGTCGTCGGCGCCGACGGCAACGCGCTGCGCGCGCTGACGCCGCCGGATGAAGACGCTTCGTCGCCGCGTTTCTCGCCGGACGGCACGCGCCTGATCTACGTCGTGCAACACGAGGACAAGGCCGGGCACAAGACCGGAGAGATCCGCATGCGCTGGATGGATAGCGGCGACAGCGCGCGGCTGGTTTCGCTGGCGCATCCGGCGCGCGAGCTCGCGTTCTCGCCGGACGGACGGCGCATCGCCTTCGCGATGTTCGTCGACGACCCGCCGGACGCGCCGATCGCAAAGATGCCCGAGGCGCCGAAAGGCGCGAACTGGGGGCCGGAGATCAAGGTCATCGACCGGCTCGTGTACCGCTTCGACGGCCGCGGCTATCTTTCGCGCGGCCACACGCACCTGTTCGTCATGACGGCCGATGGCGGCTCGCCGCAGCAGGTGACCGATGGTGCGGTCGACGACGATGGCAGCCTGGAATGGACTCCGGATGGCAAGCACCTGATCTTTTCGGCCAACCGCCACGACGATGCCGAATACCATCCGCTGAACTCCGAGATTTATGAAGTCGGCGCCGATGGCGGAGCGGTGCGCGCGCTGACCGATCGCAACGGGCCCGATCATTCCGCCGTCGTCTCGCCCGATGGCAAGCACATCGCCTACGTCGGCTTCGACGACCGCCAGCAGGGTTACCAGGTGTCGCATCTTTACGTCATGGATCGCGATGGCGGTCATGCGCGCGTGGTCAGTGGCGACCTCGATCGTGACGTGGACAATCCGCGGTGGGACAGCGGCGGCAATGGCGTGTATTTCCAGTTCGACGACGAGGGCGTCACGCGCATCGGCTACATGAGTCTGGATGGCAAGATGCACGCGCTGGTCGGCGATGTCGGCGGCCTGGATCTCGGCCGGCCCTATGCGGGCGGGCAGTACACCGTCGCGGCGCAGGCCGGGACAATCGCGTTCACGCTGACCTCGCCGCAACATCCGGCCGACGTCGCAATCGTCGGCACACGCGGTGGCGATTCGAAGCGGCTGACCGATCTCAACGCCGGACTGTTCGCGCGCACCACGCTCGGCACGCTCGAGGAAATCCGTTTCCCGTCGAGCTTCGACCAGTTGTCGATCGAGGGCTGGATCCTCAAGCCGCCCGGGTTCGACCCGAAGCAGTCGTATCCGCTGCTGCTGGAAATACATGGCGGCCCGTTCGCCAACTACGGGCCACGCTGGTCGGCCGAAGACCAGCTGTACGCGGCGGCGGGCCACGTCGTGCTGTACATCAATCCGCGCGGCTCGACCAGTTACGGCGAGAAGTTCGGCAACCTGATCCACCACGATTATCCGAACCACGACTACGAGGATCTGATCTCGGCCGTCGATGCCGTGATCAAGCGCGGCTACATCGATCCGAAGCGCCTGTACGTCACCGGCGGCAGTGGCGGCGGCGTGCTGACGGCGTGGATCGTCGGACACACCGATCGCTTCGCGGCGGCCGTCGTCGCCAAGCCGGTCATCAACTGGTACAGCTGGGTGCTGACCGCGGACCTGCCGTCGTTCGGCACGCAATACTGGTTTGCCGGCATGCCGTGGGACAACCAGGAAAACTACATGAAGCGTTCACCGGTCACTTACGCCGGCAACGTCAAGACGCCGACGATGGTCATGACCGGCGAGATCGACTACCGCACGCCGAGTTCGGACGCCGAGCAATTTTACGAAGCGCTGAAGCTGCGCAAGGTGCCGTCGGTCATGGTGCGCGTGCCGGATGCAAGCCACGAGATTTCGGAGAAGCCGAGCAACATGATGGCGAAGGTGGCCTACATCCTCGGGTGGTTCGAGCGGTACGGCGGCACAAAACCCGCGGCACCTTGAGGCCCCGCAGGGCGAAACGAAGGTCAAGCCGGCGGGACGCCGGCTTGACCGTGACGATGCGGTTCATGGGCACGGGACGGCGGGCTGCGCTTCAGTTGAAGCCATCGGAGAAGATCAGGTCGTCCAGCGGCTGCACGCCAATCGTGATCCCGTCGAACCACGCGTGGATGGTGCGCGCCGTCGTGAGTGTGCCGGCTGCGGCGATCAGATAGAGCGTGATCGAACTGTTGCGCGACCAGTCGAAGACGTTGACGACAGCCGGGGTTCCCGCCTGCGTCCAGGCGGTGCCGTGCCCCAGCGTAAATTCGCCGCTCGCGCTCGGAGTGCCGTTCGTGCACACATCGTAGCCGTCGTAGCGGAATTCCCAGCCGAGTCGAGCGTAATCGCGCGAGTCAACGGTAGCGCCGCTGGTGTGGCCCCAGCCGTTGATGACATAGCTGCCCGGTCCCGGCAGGAAAATACACTGCTGGGCGACGACGACATGCGTGCCGTTGGTGCTCGGCGCACTGTATGCCACCGAGCCGGAGCCGGCGGCCCCGGTGATGTTGGCTGCGTCCCAGCCACCGGCGAACATCGTCCAGTGGCGCAGATCGTTCACGTCGAAATCACCGTTCAGCACGAGTGGTTGCAGGCTCTGGCGTTCGAATGCGCCGAGATCGCGCGGGCCGCCGGAGTTGACCTTGAACGGCAGGTCGACGTTGTGCGGCCGTCCGAGCAAGTCCACCGCCTCGGCGGCATCGGCAGGCGCACGGTCGACGGCTGGTGACGCGGCCTGCAGTTCGTAGTCGCCGCCACCCGCATCGACAAAGCGCGGCGCGGCGACGAATGCTTGCGCGCCCGCGTTGAGGCTCGCCACCTCTTCGGTCGACATGACGTTTTCGACCGTCACGGTACCGCCGTTGTGCTGCAGGATCGTCTTGCCAGGCTGGTCGAAGATCACCCGCTTGAGTTCGAAGTCGTCCGATTGCGACAGCACATACGCTCCGCCGATCGTGTTGGTGGCGATTGTGCTGTCGTAGACCCGCGTGAGCGAGTCGCTGCCGACGTCGACTATGAGGCTGCCGGACGTCGTGTTGCCGGCGATCAGCACGTTCTTGAGGTTGGCGACCGAGTCGTTGCTGAGGATCGGACCGCCGTGGTTCCCACGCAGGACGACACGCGTCAGGTTCAAGATGGTCGCGTCGCCGGCGTGGACGATCGCGCCGCTGGTGGGATTCGCGAACTGATCCTCGCTCGCGTTGCCGGATATCGAGTCGGTCGTCATCGAGAACCCGGCGCCGTAGTTGACGAGGTAATTCTCGGCGTAGTCCAAGTAGACCGCGGCACCGTCCGGGGCACTGTTATTGTCGATTTTCGCCGACGTGTCGGCGAATACCGACGCGGCGATATTCCGTTCCGGCAACGACAGAACCTCCGGACGGGCGAAGATTCCGCCGCCCCGGTAGTAGGCGAAGTTGCCGACCAAACCGCTGCGCAACACCAGCGTGGCGGTCTCGCCGTCGTCGTTGTTGGCCATCACCGCAACACCACCGCCGCGATGCGCGGAGTTGTTGCTGATGGCATTGCCGGTACCGCTCACCGTGGCCTTGCCGGGCTGGCCGGCATGTCCGGTGATCGCCAGACCGCCGCCGTCGCCGAGATTCGCGTCGGCGTTGTTCTGCGTGATGTAGCTGCCGCTGCCGTTCATGGTCATTTCCAGGCCGGCGATGCGGATGCCGCCTCCGTAGTACGCGGCGCCGTTGCTGAAAACATGGACGTTGGATCCGATCAGCAGCTTGGCATTCGTGCCACCGTTGCCTTCGGCATAGATGCCGCCCCCGTAGCCCGACGTGTTCGAGAATATTTCGCAATCGGCGATATCGAGGGTGCCGTCGCCGCTGTAATAGACGCCGCCGCCGGCATCGCTGACGGCGGTTTTGCCCTTCCAGATTTTCAGCAGGCGCAGCCTTACGCTACTGCCGGCGCCGGCATGAATGCTCAGGACAGTGCCCGTTCCGCTGAAGTTCGGGGGGTCATTGAGACCCTTGATCTCGGTGACCCCGCTGTCTGCCACTGTTTGCGTGCATGAACCGTAGCCGCCGGTGATCGTGACCTCCTTCGCGGCATCGAGCGTGAGCGAGTTGCTCTGCCCTACGAACGGAAAACCGTTGATGCCGGACGCGTACATCAGGCGTACCTCATTTACCGGGTCGCCGTTGCTGTTCGCGTAGGCAAGCGCTGCCTGTATGTTGTCGAAATCGCATGGCTGGCCGTTGCCGGCCGGGAAGCCGACCGTAATCGTCGCTGCAAGCACTCGAACGGCGGCGCCAAGCGTGAGCGCGATGATCGACACGAATTGCGCAAGACGTAACTGGCTCATGGTGATCTCCGATGCGCTGGCTCTCGGATATGGAGACACCGTTCGACGCACATTTGCGACATTGGGCGGCGATCATGCCAAGGCGCGGTCAGTCGCGGTCCGGCGAAGCCGTCGAAAAATTCACCGAGGCTGCCAGGCGAAAAGGCGGTAGAACCGGCGCGGAAAGGTTCAGCGCCTGCCGAGATCGACAGCACCGGTTTGGTCCACGACGCGAACTGCGTTCTGTCGAAGCCGCTTGGCAAAATCAGGTCGTCGAGCGCCTGTACGTCGATCGTGATGTTGTCGAACGAGACATCCACCCGAGTACCGGCGTCAGCACCATCGTGCGCGATGAGGATGATCTTGATCGAACTGTCGGGGGTCCATTCGAAAACAGATCGCCTTTCGCGGGCAGCGAGTTGCAGAAGTCCTCGCCTCAGGAGCCGGCGATCTTGCGAGAGAGGAGTCCTGCGCCGTCGTCTGCAAAATCAGTCAGCGAATTTCCGCAAGCGCCGGCATCGGGCATTTAGCCAAACGCGCCAGTTGCGCGTTCGCTTCACCGAGCCACGGAAAGGCGTCGTCCTCGGTCGATGATCCGAGGAATTGCGCCCGCACCTGCGCCGCCTCGGCGCATTTGCCATCTGCGTCGAGGGTTATCGCACGCCAGACCTGCGCGGTGCGCAGCAGTGGATGAGCGTCATCGAGTTCGACGCGCGTGCTCTCGATTCCGCGCTCGAGTGTCTGGCGCGCGCGCGCCGGGTCGCCGTTGTCGAGTTGGCGCCTGGCCAGCGCGATCCAGGCCAGCAGCATGCGCGGGTGGGGATCGGCGGCATTGTGCTCGAGGTTGTCCGCCAGGATCGAATCGATGTCGGCAGGGCAGGACGGCGCCGACGCGGCGGCGCAGGCAAGCGCGGCGATGCCGTTTGTTTCGAATTCCTGCGACGAACCCGCGTAGCCGGTCATGTGCGCGCGCGCGGCGAGTATGTCGTCACGCGCCGCTTCGATATTGCCCTCGATCCAGGCGATCTGCGCGCGCGTGCGCAGCATCAGGGCGCGCCGCGACTGGTTTTCCTTGGCATCGCCGTAGATGTCGAGGGCGCGTTGTGTCGCTGCGCGCGCCTCGGCGACCCTGCCGAGGGCAAACAGGCGGCTGGCTTCCTGGCGGACGACGTCGGCGTACCGCGAATCGCCTTGTCCGCTGGCATCCGAGCCGATCTCCAGCATGCGCGCGCAGTCGCGTTCGGCCGCCGCCATGTCGTGCAACGCCACGTCGACTCCGCACAACTTGCCGGCGGTGATGATCTTGATCTTGCGCGGCTTGCCCTGGATTTTCTCCATTCCGGCCAATGCCTGCGCGAGCAGCTCTCGCGCCCGGCGCACGTGTCCCGCGCGTTCCAGCGTCGAACCCCAGTTGCCGAGATCGCTGAGCACGGTGTAGCTCTCCGGTTCGCGATACTTGAGATCGATTTCATAAGTGCGCCGGTAAGCCTCGGCCGCTTCATCGAACCTATTGACACCCTCGAGGCCGTAGCCAAGGTTGTTGTAGCCCGTCGCCGTCTCACGCGCATCCGGACCGTACGCTCGTATGCGCAGTTCGAGCGCCTCCTCCTCGAGCTTCAGCGAGGCTTGCGCATGATCGCGGTCGAACTCGATGACGGCGAGATTGTCGAGCACGTCGGCGAGCGCGGCAGGATCGTTGCCGGCGTCGCGCAGTCGACGTTCCGCGTCGCGCAGCACGCGCTCGCCGGTCGTGTAGTCGCCGGCACGCACCGCCAGCGCGCCATGTTTGGTCAACGTCGATATGGCAAGCGGATCGAGCACTGGCAGTGATGCGATGGCGAGCTGTTCCGCCTCGGCCACGAGCTCGGCCGCGCGCGCGCCTTCGCCGACGCTGTCCGTCAGCTTGGCGAACATCAATGTGAGGTCGACTCGCTCGTGTGGGCCCATCTCGGCATCGGCGTGCAGGCGGCCGACGCCCGCGGCAACGAGGTCGCGGATCGCGGGCGTCTTGCCTTCGGCAAAGCCTTCGCGCACGGGCTCGAAGATGCGCTCGACGAAGTCTCGCACGGCATTCGCGCGCAGCGCCTCGTGCCGTGCGACGTTGGCCTCCCACAGTGCCAGCGCGAGTGCGCTGAAGATTGCGATCAGGAACAGCGCGCTGATCGCGACGCCGCCGCGGTGCCGCTTCACGAACTTGCGCGCGCGGTACCAGCGCGACGGCGGATGCGCGATCACGGGCCGTCCGTCGAGCAGCCGCTCGATGTCGTCGGCCATCGCGCCGGCCGAGGCGTAGCGGCGCTCGGGTTCTTCGGCGATCGCCTTGAGCACGATGTTGTCCAGGTCGCCGCGCAGCAGCTTGCGCGTGACTCTCGGCGTCGCCGGCAGCACGCCCGGCTCGCTGTGCTCATCGACCTGGCCGGATGGCGTGTGGTTGCTGCCGGTGTTGAGCCGCTGGCCGGTCATCAATTCGCCGAGCAGGATGCCCAGCGCATAAACATCGGTCGCGGTCGTGATCAGGGCGCCGGTGCGCTGTTCTGGCGCTGCATAGGCCGGCGTGAACGCCGGCAGGCGCGTCTGCGTGTCATCGTCCGCGTCGAGCAGTTTGGCGATGCCGAAGTCGAGCAGCTTGACGTGGCCCTCGCCGGTGACCAGCACGTTGGATGGCTTCAGGTCGCGATGCACGATCAGCGCGCGATGCGCGGCATCGACCGCACGGCACACGCGCAGGAACAGGCGCAGGCGTGCGCGCAGATCGAGCGTGTGGTTGCGCGCGTACTGCGTGATCGACACGCCGTCGACGAATTCGAGGACGATGTAGGCCAGTCCGTTCCCGGTAACGCCGCCTTCGATGAGGCTGGCGATATCCGGATGGCTGAGCTGGGCCAGCACCTGGCGTTCGCGGCGGAACTGGCGTTGTGCCTCGGCCGTGTAGAGACCGCGGCGCAGCAGCTTCAGCGCGGCCTCCTGGCGCACACCGGCGTGTTCGCGCGCGGCGCGGAACACGGTCGAGGAGCCACCTTCGCCGATCAGCGCAATCAGTTGCCATGGGCCGACCTGCTGACCGGAAGCCGGCATCGCCGGCAGCGGCGGTTCGTCGAGCGCACCGACCAGAGACGCCGCGTCGACGTTCAGCGCGACTGCGCCCGTATCGGTATCTGCTGCCGCGAGCAGCCGTTCGATGTACGCGCGCTGTGCGCCCTCCAGCCCGGACAGGAATTGGGCGCGCGCTTCGCCGCTCAGATCGCACGCGGAATCAAACAGGCTTCGTAGCGAAGGTGTGTCGGTTTGCATGTTGTCCCCTGCGGGTAAAACCCCACGCCAACTTCAACACTGGGCAACGACGATCTGCGACATTTGCGCCAATCAGTCTGGCGCGCCGAACTCCACCTTGAGAAAGGCCCGCGCAAAGCACCAGTCGCGGTCGACCGTTCGGCGGGCGACCTGAAGGACGTCGGCGACCTGCTCCAGCGACAAGCCGGCGAAATAACGCAGTTCGACGACCTGCGCCGCACGTGGATCGGCCTGCTCCAGTTGCTCCAGCACTCGCTCGAGGTTCATCACGTGCCCGGCGGTATCGAGCGCAAGCCGCTCGTCGCCGTTGGTCAGCGTGATTCGCACCCAGTCCCCGCCGGCGCGCATGCTCAGGCGGTCGCGCGCGCGATTGATCAGCAGATTGCGCATGGCGCGCGCGGCGTAGGCGAAGAATTGGCCCGGATGAGCAAAAGTCAGTTCGCGCTGCGCGCCGACGCGCAGGTACAGTTCATGCACCAGCGCCGTCGTATCGAGGGTATCGTGCGGATGGCCGGCGAGTTGCCGGCTCGCCATGTTCTTCAGGCGCTCGTAGACGCCGTCGAAGAGCGCATCGACGCCTTGCGGCGTGGCCGCAAGCTCCAGCGCTGAAGTTTCGGGCGAAGTTGTGTTCAACGCTCCCCCTTGCGGCGGCGAGTCTAGCTCAAGTGGCGCCGTCGCGCAGCGGAAGCGTGGTTTGGTTCCGCGACCAAAGGAAATCCTGGCGGGCAATGCGAAAAGCAAAAAGCAGCCCCGGCAGGAGGTGACCTCGACAAGCGGGCGGCGTGGTCACGCCACTCGCAGCGCTTGCCCGCCCTCGGGGCCGCAGGGCTTTCCACTGGCAGGGTCTGCAGCGGGGCCCAAGGACCTCGCTGCCTTATTCATCCACGCCACGCGGCAACCGCCGACGCGTCAAAGCGCGTTTAGGAACGCGACCAGATCGCGCTTCTCCTGTGCCGTGAAACCGATGTCGAAGCGCGTATCGTAGAAGTCGACCGCCGCGTCGAGCGATGCCGCCATGCCGTTGTGGAAATACGGCGCGCGCGCCGCGAGTCCGCGCAGCACCGGACCCTTGAACTTGCCGATGTCGGCCCACTTGCCGGTGATCAGCGCCCGGCCCGGATCGGTCGTCTGCATCAGGTCGCCGGTCGCGTTGTTGCGCAAAGTATACAAAGGCATGTCCGGCGTGCGCACGCTTGCGTCCGCCGTGCCGATGTTGATCGGCAGCGCGACCGAATGGTTGCCGACGTTCGGCGCGTCGTGGCAAGTTGTGCAGGTCCCGGCGATGACCGGCAGGCCGAGCGCATCGTTCAGGCCGCCGACGCCGGTGATCGAGATCGGCTTGGTGTTGAACAATTGTTCGCCGCGCGCGATCGAGCTGCGTGCCACGCCGCCGGAATTGCCGTGCTGCGGCAGCCAGCCTTCGAACAGCGTCATCGCCGAGGAGTTGAAGCTGGCCAGGGTCGGATCGCCGCCGAGCACGTCGTTGATGCCGACATGGAAGCCCTGGTTCGCGAGCATGTGCGGGCCGCCGATCGCGTCGTCGCCGCTGAGATAGCCGGCATTGTTGTCGAGCCACTGCGACGTTGTCAGCCCCATTTCGAACTCGACGATCTGCTGTGCCTGGGCATCGGTCGGCGCGATCGCGGCTTGCGCGTGGCCGAGGGTCGCATTGACCGCCTGTCCCTTGAGGCTCGCGACGAGGTCGGCCATGTCCGCGCCCGCGTCCATCGGCGGCTTGAATGGCGCATGCGTTTCGCGGCCATCAGCCATGATCGTGGTGAGGAAGCGCAGGTTTGTCGACGGCAGCACTCTGCGAAACAGCGACAACTCGCTCGCGCTGGCGAAACCATACGGATCGTCGGCGCTGGCGAGGCTGAATTCGGCGCCGGCCGGAATCGGCAGGCCGACGCGGATCACGGCCTTGTTCAGCAGCATGCTGAAGGCGCGCTTGCGCGCATCGAGCGTGGACACGTCCGCCAGCGGCGAGTTGGAGCCGTCATTGATGCGGAATACCGGATCGGTGCCGTCGGTCGCCTTGAATCGCGCCTGCAGGCTTGCCGGTGTCACCGACCACGCCGTTTCCGGGCGATGACAGGTGAAGCACGAGCGCCCATTCGTGCCCAGGACCTGGAAGAACGGATTGCCGGTATCCAGATTGCCGCCGGCGACGTACGTCCTGATGATGCCGGTTGCGTCGGCCGCGGTCAGCGCGTCGATATCGGACGAATTGGCGCTGGCAGTCCCGGCCGCGAAAGAAATCATCAGGCTGAGCGCGGCAGTGCGCGCCATCGATCGTTGCTGCAGTTTCATCACCCGCCTCCTGGCGCGAAGCTCGCCGCGCCGGAGTCCGCGACGCCGGACGCGCCGACCAGACCCAAAACCCCCTGCGCTGCAATGAACGCCGTTACGCCGGCATTTGCGTCATCGGAAATGCACTTTTGTTCCTGGCATGCCGAGCTGAGGCAAAGATGAATTCGCGGCTGCCCGCAAAAGCGCGACGCGAGTCAGCGCGTCGCACGCCGGTCCATCCGGAGGATGGGGCACCGCGTCGCCGGCTTCAAAGCGGGCAGAACACGGTCCGTTGAGTCAAGGACAGGCGCTCGCAGGTACCGGTGGACCGTCGCCCTGGTCGCGTAAGTTCGCTGCGGTGCCGGCAGCGCGGCCTGGTTTGCCGGAAACGTCGCCTCGTGAAAGCTATTTCCGCGCTACCAGGATTACTCGTAGCCGTTGCAGAAGACCGAATCGGACGTTCCGCACTGGAACACGTTCTGCCGCTCGTAGGCGCCGAGGTCGCGCGGGCCGAAGACATTCGGAATTGTCGCAAGGTCGACGTCGCGCGCATTGCCATCGAGATCCTGTCCACCCGCCTTTGGGGCAAAGTCGACGCCGAGCGACTTCGGCTGCAGGTGATAGTCGTGGCTGGCCGCGTCCACGTAACTCGGCTGGCCGAGATAGGTGTGCGTCGCCATTGGCAATGAACTCGTGTCGGTCGCCAGCACATAGCTGACGCTGGCCAGCCCGGGATACCCGGCGTAGTTCAACGTGTTGATGCCCGATTCGTCGATAATGCTGTTGGTCAGGACGATCTCGAGCGCCGAGTAGATCGCTGGCGCGCCCATGTTGCCGTTGTTGACGATCGTGCAGCCGTCGATGGTCGTGCCGTACTCGTGATTGCCGTCGTTCTCGATACGGATCATTTCGGCAGTCAACGTGTTGTCCGCGATGAGGCAGTTCGTGATGGTATTCGGCGCGCCGGCGGACGGATCCGATCCGAACGATCGAATCACGTGGGCACCCTGGTTTGCGCGCAGCTCGACGCGGTTCAACTGCATCGTGACATCCGTTTGCGCGAGGATCGCCGATCCGGCGGTCGGATTGCTGCTGCTGTCTTCGGCGACATTGCCGCTGATCGTGTTGCAGGAAGTACCCGCCGCGCAGCGTACGCCGCCGAGAGACTCGGTTGTTTCCGGGGTGCTGCATTGGCCGAAGGCGTCGCCATTGAGGCGCACGGTCGCGCCATAGTAGCTGAAGCTGGAATACTCCTCGTCCGCGTAGATTCCGGAACCCTCCTGTGCGATGTTGTTGTCGATGCGAAAATCGCTGGCGCACAGGATCGAGTCTCCGAAATGCGGAGCCAAGGCATCGCTGCCATTGAAGGGATTGACGTAAATCCCTCCGCCCGTATGCGAAGCCGAGTTATCGGAAACGCTGACCGGGTTTTTCGGATCGGTCGTGAAAAGCCGCACGGTTGCATTTACAAAGTCGCCGTCACCGGCATCGGCCGAAATGCCGCCGCCATATTCGGCGTCATTGCCGTAGATCACCGCGAGGCCATTGTCGCCGGGCGATCCGATGTCGGCGCGCGCCGGGCCGACGACCTCGATGCCGCCGCCATGGCCGTTCGGCGCATGGTTGTAGAAGATCGTGGTCTGCGGCTGCAGCGCGAACAGGCGCGCCTGCCCGGTCAGGCGGATGCCGCCGCCGTCATGTTCCGCGGTGTTGAACGTGACCAGCGAGTTCGCGCCGAGCGTCAGCGTCGCTGGGCCGCCGTTGCCATTGACGTTGATGCCGCCGCCGTAGCCGGCATAGTTGAGCGTGACCGTGGACGTGTCGAGGTAGAGCGAGCCGGTGCCATCGAACCGGATGCCGCCGCCGCCGACACTGGGGTCGGCCGAGCCGCGCGTGATGGTCAGGTCGCGCAGCGTCAGCGTATTGTTGCCGGTGATCGTCAGCACGCTTCCCGCGGTATTGTTGCCGTCGATCGTGACCAGCGGCTGGGTCGTAGCGGCATGGCAACCACCTACCGGAAGGCAGTGCGAAAGTTGATAACAGGTGACGCCGTCGGCCTCGCCCTGCAGGGTCAGGGGCTTGGTCGTGCCATTGAGGGTCAGGTGTTGCGTGGTATAGGTATGCATGCGCGTGACGCGTATGGTGGTCGCGCAGGTGTAAGTGGCGCTGAGCGCTTCCTGGATCGAGTCGTAGGTGCAGGTGGCGTCGCTGGCCTTGTCGCCGACATAGACCTCGTAGACGTGGCCCGCCAGACAGATGGCAGTCGTGTCGGCGCTTCCAAGCAGCAGCACGGCCGCGACAACGATACGCAGATGCGTCAGCATGGGAGCGTCCCTCGTCGATGTGCCTGCATGGGTACAACGCCGTCCGATGCGCAGTTGTCGCATGCGCCTTACCAGGAATACTCGTAGCCGTTGCAGAAGACCGAATCGGACGTTCCGCACTGGAACATGTTCTGCCGCTCGTAGGCGCCGAGGTCGCGCGGGCCGTAGTTGTTCGGCAGCGGAGCGAGATCCACGTCGCGCGCGTTGCCGTCGAGATCCTGGCCGCCTTTCGATGGCGCGAAGTCGATCCCCGCCGACGTCGGTTGAAGGTGATAGTCATGGTTGGCGGCATCGACGTAGGTCGGCTGTCCCTGGTCGATGCCGGCGGCAGACGGCAGGGTGCTCGTGTCGGTCGCGAGCACGTTGCTGGCTGTCAGGCCACCACCGGGGCCTGCGTAGTTGACCGTGTTGATGCTCAGCTCGTCGATGATGCTGTCGGTCAGGGAGAGCTGATAGGCGGAGTAGATCACCGGCGCGCCCTGGTCGCTGTTGTTGACGATCGTGCATCCATCGATCGACCCGAAGCCGGCGGCCGTGCCGTCATTTTCGAAGCGCAGCATTTCCGCTGTCAGCGTATTGTCGGCGATGAGGCAGGTATCGAGCGTGATCCCGCCGTCGAGCGAGCGAATGGCATGTTGACCGGTGTTGCCGCGCATCGCAAAACGCGCGCCGGTCAGGCTGCCGGTGTCCTGGACCAGGATGACCGAACCCGGCTTCGGATTGCTCGCGCTGTCCTTGGCTTCGTTCCGGTCAAGCGTGTTGCAGTCGACGCCGGGTGCGCAATGCACGGCGCCGAGCGAGGCCATTGATTCCGGAGTATTGCAGGTGCTGAACCCGTCGTCTTTGTTGAGGTAAACAACGCCGCCGACGTTTCCGTTGCCAACGCTCGAGTCCGTGTCGGCGTAGATCGCCGTGCCCTCCTGGGCGACGTTCTGGTCGATCCTGAAATCGAACGCGCAGAGGTACGGATTTACCTCGGTGTTGCTGATTCCCGAAATGTAAGGATGCATCCAGATGCCGCCGCCGGTGTGCGAGGCGTTGTTTTTCGAGACCGATACCGGAGCATGGGCGTCGATGCTGAAGATGCGCACCTTCACGTCCGCGTTATCCGGCGCAGCATCCATGCCGATGCCGCCGCCGTACGCCGCCGTGTTGGAGTCGATGACGGGCGCGCCGTTGTAACCCGGGGAACCGATGTCGGCCTGTGCCGGCCCGACCACCTCGATGCCGCCGCCGTAACCGTTGTCCGCGTGGTTCTCGAAGATGTAAGTCTCCGGCTGCAGCGCGAACAGGCGTGCCTGGCCGGTCACGCGGATGCCGCCGCCGTCGTGTTCCGCGGTGTTGAGTATGACCAGCGAGTTTGCGCCCAAGGTCAACGTTGCCGCGCCGCCGTTGCCGTTGATGTCGATGCCGCCGCCATAGCCGGCGTCGTTGAGGCTGACCGTCGTGGTATCCAGATACAGCGAACCGGTGCCGTTGAACAGGATGCCGCCGCCAGCGGCGGTCGCATCGGCCGCGCCGCGCGTGATCGTCAGATCGCGCAAGATGATATTGCTGTTGCCGGTGATCGTGAGCACGCTTCCGGCGGTGTTGCTGCCGTCGATCGTGACCAGCGGCTGGGTCGTGTCGGCGTGGCAGCCATTTACCGGAAGACAGTGCGCCAACGTATAACAGGTGACGCCGTCGGCCTCGCCCTGCAGGTACAAGGGCTTGCCGCTGCCGTTGATGGTCAGGTGTTGCGAGGTGTAGGTATGCTCGCGCGTGATGCGTATGGTGGCCGGACAGGTGTAATTGTGGGCGGCGTCCAGCGCCTCCTGGATCGTGTTGAACGTGCAGGCGCTGTCGCTGGCCTTGTCGCCGACATAGACCTGGATGCCGAACGTCGTGCAGAAGGCGGCGGCGTCGGCCGCGGCGAGCAACAGCACGGCCGCCGAGATGGCATTGCGCAGATACTTCAACATGGGAATACCCCTCATTGATGTGCCTGCACTGGTACAACGCCGTCCGATGCGCAGTTGTCCCATGGAAGAACGCTGACAGGCTGATTGCGACGTCGCACTCGGCGCGGGATCGCGAGCGCCAGGGGAATGTCCCACGATAGGGCGCGCGCCAGCGTCGCCCGCCGCTTCGTCAGCAAGCGGGCTGCCGCTACGGTGCTGCCGTGGTCAGAGCGCGAACGTCAGCGCCGAGGCGCTGCAGCGAATGCGGCGGATTGCGTAGCGCTGCAAGCTGCGCAAGCCCGCTGGCTGCGAAACTGCTCGCTGCCGCGAGATCGCCGCTAGCCTTCGCCGCCTTGGCCAGCAACAGCGACGTTTCGATGCGCAATAGCGGATCGGGGTTCGTGCTGCCGTTCAGCGCGTCATCGGCTGCACGCAACAGCGGCATGGCGCGCTGCGGGTCCTGCATCGCGAGGAGCACGGCACCTCGCAGCCGTGCGCTCCGGCCAGTCCAATCCGCGCTGGCCGGGCTCATTCGGCCGAGTACTGCATCGAGGCGATCGAGCAGCGGAATAGCCGCGCTGGCTTGACCGTGATCGCGCTCAACTTGCACCAGCTTCTCGTAGGTCGCCGCGGTTTCGTCGAGGTCGGGCTTCCGGGCGGCCTCGAGCGAAGCGATGGCGTGACGCAGTTCGGCTTCGCCACCCGGCAAGTCGCCGGATTCCGCCAGCGCCACGCCATAGTCGGCCCGCGACTCGGCAGTATTGCGATCTTCGGCGCCGAAACGGGCGGCGCACAGCGCGAGCGTCTCGCGCAACGCCGCTACCGCCGCCGCCGTGTTGCCCATGCGCAGCTGCAGCTTGCCGATGTTGCTCAGATCGTTCGCAACTTCGGGGTTGTCATCGCCCAGGGCGAGGCGATTGATGCGCAGGCCTTCTTCGGCCGCTTCGAGCGCGGCCGGGAAGTCGCGCTTTGCCCGAAGCACCATCGTCAGCGCGTTGAGGTGATTGGCGTGACGGTAGTCGTCCTTCGGCAAGACCGCCGCGTCGATCACGAGCGCAGCGCGAATCTCGCGCTCGGCAGCGTCGAGATTGCCGAGGCGGCGCCAGGCGCGTGACGCGCCGGCATGGGCGGTGGCGAGCTTGACGTGCAGCGGGCCGAAGCGGCGTTCGTTCAGTTCAACCAGCTCGGCGTAGGTCTGGACCGCGCCTTGCAGATCGTTGGCCGCGAGTTGCACGTTGCCCATCGTGCTCAGTGCGAATCCGAGCGCTTCGTCGTTCCCGCTGTCGCGTGCCAGACGCAATCCTTCGCCGCCGTCGCGCAACGCGAGTTCCTTGTCGTGCTCTTTGGTTGCCATCTCCGCCGAATCGACGAGCAGTTCCGCGTGCAGCCCGACCTCGTCGGCGGGCAAGCGCTTGATCAGCGCGTTGACCAAGGCGCGCGCGCCGGCATAGTCGCCCTTGAACATCAGACATCGTCCGAGCTCTCGCCCCGCCGCCAGCGCAAGCGGCTCCCGATCGCCGAGCTCGCGCACGGCATGTTCGTAGTTCCAGCGCGCAGCCTGTTCCGCATCCGCGATCTGGCCCTGCAGCAGCAGCACGCTGGAGAGCTGCGTGAGCAGTTCCGTGCGCGCTGCCGCGTTCATGTGAGTGTCGCCTTGCGCCTTGGCGATGGCCTGGCGGACGACCTCGGCGACGCGTGGCGAGCCCTCGCGCGGAATGCCCGGTTCGGCTTCGGCGAATGCCGAGAACATGAAGTCGCGCATCGCGTTTGCGCGAATCGCCTCGTGGCGGGCCGTGCGCTCCTGCTGCATGACGAAGGCGAATGCGACGAGCGTGCCGAGCGCAAACGCCAGGGTCGCGGCTACGCCGCCGCGATGACGCTGGACGAATTTTCGCGCGCGGTACCTGCGCGACGGCGGATGCGCGGCGACCGGACGACCGTCGAGCATGCGCTCGACATCCTCGGCCAGTGCGCCGGCCGATACGTAGCGGCGCTCGGGTTCGAGCGCGATCGCCTTGAGCACGATGTTGTCGAGATCGCCGCGCAACGCGCGCCTCGTCAGGGCCGCTGCCGCCGGCAGCACGCCCGGTGCCTCCCCGCCGGTGATCTGCGAGGACGGTGTTCGTCCGCTCCCCGAGATCAGGCGCTGGCCGGTGACCAGTTCGCCGAGCAGGATGCCGAGCGCGTAGACGTCGGTTGCCGTCGTGACGAGACCGCCGAAGCGTTGCTCCGGGGCGGCATAGGCTGGCGTGAATGCGGCCATGCCGGTGCGCGTTTCATCGTCGCTGTCGAGCAGCTTGGCGATGCCGAAGTCGAGCAGCTTGACCTGGCCATCCTCTGTTACCAGCACGTTCGACGGCTTCAGGTCGCGGTGCACGATCAGCGCGCGGTGCGCCGCCTCCACCGCGCGGCAAACCTGCAGGAACAGGGCGAGGCGACGGCGCAGGTCGAGGCGTTGCTCGCGCGCAAACTCGACAATCGGCTTTCCCTCGACGAGATCGAGCGCGATGTAAGCCACCCCGTCGAGGGTAACGCCACCCTCGATCAGGCGCGCGATGCCGGGGTGGCGCAATTGCGCGAGTGCCTGGCGCTCGCGCCGGAACTGGCGCTGCGCCTCGGGCGAGTACAGGCCGCGGCGCAGAACCTTGAGCGCGACCTGTTGCTCCACGCCCTCGAATGCGCGGCGGGCGTGAAACACCGTCGACGAGCCGCCTTCGCCGAGCACGGCGACCAGTTCGAACGGACCGATGTGGCTGCCTGCCGGCAGCGCAGCGGCAACGTCGTCATCGCCGATGGCGTCGACCGCCACGCGCGCGCCACCAGTGAACAGCACATCACCGCCCAGGTCTGCCATCAGCATCCGTTCGACGCGCCGACGCAGCGTGGCGTCCGGACAGTGCCCGTCGAGAAACGCGGCGCGCGCGGCCGCGGGCAACTCGATGGTCGCCTCGAAGAGTTCACGCAACGACTGCAGTGTTTGCATCCGCGTGTCCGAGGTACTACCTCATTGAATAACGCCGCCAGACCCGGAACTGTGTCAATCGCCGAGTTCGGTCTGGAGGAACGCGCGCGCGAAGCGGCAGTCGCGATCGATCGTGCTGCGCGCAAGGTCGAGCGTTTCGGCGATCTGTTCCGTGGTCAGTCCGGCGAAATAGTACAGTTCGATCACGCGTGCAGCGCGCGCGTCGCCGGCCTCAAGGCGTTGCAGCGCCGCGTCGAGTGCGATTGCCTGCTCGGCGCTGTCGATCGCGAGTTGCTCGTCCGAGCCGGTGAGCGTGATGCGGTGCCAGTCGCCACCGGCGCGCAGGCGCAAGCGGTCGCGCGCGCGATCGGCGAGCAGGTGGCGCATGGCGCGCGCGGCGTAGCCGAAGAAGCGCGCGCGGTGGCCGAAGTTGAGCTCGCGATTCGACGACATGCGCAGATACAGTTCATGCACGAGCGCTGTCGTTTCGAGTGTCGATCCGCGCGGCGTGCGCGCGAGCTGGCGCGCGGCCATCACCTTGAGCTGCGCGTACACATCCGCGAACAGCGCGTCGGTCGACTGCGCTGCTCGCTGCTCCGGCCCGCCGCGCGTATCGCTCATCGGG
>DATIEJ010000340.1:0-2348 GCA_035455825.1 Rhodanobacteraceae bacterium | reverse complement strand
CGACTTCGTCGCCAACTGCGGTGCGTGCCGGCGCGCCGGGCCGGTAGAGCGTGTTGCCGTAGAAGCCGGATTTGCCCGAGAACGCGCCGGTCGCGAAGCCCGCGGCATTCATCATCGTGAAAGTCGGGTAACTTGAATGGTTGTCGGCGAAATACGTGCCCCGTTTCGCGAGCGCGGCAAGATGGGGTGTCTCGGTGTCGCTGATCGAATCCGGCCGCATGCCGTCCCAGACAAAAATGATCACGCGGTGACCCGTCTTCGACGTTGCCGCCGAGGAACGGCTGCGCGGCGGTTCGGTCGTAGCGCACCCGGCAGCCGTGGCGAGCAGTGCCATCGCGAGCGCGACGCGCAGGAATCGGTTTTGCATTTGCTTGTCTTCCAGCAGGAATGTGCGAATGGTTGCCGGCGCGCATTGCAATCATGTTGCAGGCGCTTCGCCCAGGCACGGCACTGTAATCGGAACGAGGGCGCGATTGAAACCATTGCCGGCCCGCGTGGTGCGTTGCGGCTGGATGCCCGCGGCGAAAACCACCACAATCGATCATCGAACCGGGGGATAGCGATGGCCATGACGTCCGTTCAACGCAAAGTTGTCATTGCCGGGTTTCTCGGCTGGACGCTGGACGCCTTCGATTTCTTCATCCTGGTCTTTGCCGCGAAGGCGATAGCGGCGGAATTCCATGTCGGCCGCGAAGATGTCGTGTTCGCGGTCACGTTGACGCTTCTGGCACGGCCCGCTGGCGCTTTCGTGTTCGGCCTTCTGGCTGACCGTTTCGGCCGCCGGCCGATGCTGATGCTCGACATCGCACTGTTCTCGTTCTTCGAACTGGCGTCGGCATTCGCGCCGAACCTTGCCGTGCTGTTCGTCCTGCGGCTGCTGTTCGGCTTCGCCATGGGGGGCGAGTGGGGATTGGGCTCGTCGCTGACGATGGAGACGATTCCCGAGAAGTCGCGCGGTTTCGTCTCCGGCCTCCTGCAGGAAGGTTATGCGTGCGGCAACCTGCTCGCCGCGCTACTGTTCTGGCTGCTGTTCGATCACATCGGCTGGCGCGGCATGTTCATCGTCGGCTTCCTGCCGTCGCTGCTCGTGTTCTACATTCGCTCGGCGGTTCCGGAATCGCCGGTCTGGGAACACACGCAACGAACGAAGACCGCGCAGGAGCGCCACCCGCTGACGGCCATGAAGGGCTATTGGGGCCGGGCCGCCTTCATGATCCTGTTGATGACGCTCTTCAACTGTTTCAGTCACGGCACGCAGGACCTGTATCCGTTGTTCCTGCAGGTCGAGAAAGGCTTCGGTACGGACCTGACCGGCAAGCTTGCTACGATCGGGCCGATCGGCGCGATCTGCGGCGGTTTGTTCTTCGGCGCGCTGTCCGAGCGCATCGGTCGCAAGCGGGCGATCGTCATCGCGGCGTTGCTGTCTCTGCCGATACTGAAACTCTGGGCCTTCAGCAGCGAGCCGTTGCTGCTCGGCATGGGCGCGTTCTGGCTGCAGGTCATGGTGCAGGGCGCTTGGGGCGTCGTGCCCGTGCACTTGAATGAACTGTCGCCCGATGCGGTGCGCGCGACGATGCCGGGCCTTACTTATCAGATCGGCAATTTCATCTCTGCCGGCGTGCCGTGGGTGCTCACGACGATGGCCGAGGCGAACAACAAGCAGTATGGCTTGACGATGGCGGTGTTCATCGCCGTCATCGCGGTCCTGCTGGCCATCGTGACCGCGCTCGGGCCCGAGGCCAAGGGGAAAAAATTTGGCGCGGCGGCCATGGTCACGGAATAGCCGGATCGTTCCCGGGTTCTTTGCGCCGAGTGCTGTTTCAGCGGAACCACGTGGTGGTTGTGCTGCGAGACCCCACGTCCAATGCTGGCATTTTCCGTGGACGGTCGGCATGCTTGCGCGAAGTATCCTCGTGGACCCGAAGTTCATCATGCGAAACATCTTGAAAGCATCGCTGATCGCAGCGCTTGCGCTGAGCGCAACATTTGCGACTCAAGCCGCAACGCCTCCATCGTCATCGCCATCGGCCGATGCCGAAATTGCCGCGCTGAAGAAGGAAATCGCTGAATTGAAGAAGTCGGCGTATCACCCCGAACTCGGCGAGCAGATGCTGACCCTACAGATCCGCCACGCGCGCCTGTGGTTCGCGGGCCAGGCACAGAACTGGACGCTCGCCGCCTTTGAACTGCAGGAAATCAAGGAAGCGTTGGATGCGGTCGTCGAGCAGAATGGCGAACACGCGGTGTTCCAGCCGCAGCGCCTGGCGGACATTCTGCCGGCAATGACCAGGGCGCCGATCATGGGTCTGCGCGACGCGATCGATCACGGCAGCAAGTCCGAATTCGAA
>DATIEJ010000339.1:0-2092 GCA_035455825.1 Rhodanobacteraceae bacterium | reverse complement strand
GGGGCCAACGCGCTTGCCTGCAACACGCGGCAAGGGGGAGGGCGGAGGACAGGGCGACGCAAAAGGCGGCGGAGCGCGCGGAGCGGGCGGTGGCGGCGGCGCTGGTGCTGGCATCGGCGCCGGGATGGGTTTGGGACTCGGTGGCGGTCTTGCTCACGACGACGGCTTGGAGCACCGCAACGAATAACGTTATGTAGGTGCGTGCGATACACGAGCACCTGCCAGGTATGCTGAACCCGCCGTGTCGCGGATCGCGTGCCCGAAATGTTCGAGTACTCCAGCTCCTCGAATTTGTGACAGTCTACGGACCGACCTCGAACCCGTCCGCGAAGAGCTGGTCAGTCTGGTCTTCGAACGCACCAATATCGACCCTGCCGCCGAAAATGCGGAGATAGTCTGGTCCGCGTTGATCGAAATCCAGTGGCTGTCCGGACAATACCGCGAGCTCGTTGGCGCCTGAGGCCAAAGCAGGGCTGCCCGGCAACAAGGCGTGTGTCTTGGTCGAGCCACCGTTGTTCTGCAGTGGGCCGAGTGCTGGCGAATCGCTGAAAATGTTGTGGTTGGCCGGATCGTTGAAGGCGGAAATGTTCTGGGCCGAGCCGAGCAGGCTGTATTCCACTATGAGCGAAGTGCCGAACATGTCGAAGACGATGTTCGTGTCACCAGGTGTATTGCCGGAAATGATGGTGTTCTGCGCGGTAAAACTGTCGTAGCCGGCAGGTGGTGGCGAAAAGTCCAACAATCCGAGCAGAACGCCGCCTGCTGCGATGCCGTGCACGGCTACGGCTGTGTTTTGGGTAACGGTCGTATTGATCAGCGTCAGGCTCGTGTTGGCGTACAAATGTTCTTGCGAGAAGGCGCCGCTCGCTGACCCGTAGCCGGCCGCGACGTTGCCGCTGATTGTGGAGTTCGCGAACGTTGCGGCGCTGCCGAGAAGGTTTACGCCGCCCGTCACATAATTCGTGAGGCCAGCGGCCAGATTTCCGCTGAACGTCGAACCGCTGACTGCAAGGCTCGAACCGACGAGCAGCATCGCACCGCCGCACGCAAACCCGCATGTTGCGCTATTGCCGTCGATCGTTGACGTAGTTATGGTGCCCGTCGCCTGGGAAAGGAAAATGCCGCCACCGCGTCCGCCACTGTTGGCGAATACCCTGGAATTCGACATTGTAAACTTCGCATTCGCTACGGCTATACCACCGCTGTGGGTTTGCGCAGTGTTTGCGTAGATGCTCGCCATATCCAGCGTGAGCGCACCGGACGCCGCGTAGATCGCACCGCCACGAGAAGTCGCGCTGTTGTACGCGATAGATGTGTTGGTCGCCGTTACTGCACTGTCGTTGGCAAACAGCGCACCGCCGGCGAGGCTGGAGTTTCCCGATACCGTTGAATCGACCAGCGTGAGCGTCGACGAGGGCGACGCGTATATCGCGCCGCCGTTTGCCGTTGTGATGTTGCTGAAGATCGAACAGTTGCTGAGGATGGCTGTCGCGCCGATGCCGAGCGCGATGGCGCCGCCGTTCTCCGCGGTTTGACCGCCTGTCAGGTCGAGCTTGTTCGCCTTGAGCGTCGAGCCATCCGCGATGGCAATTACGCGTGAGCCGCCCGCGGCATCGATGGTCTGGTACTGATAGTAGGGGGAATACGGCGGCGGCGGTATCTTTACAGCCCCATTGATCGTGACGGTCGACGCGGTCACCGTGAGCGCTCCGCGCGTCAGTGTAATCGGCGAGAGTGCTGAAAGGACTATCGTGTCGTCTGTGCCGAATGGATCACCAGTTACGGCAAGAGCGCAGGTTGGTACGGTCAGGGTCGATCCATCGTTGACCGCTTGCAGAGCGCTGCGCAGATTGCACACCGTGGAGTCTGCATCGTCGTCCGCACTATCGACCGCGATCGTCGCCGCATGCAATCCGCCAGCCGCGAGTGCCGTCGAAATGGCAGCGGCCAGGTACCTTGTGCGAATCGAAGTCGTTGCCATCGACCTGGTCCTCCCTGACATGGAGGCCCAAGCATAGCGGGATTTGCCGCGCAGCGCGCCCTATATTGCCGCGGATACGGAATGCGTATTAACCGTATCCAGTGAAGTGTG
>DATIEJ010000338.1:0-7818 GCA_035455825.1 Rhodanobacteraceae bacterium | reverse complement strand
GCCTTCAGTCGGGGCCGGCGGGAGCGGAGTGGCCGGGTACAGCTAAGGCGTATCCCTTGCGCGCGCCCCCGCCCCCCCGTACCCTCCCGCAGCGTCGACACTTGCGGTAAAGACTCTCAATGGCCGTTGCCTTTCTGGATTTCGAACAGCCGATCGCCGAGCTCGAAGCGAAAATCGAGGAGCTCCGGCACGTCACCTCCGATTCGGAGGTGAACATCCAGGAGGAGATCGGCCGGCTGCAGGCCAAGAGCCGCCAGCTCACGATCAGCATTTTCGCCAATCTCACGCCCTGGCAGATCACCCAACTCGCCCGCCACCCGCACCGTCCCTACACGCTGGACTATGTGAACGCCTTCTGCAGCGAGTTCACGGAGCTGCATGGCGATCGGATGTTCTCCGACGACCCCGCGATCATCGGCGGCCTCGGGCGCATCGAAGAGCACACGGTCATGATCATCGGCCATCAGAAGGGCCGGGACACGAAGGAGCGCGTGCGGCGCAACTACGGCATGCCCAAGCCGGAAGGCTACCGCAAGGCCCTGCGGCTGATGCGCCTCGCCGAGCGCTTCGGTCTGCCGCTCGTCACCCTGATCGATACGCAGGGAGCGTATCCCGGTGTTGGCGCGGAAGAGCGCGGCCAGAGCGAAGCGATCGCGCGCAACCTCATGGAGATGTCGGAGCTGCGCGTGCCGATCATCTGCACCGTGATCGGCGAAGGCGGCTCGGGTGGCGCGCTGGCGATCGGCGTCGGCGATCGCACGATTATGCTGCAGTACTCGACCTATTCGGTCATCACGCCGGAAGGCTGCGCATCGATTTTGTGGAAAAGTACAGAAAAGGCGAAGGACGCGGCCGAAGCGCTCGCGATCACCGCACCGCGCCTGCTCGAACTCGGGCTGATCGACAAGATCGTGCGCGAACCGCTCGGCGGCGCGCATCGCGACCCGCACGCGATGGCAATCCGGCTCAAGGCCGTCCTGCTGAACCAGCTCGACGCGCTGGAGCGCGGCGATGCCGCCGGCCTCGTCGAGCAGCGCTACCGGCGGCTGCGGCGCTACGGCGCGATCAAGGCTGCGTAGGTCCGCCAGCAGCGGCGCCACGCGCCAACGGCTTCGCGGCGCACGGCCCGTTCTGGCACCATGCGCGCATGTCGTCTTCCCGGCTGATCAGTGAGTTGCAAGCGGGCCTCGCGCGGCTGCCGCGCGGCCCGATTGCGGTCGGTTTCAGCGGCGGCCTTGATTCCAGCGTGCTGCTGCATGCCCTCGCTGCGCTCGCGCCGGCGCATGAACGCGGGCTGCGCGCGCTGCATGTCGATCACGGCCTGCACGCCCGCAGCGCGGACTGGTCGGCGCACTGCTCGGCATTCGCCGCGCGCCTCGGCGTCCCGCTCATCGCCGCAACCGCGGCGGTCGCTGCCGGCGGAAAAGGCCTCGAAGAGGCGGCACGCGCGGCGCGCTACCGGGTTTTCGCCGCACACCTGCAGCAAGGCGAGTCGCTCGCACTCGCGCATCATGCCGACGACCAGGCCGAGACCGTGCTGCTCAAGCTGTTGCGCGGCGCCGGACCGCAAGGTCTCGGTGCCATGCGCGCGCTGCGCGATTTCGCTTCCGGCCGATTGTGGCGGCCTCTGCTGAACGTGCCGCGCGAGCTGTTGCGCGCCTATGCCCAGGCGCACGGGTTGCGCTGGATCGAAGACCCCAGCAATGTGGACACACACCTGCGGCGCAACTTCCTGCGCGCCGAAATCCTGCCGCGACTGGCGCAGCGTTGGCCAGACGCGACCGTCGCAATCGCCCACAGCGCCGCCTGGGCGCAGGCTGCGGCCGACTTTGTCGACGACCACGCGCAACGCGCATTGGCACAACTGCAAAGCGCGAATTCGGCGAGCTCTGCGGAAGACGCCTCGGCGCTGCCGTGGCGCGCCTGGCTGGAACTTCCCGACGCGCTGCGCGACCCGGTGCTGCGGCTGTGGCTGCGCGCGCATGGCTTCGATGAGCCGGCGCACTTCCATGTCGCCGAACTCGAGCGGCAGTTGCGAATGTCGGCCGAGGACCGCGCACCGTGCGTGCGCTGGGATCAATGCGAATTGCGCCGTTACCGCGAACTGCTGCATGCGATGCGGCCAGTCGCACCGATCGCTGCGGATTGGCAAGCGGCCTGGGATGGCTCGCCGCTGGCGCTGCCCGGTGGCGGCACGCTCGCCCTGCGCGGTGAAGGCGGAATGACCGTGCCGGTCGATCGGCCCTTGACGATTCGCTACCGCAGCGGCGGCGAACACATCAAGCCCGCGGGCTCGACGCATACGCGCGAACTGCGCCTGCTGTTGCAGGAACGCGGCATTCCACCGTGGCAGCGCGATCGCATTCCACTGATCAGCATGAATGGAGAGTTGATTGCGGTGGCCGGACTCGTGCTCTCGGCGGCCGCTTGTGAGTTATGCGGGCGGCTGAAGGCACGGATTGTGTGGGATCGTGAAGGATCGAGGGCTGAGGGCTGGGGCTGAGGGCCGACAAGCCGCCACGCGCTCTGCTTCATGCTCGCGTATACGCCTCGTGCGCGTCCATGGCTCCTGATCACCGCCCAGCCTGCGAAGTATATTTCTTCCACTCTGTATTTTTAGCATCTTTCAACAATGGCCCGAACGCGTACTTGCTCTATCATCCCTCAGCCCTCAGCCCTCATCCCTCAGCCCTCCTCCCATTGATTCCCGCCCGCCCGTGCGGTAGCTTTCACGCCATGGCGCCAACCCCTTCGCAAGCCACCCTACCCGAAGCTGGATCATCGCCGGCCGTGGAACCGAGCCGGGTCGCGGAATTCGAGCACTCGCTCGACGAGCTCGAACAACTGGTCCAGCGCATGGAACACGGGGACCTGAGCCTGGACGACTCGCTCAAGACCTACGAGCGCGGCATCGCCTTGTATCGCAACTGCCAGACCGCGCTCGAACAGGCCGAACTGCGCGTGAAGCTGCTTTACGATCCGGAATCTCCGGACGAGGCCGAAGACTTCAAGCCAGATACGCCTTGATCCCGACGCGTTCTTTGCCCGCGGCCGGCGCCGCGCAGCTGTCGCCCGAACTGATCACCTGGAGCACGCGCGCCGATGCCGTGCTCGCGCGCATGCTGCCGTCTGCCGACCAGCCGCCGCAGGATCTTCACCAGGCGATGCGCTACGCCGTCCTCGGCGGCGGCAAGCGCCTGCGGCCGATACTCGTATACGCTACCGGCGACGCACTCGGCGCAGTACCCGAGCGTCTCGATGCGCCGGCCGCTGCCGTCGAGATCATCCACGCCTACTCGCTCGTGCACGACGACCTTCCGGCGATGGACGACGACGCCCTGCGGCGCGGCCGCCCGACCTGCCATGTCGCGTTCGGCGAAGCGGCGGCTATCCTGGCTGGCGACGCGCTGCAGGCGCTGGCGTTCGACGTGCTGGCTCGCGATTCCGCGCTTGCCGACGCGCCGGCGCTGCTCGTGGAAATGTTGCGCGTCCTCGCCGCCGCTTGCGGCTCCCAAGGCATGGCCGGCGGCCAGGCGCTCGACCTGGCCGCGGTCGGACACGTTCTGGATGCCGCCGAACTCGAGCGCATGCACGTGCACAAGACCGGCGCCCTGATCCGCGCCAGCGTGCGACTCGGCGCGCTGGCCACGGGATGCCGCGACGAAAGCACGCTCGCGGCGCTCGAAACCTACGGTCACTGCGTTGGACTGGCGTTCCAGATCCGCGACGATATCCTCGATGTCGAGGGCAGCAGCGCGACGCTCGGCAAGACAGCCGGCAAGGACGCCGCGGATGCGAAGCCGACTTATCCGTCGATTCTCGGCATGCAGGGTTCGCGCGACCGGCTCGCCGAGTTGACGCGCAACGCGATCCAGAGCCTGCATCCGTTCGGCGACCGCATGCGCGAGCTCATTGCGCTCGCGCATTACGTAGCCGGGCGGGACAGCTGATTTAGGGCTGAGGGCTGAAGAGCGTGGAACGCCGCTCTTGATTCTCGGCCCTCAGCCCTGCTCCTACTTGATAAACCTGAACGCAAACGGGTACCGATAAGCCTGCCCATTGTTCGCGGCCAGCGCGGCGATGATGATGAACACCAGGTTCGCGATCGCCAGTGCCCACAGCAGCAGGATCCCGATCAGGATCAGGATAAGCACGAAGCAGATGATCGCGATGATCGCCACCGTGATCTGGAAATTCAGCGCTTCCTTGCCCTGATCGTCGACGAACGGCATTTCGTTCTTCTTGAGCTGCCAGATCACCAGCGGTCCGATGATCGAGCCGAATGGAATGATGTAGCCGATCAGCGCGGACAGATGGGCAAACAGCGCCCACTGCTTCTCCTCGGCGCTCGGCGTGCCGGTCGGCGCAGGCGGCGGTGTCATTGCATCGTTCGGAACGCTCATGATTGTCCCCTTGCTGGCGGTTGACGTTGATTCAACTTTGGGCTGCACGCCGTTGCGTGTCAATGGCTCGAGAGCTGGGGCTGAGGGCTGAGGGCTGAAGATCAAGAGCGACGCGCTGCGCCTCTCGGCCCTCAGCCCTCAGCCCTGTTCTTCAATCAACTCCCAGCAACCATCATCCGGTCGAGCAGAATCGAACCGGTCAGAATCGACGATCTCGGATCGACATCGGCGCCGATCGCGACGATGCCTGCGAACATGTCGCGCAGGTTCGAGGCGATCGTGATCTCCTCGACCGGATAGGCAATCGCGCCGTTCTCGACCCAGAATCCGGATGCGCCACGCGAGTAGTCGCCGGTCACGGTCGACACGCCCTGGCCCATCACGTCGGTGACGAGCAGGCCGGTGCCGAGTTTGCGCAACATCGCCGCGAAATCATCGGTTCCCGGCTTCACGACCAGATTGTGCGTGCCGCCGGCGTTGCCGGTGCTTTGCAAGCCGAGCTTGCGCGCCGAGTAGCTGCCGAGGACATAGCGCTGCAATACGCCGCCGCGGACCAGATCGCTGTCGACGGTCGCCACGCCTTCGGCATCGAACGCGCCGGAGCCCAGGCCTCGGCGCAGATGCGGGCGCTCGACGATTTCGACGAAGTCCGGAAATATCTTCTTGCCGGCATGGTCGACGAGAAAGCTCGCCCGGCGATACAGCGAACCGCCGCTGACTGCCGAGACGAGGTGACCGACGAGGCCGCGCGCGACTTCGGGCGCGAACAGCACCGGGCACTCGCGCGTGTCGAGCTGCCGCGAGTGCAGCCGCGCCAGCGTGCGTTCTGCTGCCTTGCGGCCGATCGTCGACGGCTGCGGAAAATCCTGCGCCGCGCGCGCGACCTCGTACCAATACTCGCGCTGCATGCCGTGGTCGTCCTCGCCGATCAGCGAGCACGACAGCATGTGACGCGTGCCGCGCTCGCGGCCGACGAAGCCATTGGAGTTCGCGTAGACCGACATCGTCGCGCCGGCCTGTATCGACGCGCCTTCGGAATTGGAAATTCCTTCGAACGCTCGCCCCGCGTCCTCGATCTCGATGCCCAGGGCGATCGCGCCTTGCGGATCGATGTCCCACGGGTGCCAGAGGTCCAGATCGGGAAACGCGCGCGCGAGGCGTTCCGGATCGGCCAGTCCGGCGCACGGGTCTTCCTCGGTGTGGCGCGCGATCGCGCACGCCTGCTCGATCGTCTTGCCGATCGATTCGGCGTGCAGGTCGGCGGTGCTCGCCGAACCCTTGCGCTTGCCGAAGTAGACCGTGACGCCGAACGACCGGTCGCGCGAATGCTCGATCGTCTCGACTTCTCCGAGACGCACGTTGACGTTCAGGCCCAGGTCGACATTCGCGCCAACCTCGACTTCGCTCGCGCCGGCCGCGCGGCAGCGTGCCACGACGTCCTCGGCCAGGCTCGCCAGCCGGTCGAGCTGCGCCATGGAATCGTCCGCGGCCGCTGCGCCGGTCTTTGCGATAGTGTCGTTCACTGCGTATGCTTCCCTGGATTCAAGCCACATTATCGTTGATATGAGTCCCCGCGCGACCGAAACCAATGGCCAGCCGGCTGCCGCCGACACGGGCGACGACGCGCTGGAAGTCAGCCGCAGCCAGCGCCGGCGCGAGGCGCTCGACGTGCTGGAACTGGCGCATGCGCTGGTCGCGCTGTCCGATGCGCAGCTCAAGGCGATGCCCCTGAGCGAGGATCTGCTCGACGAAGTACGGCAGGCGCGCGGCGTCAAGCAGCAGATTGCGCACAAGCGCCAGACGCAATTCCTGGCCAAGCAGATGCGCAAGCTCGACGACGACGAGATCGAAGCGATCCGTGCCGCGCTCGATCGCGACCGCGGCCTGGCCCGGCGCGAAACCGCCGCGCTGCATCAACTCGAAGCCTGGCGCGATCGCCTGATCGACGAAGGCGACGAGGCGCTCGGCGAATTGCTCGTCCGGTTTCCGCAAGCCGACCGTCAGCAGCTGCGCCAGCTCGCGCGGCAGGCGCGGACCGAGCGCGAACGGAACAAGCCGCTGCACGCCTATCGCGAGCTGTTTCGCTTGCTGCGCGAGATCGCGGGCGACTGAACAATCACGGGTCGCGCGGCTGGCGTGACGACTTTGGCTGCGCGGCTGGTTTTCGCGGCGCCGCGAATGGATTGTGGCCGAGCGCAGCCAGAGCTGCCCATGCGGTTGCGCCGAGGTGCGGCAGCCGGTAATAGTAGAAGTCGGCCGATGCGCTCTGCGCGCTCAAGGCCAGTCCGGTCGTGATGCGCGGCTCGCGGGTCGCGTATACATATCCACTTGGTGCAAACTGTCGGGCGATCGTCGCAAACAGGTTCTGCGCCTGACCTGCGTCTCCGGCGACGCTATAGGCCAGCGCTGCCTGCGCCGTCCCTTCGAGCCACAGGCCGTCGCGGTCGGCGTTGAAATCGAAACCACCATCGACGCCGTGCTCGCGCTCGGCGTAGTCGAGCGCGCGCTGCCAGGCTTTCGGCGCCTGCGCGAGCAGCAGCGGCCACAGCTGCGCATCCAGTCCAGAAGTGGTGCGATTCTGCGCCACGCCATCCGGCTGCGTTCCGACGAAGAAATGGCCGCTGGCGGCGTCCCACTCGCTCTGCACGAAGTGCCGGGCCGCTGCGGCGTGGCGGGACCAGCCGCCGTCCTTGTCGAGCACCGCAAGGCGGTCGAACAGCGCCGCCGCATCGACATTGTGTTCGGTCGATTTCCAGGTGACCTTGCGCGGATGAGCGTCGTCGCCTTCGATGCCGCCACTGAAGCCGCCGGCGCCGCGCGTGTCCGCAGTCTGGGCGACGATCCAGGCCGCGAGACGCAGCGTCGCGTCGAGCCACTGTCGTTCACCCGTCTGCGCGTACAGATCGAGCAACGCCAGGCCGGCCCACGCGACGTTGCCGGTCGCCGATCCCTGTTGTTGCGGATCTTCCGCCCAGTGGTTGCCCTGTGCGTCCCACCAGCCGTTCGCCAGTGGCGTGCCGGAAACCGCGCCGGCACGATAGGCGTTGCGCAATCTCGCGCCGTCGAGCGCGGCCAGGCGCAGCGCCGCGCCAACACGCAGAGCCTGCGGCGACTTGCCACAGGCGAGCAGCGCTATCGCCGCCAGCGCGTTGTCGTAGGAATACGCTGCGGTCTTTTGCGAGGGCTCATCGGTAGCGCCGTCTCCGGTTGCGCCGTCATAGCTTCGCAGCAGCAGCGGTCCGGATCCGGCAATGCCGTCGACGCGCGCGGCCAGGGCCGCGCAGGAACGCTGCGCGACGTCGGCGGCCCCGGCATCCACCGGCGCCGCCGGCGCGCTGAACACGCCGGGCGTCATGGCCAGAGCGCACAGCGCGATCACGGTTCGGCGCGTCGCGTGCATTCGCTGTCGCAGCAT
>DATIEJ010000337.1:0-6121 GCA_035455825.1 Rhodanobacteraceae bacterium | reverse complement strand
CTTGGCCCAGTTGATGAAGTCCGCGACGATCAGGAAGTAACCGGCGAAGCCCATCTTGACGATGACATCGAGTTCGGCGCCAAGCCGCAGCGAATAATCTTCCAGCGTGAAACCTTGCGCCGGCGCGCGCTTGGCCAGGTGCGCTTCGAGTCCCGCCTGCGCTTCGGCGCGGATGAACGACTCGATCGTATGCGTCGCGGGAACCGGGAATGCCGGAAGATGGTAGGTGCCGAACGCAAGTTCCAGATTGCAGCGTTTTGCTATTTCTACACTATTCTGCAACGCCTCCGGCAAGTCGGCGAACAACGCCTGCATTTCTTCCGCGGATTTCAGGTACTGCTCCGCGGTGAAGTCCTTCGGCCGCTTCGGGTCGTTCAGCAGGCGGCCCTGGTGGATGCAGACGCGCGCCTCATGCGCTTCGAAATCCGCGCGCGTCAGGAAGCGCACGTCGTTCGTCGCGACGACCGGACAGTCGGCAGCACCGGCAAGCTGCAGCGCGGCGTCGAGGAAATGCGCTTCGTCCGGATGGCCGCAGCGCGAGATTTCGAAATACCAACGTCCATCGAAGCGCCGCAGCCATTCATGCGTCAGCGCCAGGGCCGGCTCTTCCTTGCCGGCAAGCAGCAGCCGGCCGACATCGCTGCGGCGGCCGGCCAGCGCGATCAATCCGTCGCAATGACCGGCGAACCAGTCGGGATCGACAATCGCAAAATCGCCGTGTCGCCCCTCGATGTAGCTGCGCGAGATCAATTGCGCGAGGTTCAGGTAGCCACGGCGGTTCTGGCACAGCACGGTCAACTGCGTTGGCGCACCGGGTTCGGCAGGATTGCCGATCCACAGGTCCGCGCCGGCAATCGGTTTGATGCCGTTGGCTTCGGCCGCGCGATAGAACTTGACCAGCGCGAACAGGTTGCTCTGGTCGGTCAGCGCCAGCGCCGGCATGTCGAGCGAGACGGCGTGGCTGATCAGGTTCGGATACGACGCCTTGGCCGGATCGCCATATTCGGGCTTTTCCGGCAGGCGGATCGTCGAATCGACCAGCGAGAAGTCGCTGTGGATGCGCAGGTGGACGAAGGAGGGGTTCATGGCGACCGGAAGTTACCCGGTCAGGGTAGCCTTGTGGGCGCACGCCGACAAGGCTTGACGTGCTCACCGCATATGGTCCCCGCCAACCTGTATCGGCGACGGCGGATTTAGGCGTGCTGCAGGCCGGACACGTCATCGGCCAATAGGACTTGCCGTCAAAGCCATCCTGAATAGATCTTTTCCGTACGCGTGTACGCGCCGATATCGGCTGCGCCACCGCTTTTGTGGGGGGGGGTAGCCCAGGTCGAACGCGCGCAACCCGCATCAAACACTTGCGCTCACGAGCTTCCAAAGGTGATGTCAGCTCTATCCGTTAGCCGAAACCGTCGCTGAAAACCTCATCATCACTCGGCTGGCGTTCATAAGCGCCGATATCGGTCGCAGCTCCGGCAATACGAACGAAACCTGCACCGCGAGCATCGTTGCTGAAACCGGCAGAATTGCTTCCAGCATCTATCGCCGGGCTGTTCGCCAGCAAGGCAAGGGTTTTTACCGCCCCTCCGTGAAAAGCGAGCGGCGCCAAACGCGGATCAGTCACCAGTGAACCATTCTGCCGACCAATCAGGTTGTTATTACCGTTTACCGCACACTGATCGAGAGAAATGTCGTCTACATCCGAAGCGGCGTTGTTTGCAGCGACTATTGAGCTTGTGATGCCGATGTCGACGGCGCAGCCATAGGCTCGGACGCCTGTGACCGTGTTGAACGCAATCGTTGAATTTCGTATGTCCGCAACTTTCGGCAGCACAGCATTGATGCCAAAAGGTCCGTTTCCAGAAATTGTGCTGTTATTGATCTCAAAGCCCACGTACGTAGTCACACCAACACCTACATTCGAAGAGACTGTCGAATAGTTGACGGTTGCGACAGAGGCATAGATGCCCCCTCTGGTGTTCAGCTCGACAGTACTGCTCTGCAAAGTCACGTTGTTGCCTACAACACCGCTCGTGCTGTTGCCGCCCACCAGGGTGTAACTCAAGGATACGTCTTGGAGGGCTCCGATGGCGCCGAAACGCGCGTGATTGTTGGTGATTGCACTGCTCGCGGCAATTATGCTGCCTTTGGCGTACACCCCGCCGCCTGATGCAAAGCCGTTGTAGGCAGAATTACCGGTAATGGTGCTGTGGATCAATCCAACATTGCCGTTTGCAGCTATGCCTCCTCCCGAATATCCGGCGAAACAACCGGATACAGTTGAAAAGCGCAGCAATACCGAACTTTCCGACTTCACACAGCCGCCAATCGGGTTCGCTTCAATCGCAAATTTGGTCGTGCCTCCGGTAGCAATCAAGTAATCGATCTCTGCCACGCCAGTGCCGGTGTGGTGGAAAACCCGGCTTGCCCCATGGGCATCCACGGTCAACGGATGATTCGTCGGCCCGCGAATCGTAAGGTTGTTTTGATAGATCTCGAGCTCACCGCGTTCCAACGTTATGGTGCTGCAGACAAGCTCGCCCATGTCGACCGTATCGCCTTCCTGCGCGACATTGATCGCTTTGCGTAGTGAATGGCCAATGTATTGAATGCCGTCCTGATCATTGCAGCGGTTTACTATTACGGTGCCGGCACTGCATGGCTCAATGCTGCCGCCCAAACCAAGTGCGATCAGCAGACAGGCGGCCAATGGGCGGCGGCAGAAACCGGGCTCGGCAGGCAGAGGACGACGGACACACGTCAAGGCGAGCCCGGGCGCCGCGGATGACGCGCGGTTGCGATCGTTGGACATGAGATCCCCCAATAGACCCTTGCACGCGCCAAGAAGCCTTCCCCTAGGCTGCGTTGACGATCGACATGCGCGTGTTCGGGCCGGCATGCATGGCCAATCCCGAACTGCGTGCAGTAGGCACTATTCGCGCCAGGACTGCAACAGATGCTTGAACGACGCAAGCCGGTGGCAAGTGCGCATAGCGCCGCGACCGCGAGACACTTGAATGAGCTAGAACAGTTCCAGCTCGCACGCGCGCCGCACCGGCGCGAAGCTGCGGCGGTGTTCGCGGCACGGACCCAGACGGTCGAGCGCGGCCAGGTGCTCTGGTGTGGCGTAGCCCTTGTGCTGGGCGAAACCGTAATCGGGATAACGGCCGTCGAGTTCGCACATCAAGCGGTCGCGCGCAACCTTGGCCACGATCGAAGCGGCGCTGATCGCCGGCTCGAGCGCATCGCCGTCGACGATGGCGCGTCCCTCGCATTGTATATTTTGCGGCACGTGGTTGCCGTCGATCAGAGCACGCGCCGGACGCAGGGCAAGCGCAGCGATCGCACGCGCCATGCCGAGCATCGTGGCCTGGAAGATGTTGAAACGGTCGATGTCGTCCACTTCGATGGCGACGACGCTGAAGGCGAGTGCGCGAGCGCGGATGCGCGCGTCGAGCGTCTCGCGCCGTGCGGCGGTCAGAATTTTCGAATCGCGCAGACCATTGATGCGCCGACGCGGATCGAGGATCACCGCGGCAATCACGACCGGCCCGGCCAGCGGGCCGCGCCCGGCCTCGTCGACGCCGGCGACCAGGCCATCGATCTCACTCATGCAGTACGCCGAGTTCATGGAAAACGTAGTTCTGGTACGAGTCGAGCACGCGCTTGTCCGTGCAGTTGAGGTAGAAGCCGTCGCAGCGCTCGCGCATCAACGCGTTGGCGGCGAAGAAATCGTCCTTCTTGACGCCGGCGACGTCCAGCAGAAGCGCGCCGGCGAAACTGATGTCCAGCGCGGGATAATCGTAGTTGCGGGCCGGCCTGTAGTTGCTCTTGAGCATGTAGTAAGTGACGAAATTCGCGTCGCTGATCGCCTTCGGCGTGACTTTATCCAGCACGCGCATGGCGCCTTCGAACGAGGGCTGGTGATCGCCGAAATGGAATAGCACGGTCGGGCGATCGCTGTCGAGCAGGATTTTTTCCAGGTGCGTGATCGCCGCATCGGAACCGTCGAGGCGGTACAGGTAATTGCCGAGGTTGAGGTTGATCCAGTCGTCCAGATCCTTCGGCTTGAACTTGCCGGGAAACAGCGGCTTGTCATATGGCTGCGGCTGCTCGACCAGCGGAGTCATGTGCGGCCCGTGCTGGCGCAGGGTCAGCATCATGACGAACAGCGGCTGGTTGCCGATTGCCTTCTTCTCGTCGGCGTAGATGCGATCGAACACCTGCATCAGGTCGCTGTCGCTCGAATGCCAGGACAGGCCGTAGTCCTGGCCGTCGTAGAACTTGTCGAATCCGTAGAATTTGTACGCGTTGCGCGCATTGATGAAGTCGCCGGACATCGGATACACGGCGATCACGCGATAGCCGGCCGCGTGCAGGACGTCGGGCAGCGTGTGCACGACGCGCGGCGCGAGGTTGTACGGCGCATACAGACCGGCATCGCCGAAGGTCTGGTGATCCAGGCCCGTGAGCAGCGAGAACTCGCTGGTCCAGGTGCCTCCGCCCCAGACATGAACTGTCAGGAAGCCATGCGCGCGCGTCCGCCCGTCGGGCTGGAACATCTTGTGCTTGCATAGCGGCAGCGTGCACAACGCGAGCATTGCCGGATCGTAGGTGCTCTCCTCGAGCACCGAAATGATGTCCGGATGTTCCTGCGGCGATTTCATCGGCCGTTGTGTCGCGCACGCCTTGGTCGTGCATCCCGGCGGATTTTCCGTTGCGTCCTGGGTCCAGGACAGCGCGCCGTCGGCATCGGGGGCAAGGGCCGGAATGCGTATCGTGGTCTGATAGAACGACGCGAAGAAATCGGCGATGTAGCTGCGGTCGTTCATCGTCTGCCACATGCCTTTCTCGAACACGGTCGAAAACGGGCCGGCCGGCGAATCGATCGAGATCAGCAGCGGAATCGTCGCGCAAGCGCCTAGCGTGCGAATCCAGCGGCGCTCGCGCGCGCTCACGACCTGGCTGAGGAACAACGGCTGGTCGAGGCGCCAGACGAGGATCAGCAGGCCCGGTATCAGGATCACGCCGGCGATCAAGCTCGCGAGGATCGACGGGTAGTGCAGCGCGACTTCCAGCAGGTCGCGATTGACCGAGTAGATCAGGTCGGGAGCCAGCAACGGCGTGGCCAGGTAGTGATACTTGATCACGCTGGCGATCAGGATCGAGCCGAACACGACGGTCGGCAGCGCCAGCGCGAACGCCGGGCGGCGCGTGACGAATGCGGTAAGCACGACTGCCGTGAAAACCAGCGCGGTCGAAAACAGCCGTTCGCTCAGCGAGGCTTCGATCAGCGGGCCGCAAACCAGCAACGCCAGGAAACAGGCGGCGGTGGCATACGTGACGATCCGGGTCCTGCGGGGCAGCACTGCTGCGATGGGCATCGATGTCATGCGAGCGTCACGATGCCGCCATGGTGGGGGCAGCCGGCGGAGCCGTCAATCCGGCGCGGTGCGCAGGTGGACGAGGCAGCGGGAGTGCGTTCACGTTGGAGCAAGCAGATCGGCAATCGCCGCGCCGGCGTCCTGCGCTGGCGGCGCGCGCAAACTCATGTGCAGGCGTCCGAATTCGGCGAGCAAATCCGGCTCGGCGGTGCGCGCGCGCAGGGCGGGCGCGAGTGCCGCGGCGATCGCGGCCGGCGTACAGTCGTCCTGCATCAATTCAGGCACGATGTTCCGGCCGGCGAGAATGTTCGGCAACGAGTAGACGCTCGTGCGCAGCAAGCCGAACAGCTTGACCAGTGCATAGGTGATCCGGGCGACGCGATAGGCGACGACCATCGGCCGTTTGGCCAGCATCGCTTCGAGCGCTGCCGTGCCGGACGCCAGCAGTACGGCATCCGCGGCGATCATGGCGCCGTGGGCGTTGCCGTCGAGGATTCGCAGGGCTGAGGGCCGAGCACCGAGGGCTGCAAGGGCAGGGTCGCCCAGGAGCCGTTCGAAGGCGGCTCGGCAGGCAGGCGTGGCCATCGGCGCGACGATGGCCAGCGCCGGGAACTCGCGCTTCAGCAGGGCCGCCGCGCCGAGAAAATCGGCGCCAAGGCGCTCGATTTCCCCGAGCCGGCTGCCCGGAAGCAGCGCCAGCACCGGCACATCCGCGGCCAGGCCGAGTTCCTGTCGCG
>DATIEJ010000336.1:0-7905 GCA_035455825.1 Rhodanobacteraceae bacterium | reverse complement strand
GAAGGTGCGGCGCCGATGGAGATCGAGAACCTGATCTCGCAGCCGGTCGAGGAAGCGATCGGCGTGGTCAAGAACCTGCGCAAGATCCATTCGGTTTCGCGCACCGGCCAATCCGACGTCGTCCTCGAGTTCGCCTGGGGCACGAACATGGACCAGGCCGGGCTCGACGTCCGCGACAAACTGGACATCCTGCAACTGCCGCTCGATGCGAAGAAGCCGGTATTGCTGCGCTTCAATCCGTCGACCGATCCGATCATGCGCTTGTCGCTGAGCGTCGCCGCGGCGGGCGGGAAGGGCGAGGTCAACGAAGCCGAGCTCAAGCAGCTGCGCCGTTTTGCCGACGATGAATTGAAGAAGCGTCTCGAACCGACACCCGGCGTCGCCGCGGTGAAGGTCGGCGGCGGTCTCGAAGACCAGATCGACGTCGAGATCGATCAGCAGCGCCTGCAGCAGGTCAACCTCAACGTTGCCGACGTGACCAAGCGCCTGGCCGACGAAAACGTCAACGTGTCCGGCGGACGCATCGAGAACGGATCGCAGCGCTACCTCGTGCGCACGGTCAACCAGTTCGGCAACCTCGACGAAATGCGCAACCTGCTGATCAAGGTCGACGCGGGCGTGCCGGTGCGGCTGAAAGACATCGCGGAGGTTCGCCAGGGCTACAAGGAACGAGAAGGGATCGTTCGCGTCGACGGCCACGAGGCGATCGAGCTCGCGGTATACAAAGAGGGCGACGCGAACACGGTCAGCGTGGCTGCTGCCGTCAAGAAGCAGCTCGAGCGGCTCAAGCCGGTCCTGCCGGGCAACGCCAAGCTCGACACGATCGACGACCAGTCGATCTTCATCCAGAGTTCGCTCGACGACGTGCGCAACGACGCGATCATCGGCGGCATCCTCGCGGTGCTGATCATCTTCTTTTTCCTGGCCGACTCGTGGAGCACGTTCATCATCTCGCTGTCGTTGCCGATATCGCTGATCGCGACGTTCTTCTTCATGGGTCAGGCCGGCGTCAGTCTCAACGTGATGTCGCTCGGCGGACTGGCGCTTGCCACCGGCATGGTCGTAGACGATTCGATCGTCGTGCTCGAGAACATTGCGCGCCTGCGCGAGCAGGGCATGGGCATCGTAGAAGCCGCGGTCAAGGGCGCGCGAGAAGTGTCGATGGCGGTCATTGCATCGACGCTGACCACGGTCGCCGTGTTCTTTCCCCTGGTGTTCGTGCAGGGCGTGGCCGGCCAGCTGTTCCGCGACCAGGCGTTGACCGTAACGTTCGCGATGCTGATCTCGCTGGTCGTCGCGATGACGCTGATTCCGATGCTGGCCTCGCTCCGGGGCCGGTCGCCGATCGCCTACAAGGACGAAGAGCCGTCGCCGGGCTGGCAGCCGACGAGCCGCGCGGGACAGCGCGTGAAGACCGTGATCTCGCCGGTCTCGCGCCTGTTCTTCCGCTGGATCCCGCTGCTGTTCATGCGCGCCGTGTTCGTCGTGTCCGCGACGGCAGGCGTCGTGATCGGCAAGGTGCTGCGCGCCGTTGGCCGCGTCGTGCTGATGCCGTACAACGCCGCGGCGAGCGCTTATCGGACTGCATTGCCGAAGGCGCTGGCTCATCCGTGGAAAGTGCTCGGATTCGCCGCGGCAGCCTTCGTCGCGAGCATTGCGCTGATTCCGACGTTGGGCATGGACCTGATCCCCTCGCTGGCGCAGGGACGGTTCGAGATGACCGTGAAACAGCCGCCCGGCACCGCACTGATCGACACAGACAAGCTCGTTGCCGAACTTGAGCAGAAGAACGCCAAGGATCCGAACATCGCGTTGATCTACGGCGTCAGCGGCACCGGCACCCGGCTCGATGCGACGCCAACCGAGTCGGGCGAAAACATCGCGCGCCTGCTGATCGTGCTGAAGCCCGGCGTCGGCGAGCGTGGCGAACGCGCGGCGACGGAAGCGTTGCGCGCTTCGATGGCGACGCGGGCGGGGACGGAAGTCAAGTTCTCGCGTCCGCAGCTTTTCAGCTTTGCCACGCCACTCGAGATCGAACTGCGCGGCTACGACCTGGCCTCGCTGGAAAAGGCAGGCAAGAAACTGACGTCGCTGATGAACGCATCGCCACGCTTCGCCGACGTGAAGTCCACGGTCGAAGGCGGCTATCCCGAAATCCAGATTCACTTCGACCAGCAGCGCGCGGCCGCGCTCGGATTGACGACGAAGCAGGTCTCCGACCAGATCGTGAACAAGGTGCGCGGCTCGGTCGCGACGCGCTACAGTTTCCGCGATCGCAAGATCGATGTGCTGGTGCGCGCACAGGCCGACCAGCGCGCGAGCGTCGACGACATTCGCAACCTCATCGTTGGCTATTCGCCGGTCGCCGCGGCGGGGACGGCCGCCACGGGCTCCGCAACCAGCAGTGCTGCAGCAACGACGAGTGCCACGGCCGGCGCGACCGGCTCTGCTGCGGCGAGCACGGCGATGGGACGGCCGGTTCGCCTGTCGGCGGTCGCCGACGTCGTTTCGAGCCAGGGTCCGAGTGAGATCCATCGCATCAGCCAGGAACGCGTGGCGATCGTCTCGGCCAACCTGCATTACGGCGATCTGGGTTCGGCTGTTTCGGAGGTGCGCCAGCTGATTCGCGAAAATCCGCTCGCTGCCGGCGTCACGTCGCACATCGGCGGCCAGAGCGAGGAACTCGACGCGTCGGTCAAGTCGCTGATCTTCGCGCTCGCGCTGGCGATATTCCTGGTCTACCTCGTCATGGCGTCGCAGTTCGAATCGCTGCTGCACCCGTTCGTGATCATGTTCTCGATTCCGCTGGCGCTGGTCGGCGCGGTGCTCGCGCTGAAACTGACGTCGACGCCGCTCAGCGTGGTCGTGTTCATCGGCTTGATCATGCTCGCCGGCATCGTCGTGAAAAATGCGATCGTGCTGATCGATCGGGTAAACCAGCTGCGCGAGGAAGGCGTCGACAAGATCAACGCGATCATCCAGGCCGCGGAATCGCGCCTGCGTCCGATCTCGATGACGACGTTGTGTACCCTGCTCGGATTCATGCCGCTGGCAATCGGCGTCGGCGACGGCAACGAAGTGCGCGCGCCGATGGCGATCACGGTGATCGGCGGTCTGCTCGTCTCCACGTTGCTGACGCTGGTCGTGATTCCGGCCGTGTACGTGCTGCTCGATCGGCGCAGCGATGCTCTTTATCGCGAACGCGGCGAGCGCAAGCACAAGACAGTCGTCGATGCCGCCACGCTCGCGGCGGGCGCGGCGATGTCATGAGTGCTGCCAGGAACCCCTCACCCCTTGCCCTCTCCCGCAGGCGGGAGAGGGGGAGTGATCGTCGCGCTAACGCGCGACAGCGGTACTTGATTGAAGCGGGGGGGCTGTCATGACTCTGGCAGAGCTAAGCCTCAAGCGGCCGGTCACCGTCATCATGGTGTTCGTGTCGATGACCGTGATCGGGCTGATCGCGGCGTTCCGCCTGCCGCTCGAATCGATGCCGGGTATCCAGTTCCCGTTCCTGGCGGTCAACCTGCCGTACCAGGGATCGACGCCGTCCGAAGTCGAACGCATCGTGACGCGGCCGGTCGAGGAAGCATTGTCGACGCTGACCGGCATCCAGCGCATGAATTCGGTGACTCGCGCCGACGGCGTCAATATCGAAATGCAGTTCAAGTGGGGCCAGGACACCGCGGTCAAGGCGGTCGAGGCGCGCGAAAAGATCGAGGCGATACGCGCCGACCTTCCAGCGGACCTTACTCGCTACCAGGTCTTCAAGGGCTCGACCGCCGATCAGCCTGTGCTGAACCTGCGCATCTCGGCCGATCATGATCTTACCAACGCCTACGAACTGCTCGATCGCGAGTTGAAGCGTCCGCTCGAACGACTGCCGGGCGTCGCCCAGGTCAAGATCGAAGGCGTGGCGCCGCGCGAAGTGCGCATCGAGATCGATTCCGACCGGCTCAGCGCGGCGGGTGTCGGCCTCAACGATCTGTATCAACGCCTGAACAACGCGAATTTTTCCGCCTCCGGCGGCCTGATCAAGGACGGCGCGACGCGCTATCACGTGCAGCCGGTCGGCGAGTGGCACAGCATCGAGGAGATCCGCTCGCTGCCGATCAACGACAAGGGCCTCAAGCTTGCCGATGTCGCCGACGTCAATGTCAAGCCCGGGCGCCTGACCTACGCACGCCACCTGGACCAGCGCCCTGCCGTGGCCGTCGATATTTCCAAGGAACGCAGCGCCAACCTGGTCGAAGTCGGCCGCTCCGTCATGGCGGAAGTCGATCGCATCCGCCAGGAGCCGGAACTCAAGGGCATCCAGATCTACGCACTCGGCGACCAGGCGGCATCGGTGACCGAGAGCCTGAGCCAGCTCAGCTGGGCCGGGTTGGAAGGCACGTTGCTTTCGATCTTCGTGTTGTTCTTCTTCCTGCGCGACTGGCCGTCGACGCTGATGGTGTCGTTGGCGATTCCGATCTGCTTCGTGATCACGCTCGGCTGCCTGCAGATGTTCGGCATGACGTTGAACATCCTGTCGATGATGGGACTGCTGCTGGCGGTCGGCATGCTCGTCGACAACGCGGTCGTCGTCGTCGAGAGCATTTATCACTATCGCGAACGTTTTCCCGACAAGCCGTGGTACTGCGCCGTGCAAGGCACGCAAGTCGTCGGCATCGCGATTGCCGCCGGCACGATGTCGAGCATCATCGTGTTCCTGCCGATGGTGTTCGGCGAAAAGGACAACATCAGCATCTTCCTGACCCAGGTTGCGATCACGATGGCGATCGCGCACCTGGCCTCGTGGCTGGTCGCCGTCAGCCTTGTCCCGATGCTGTCGGCGCGCCTGCCGCCGCCAAAATTCATCGGCCGCAAGAACATCATCACGCGCGTGCAGGGCGCCTATGGGCGCTTCATCGCCGCGACGCTGAGCCACCGGCGCTGGACGATGGTGGGACTCATCGCGCTGCTCGTCGTCAGCATCGTGCTGCCGGCCGCGCACACCAAGATGGACATGTTCCCGGCCGGCGAAAGCGACCGCATGTTCATCGGCTACCGGTTGAATGCGCTCTATCCGCTGGCCGATCTGAAGGCATCGGTCGACAAGATCGAAACCTATCTCAACGCGCATCGCGCCGAGTTCCACATCAAGAATCTGTACAGCCGCTACGCCGAGGATGCCAGCGACACGTTTACGTCGATCCTGTTCGACAAGAACGACAAGACCCGTCCGAGTTCGAAGATCGTGCTGGAAAAGCTGCGCAAGGAACTGCCGAAGGTGCCGATCGGTGAAGTCGTGTTCGACTTCAACGACAACGGTTCCGGCTCGGACAAGACGATCAACCTGAGCCTGGTCGGCGATTCAGGACAGGTGCTGCGCGACGTTTCGACCACGGTGATTGGCATCCTGCGCCAGGTGCCCGTACTGCACGACGTCAACGCAAACCAGGACAGCGGCAACCGCGAACTGTCGGTGCACGTCGATCGCGAGAAAGCCAAGGAATACGGATTCTCGGCCAACGACGTCGCCCAGTTCATTGCCATCGCGTTGCGCGGCATGCGGCTGAAGGACTTCCACGGCAATGAAAGCGAGTTGCCGGTGTGGCTGCGATTCAGCAACTCCGATGCGCAGAGCCTGGACGACCTGGGCGACTTCAAGGTTCGCCGGCCCGATGGCACGCAGATTCCGCTGCTGTCGATGGTCCAGATCCAGACGCAGAACGCCTCGTCGGTGATCGAACGCCAGAACCGCCAGATTTCGCTGGGCATCAAGGCCAATCTCGCCGAAGGCGCAACGAGCGAGGACGCGCGCAAGGCGATCCAGAGCGCGATGGACGGCGTGCAATTCCCGGCCGGATACCGCTGGACGTTCGGCGAAAACTTCAACCGCGACGACGACGCCGGCAAGAAGATGATGTTCAATCTCCTCGTCGCGCTGGTACTGGTTTACGTCGTCATGTGCGCGATGTTCGAATCGCTGATCTATCCGGCGGCGATCCTGACCACGTTCATTTTCTCGATCTTCGGCGTTTTCTGGCTGTTCTGGATAACCGGCACGACATTTTCGATCATGGCGATGATCGGCGTGCTGATCCTGATGGGCGTGGTCGTGAACAACGGCATCGTCATGATCGTGCACATCAACCAGCTTCGGCATACCGGACTGCATCGGCGCGAAGCGCTGATCCAGGGCGCCAAGGATCGCCTGCGCCCGATCCTGATGACGATGGGCACGGCGATTCTCGGCATGGTGCCGTTGTGCATCTCGAACGCATCGATTGGTGGCGACGGCCCTCCGTACTATCCGATGGCACGCGCGATCGCGGGCGGACTCGTTTTCTCGACGCTGGTCAGTCTCCTGGTATTGCCGACGATCTATTCCCTGCTCGACGACATGAGCCTCACGGTCAAGCGCCTGATGCGCGAAGCGCGTGGCCGCAAGATAGCCGCACCCGCTGCGGGTTGACGCTGGCGCGCGTCCCGAACTGCTCGAGTGATCGTCGCGTCGTTGACGATCAGGCGGATCGCGCCACGCTCCTCTTGTTCTCCACCTCCGCGTGGGCGATGATCATCGCGCTGTACGCGACGACGGTTATTGGAGCGCGGCCCCCACCTCTTGTCCTCCCCCGCTGCGCAGGGGACGAGGAGTGATCGTCGCGCTACGCGCGACATCGTTACTTGATTGAAGCGGGGAGGGGCAGCCATTACTCTTGCTGAGCTGAGCCTCAAGCGACCGGTCACCATCATCATGGTGTTCGTGTCGATGACCGTGATCGGCCTGATCGCGGCATTCCGGCTGCCGCTGGAGTCGATGCCGGAGATCCAGTTTCCATTTCTCGATGTCAACCTGCCGTATCAGGGATCGACGCCATCGGAGGTCGAGCGCACGGTCACGCGGCCGGTCGAGGAAGCGCTGTCCACGCTGACCGGCGTACAGCAGATGAACTCGGTGACGCGCGCCGATGGCGTCAATATCGAAATGCAGTTCAAGTGGGGCCAGGATACGGCCGTCAAGGCCGTCGAGACGCGCGAAAAGATCGATGCGATCCGGGCCGATCTGCCAGCGGATCTGACGCGCTACCAGATCTACAAGGGTTCGACCGCCGATCGGCCGGTGCTGAGCCTGCGCATCTCGGCCGATCATGATCTGACCAACGCCTACGAACTGCTCGACCGCGAGCTGAAGCGGCCGCTCGAACGACTGCCGGGCGTCGCGCAGGTCAAGATCGAAGGCGTTGCGCCGCGCGAGGTGCAGATCGAAATCGATTCGGACCGTCTCAACGCCGCGGGTCTCGGCCTCAATGATCTGTATCAGCGCCTGAACAACGCGAATTTTTCCGCCTCGGGCGGCCTGATCAAGGATGGCGCGAAACGTTACCACGTGCAGCCGGTCGGGGAGTGGCGCAACATCGATGAAGTCCGCGCGATGCCGATCGGCGACAAGGGCCTGAAGCTCGGCGACGTTGCCGACGTCAACGTCAAACCCGGAAGGCTCACCTATGCACGACATCTGGATCAGCGGCCGGCTGTCGCCGTCGAAATCTCGAAGGAGCGCAGCGCCAACCTGGTCGAGGTCGGCCGCGCCGTAATGGCCGAAGTCGATCGCATCCGCCAGGAGCCGGAATTGAAGGGCATCCAGATTTACGCACTCGGCAATCAGGCGGCGTCGGTGACGGAGAGCCTGAACCAGCTCAGCCAGGCCGGCCTTGAAGGCACGCTGCTTTCGATCTTCGTGCTGTTCTTCTTCCTGCGCGACTGGCCCTCGACGCTGATGGTGTCGCTGGCGATTCCGATCTGCTTCGTGATCACGCTAGGGTGCCTGCAGATGTTCGGCATGACGTTGAACATCCTGTCGATGATGGGACTGCTGCTGGCGGTCGGCATGCTCGTCGACAACGCGGTCGTCGTCGTCGA
>DATIEJ010000335.1:0-3716 GCA_035455825.1 Rhodanobacteraceae bacterium | reverse complement strand
AGACACTCTTTCCCTACACGACGCTCTTCCGATCTAAGAAGAAGCGGCGGAACTTGCGCGCCGCGTGCAGCGCAAGCCACTGACCGTGCTGTTCGGCCAATCCGGACTCGGCAAGACCTCGCTGCTGCGCGCAGGGCTCGTGCCGCGTCTGCGCGATGAAAGCTTTTGCCCGGTCTACGTGCGCATCGACTACGCGCCGGGATCGCCCTCGCCTTCCGAGCAGATCAAGCAGGCGATATTCAAGGCCACGGCCGCCGCCGGACACTGGACACGGCCCGGCACCGCGATCGAAGGCGAATCGCTCTGGGAATTCCTGCACCATCGCGAAGACCTGCTGCGCGACGCGGCCGGCAACGTGCTCATGCCGCTGCTGATCTTCGACCAGTTCGAGGAAATCTTCACGCTCGGCCAGGCCGACGACGCCGGGCGCATGCGCGCGAAGGAATTTCTCGAAGATCTCGCCGACCTCGTCGAAAATCGACCGCCGAAAGCGCTGGAGCAGCGCCTCGACGAGGACGACAAGGCCGCCGAGGAGTTCGATTTTGCGCGCGCCGACTATCGCGTCCTGATCGCGTTGCGCGAGGATTATCTGGCGCATCTGGAAGGCGTGAAAGGCATCATGCCGTCGATCACGCAGAACCGCATGCGCCTGGCGCGCATGACCGGCGCGCAGGCATTGAGCGCGGTCGTGAAGCCCGGCGGCAAGCTTGTGTCGCAGGAAGTCGCCGAGTCGATCGTGCGTTTCGTCGCCGGTGGTTCGGAACTGGCGAACGCCGAAGTCGAACCGTCGCTGCTGAGCCTGATCTGCCGCGAATTGAACACGGTTCGGCAAACGCAGGGGCGCGCCGAGATTTCCGCCGACCTGCTGGCCGGCTCGCGCGAGACGATCCTTTCCGAATTCTACGAACGCACGCTGGCCGACCAGCCGCAAGGCGTGCGCAAGGTCATCGAAGACGAACTGCTGACCGAGTCGGGCTATCGCGAGAGCCTGGCCGAAGAGCGCGTCAAGAAGGCGCTCGCCGCGGCAGGCGCCGCGCCGGATTCGCTGGCCAAGCTCGTCGACCGGCGCCTGCTGCGCATCGAAGAGCGCCTCGACATGCGCCGCGTCGAACTGACGCACGACGTGCTCTGCAGCGTCGTGCTGGCAAGCCGCGACAAGGCGCACGAACGCGAGGCGCGCGAAGAGGCGGAACGCCAGCTGGCCGCGCAACGCGCGCGCGAAGCCGAGGCGCATCGCACGTTGATGCGCACTCGAATGGTCGCGATCGTCTGCGCCGTGCTCATGGTGCTGGCCGGCGCCAGCGCGATCTTTGGTTGGATCAACCTTGGTCGCGCGCGCGCCGCCGACGCCGAAGCGCAGAAGTCGCGCGCACTGGCCGAAAAGGCACGCGGCGACGCCGAAAAGCTCGTCGCGTTCCTGATCGACGACTTCTATACCGAACTCGAACCGACCGGACGGCTCGATACGCTCGGCCGGCTCGCGCATACGACGATCGCCTACTACGACGGCCTGCCGCCGGAACTGATCACGCCGCAGACGCAGACGTTCCGCGCCATGGCGATGGTGCGCGAAGGCGCCGCACTCAACGCGCGCGGCGAGGTCGACACCGCGTACAAGTTGTTCGGCGAGGCGCAATCGGTGTTCGAAAAGCTGCGTGCGTCCGGGGATACGAGCGAAGCGGTCACCTACGGGCTGGCGCTGGCGCTGTTCAACCAGGGAACCAGCGTGACCTATGGCGGCCGCGGTACGCCTGCGCAAATGTCCCAGGCTGCAGACCTGTTGCGCCCGCTGGCGTACGCACCGAATGCGTCGCGCCAGTCGCGCCAGGCCTACGCCGACACGCTGAACATCCTCAGTCACACGCAAGACAAGGAGGCCGGCGTCGCCTCGTGCGCCGAGGCGCGCAAGATTCTCGTCGGTCTCGGCGCGCTGGACTACTCCGACCTCAATGCCTCGGCCGCGTATGCCGACACCGCCGATTCCGAGGCGCGCCACCTGACCTCGCTCGGCCGCCTGGATGAAGCGCAAAAGCTCGAGCACGAAGTCTATGACGTCGCCGAGAAAGTGCTCGTGCAACGGCCGAGCGACATGCGCTCGCTGAGCAACCGGTTCTTCGCCGCCAACCTGCTCGGCACTCTGGCCGAGCGCCGCTACGATGATGCGACTGCAGCCGACTACGCCAAGCGGGCGGCGCAAGCCGGCGAAGACTACGTGCGCTTCAACCCTGCCGATCTCACTACCTGGGGTTGGTGGGTTACCGGCCTCGAGCAGGTCGCCCAGTTTCAATTCGAGCGGGGCGATGTGACCGGCGCGCTCGCAACCTACCACTCGATCATGGCGTTGAAAGACGACCGACGCGCGCCGTCGAGCCTGGGCCCCATAGTTTGGGTCCGTTGGCTGCCGATTGCCGCGGCACAGGCGCAGCTGGGCGACAAGGCCGCGGCCGAATCGGCGGTGAAAGGACTGGCCCACGATCTCAACGAGGCGGTGGCGCAGCTGGGGCCCGAAGATCGGCGGCGCGCGCTCTTCGCCCAGTCGGAGCAGGGCCTGCGCGCACGCGTTGCGCTGCTCGAAGGCGACACACAAGGCGCAATGGCCAACGCCACCGCAATGCTCGAGCGCATCGACAAGGTCGATGTTCCCGCGACTGACGCAAGTGCGAATCGAACCAAGAACAATATGTTGCGCGCCCTGCTCGGAACCAGCGCGCTGGCATCGATCCGACTCGGCAAGACCGCGCAAGCCGAGGCCCTGGCGCGCCGCCTGGTCACGATTCCCAACGATCCAAACAACACCAGGGCCGAAAGCGACCAACAGACTGTGCGGGGCGCTACCACATTGGCTCACGCCGTAGTCCTCCAGGGTCGTGTCGAGGAGGCGCGAACGATTCTGCAGCCTGCTTTGGCTTACGGCGAAGCGGAATTCAAGGCTGGCGCGCATGGCTCGTCGTTCCGCCGCGATTATGCCTACGCGCTGTATGTCAGCGCGCTGGCGCGTCCGGCGAACGCCGAAGGACGGCAACAGCGCGAAGCGGATCTGGCGGAAGCTGCGAAAGTCATCGGCGGTGTGTCAGCCGAAGTGCAGAAGATGTCGGCATGGCGCGAGGTGTCCGACTGGATTGCCGCAGCGCGCGCTTCGTCGCGCAGCTGAGTGCAGCGCAGGAGCATGGCTGATTTCGATCGGCTGACGCTGCGCACCGATCGCCTGCTGCTGCGTCCGTTGCGCGCAACGGATGCGCCGGCAATTTTTGCGATCCGGTCCGATCCGACGATCATGCGTTACGCAAGCTCGCTTCCACTGACCTCGCCGGACCAGGCCGAAGCGTTCATCGCGCGCGAGACCGCCGGCATGGCCGCCCGCGAGAGCTTGCGTCTTGGATTGCAGCGGCTCGAAGACGCCGCGCTGATCGGAAGCTGCATCCTGTTCCATATGAATGCGCAGTGCCGGCGCGCGGAAGTCGGCTACGAACTGCGCCACGATGCGTGGGGCCGCGGCTACATGCATGAAGCTCTCCGGGCGCTGTTGCATTTCGGATTCACGGAACTTGGGCTCAATCGCGTCGAAGCGGACATAGATCCGCGCAACGTCGCATCGGCAAGATCGCTCGAGCGTCTCGGCTTTGCCAAAGAAGGACTGCTGCGCCAGCGCTGGATCGTCGACGGCGAGGTATCGGACTCGGCGCTGTACGGACTGCTGCTGGGCGATTGGCAATCGC
>DATIEJ010000334.1:0-4405 GCA_035455825.1 Rhodanobacteraceae bacterium | reverse complement strand
TCGCGGCGGATGTTGCGCACGGCCACCTTGGCGGCTTCGCCCTCATGGGCGACGTGCTTGGAGAGTTCCTTGCGCCGTTCCTCGGTCAGCGGCGGCAGGTTGATGCGGATTACGGTCCCGGCCGTGGTCGGGTTCAGGCCGAGATCGGAAGCAAGGATCGCCTTCTCGATCGGCTGCACCATGGTTTTCTCCCACGGCGTGATAGTCAGCGAGCGCGCATCGGCAATCGCGATGTTCGCGACCTGGGTCATCGGAACGTCCGATCCGTAGTAGCTGACCTTCAGGTGTTCGACGAGGGCGGTGCTGGCGCGCCCCGTGCGCAGCCGCTGCAGTTCGTGTTTCAGCGCCTCGACGCTCTTGGTCATGCGCTGCTGGGCGTCTTGTTTGATCTCGTTCAACATGAGCGGCTCCGCGGATTACTCGAAGGCCGCAAAGTATAGCAGCGTCGCCGCGGGGCCTAGTGCGGGCCCGCCAGCCGTGCAATGCGCGTCTGCCGATTTTCCGCCACGGGTGCCGGCAGACCGGTGCGCGGCTCGGCGCTGATCGCAAAAATCAGCGGCGAGCTCCAGGCTTCATCGACCGCTTCGAGCGCAAGGCCGACCACCTCTTTCTCGGGGTGCGGGTTGGCGAGGTGCACGCTGTAGATTTTCGAGTACTTCTGATATCCCAGCGGCGTGCCCGCATCGGTCGCGCGCCAGGCAATGCGCGGTCCCGGGTTCCCGGCCTTGCCGTCATTCTCGGACCAGGTCGCATCGAGGTCCTGCTGGTAGATCAGCGGCAAGCGCTCGCGGCTGCCGTCCCGATAGTCGAGTTCGACGATCGCATAGGCAGTTTTTTTCTCCACCGCCAGCCCGCCGTAGCCGGCCATCAGCAGGTCGAGCGCCTGGAAGCGAGCGACGCCGGGACGAATGCCGCGCACGGCCTGCGGCGGCGGACGGACTGCATCCACGCTCGGCGCGAAGCCCTTCATCGACAACGCCACGATTCCGCGAACGTCGTAATCGACGCCGAGGAAGCGATGCACTCCTGGGGCCAGCTCGCGATAGGTCGACGACATGATCCTGTGCACAATCGCGAGAGGTTCGTTGTACGAAGCGCTCAGGTCGAAAAGGTTTGTGGCAAGACCTGGCTGTCGCGCGGGGATCGGGTCGACGCGTGATCCGCCGGCACTCAAGGGTGGCCCTGGATCGACTGCGCGCAGCGCCTGCCGGTCCGCGTCGGGCAGCGGTGCCGCCAGACTGCCCTTGATCACGGTCTGATCAGGATTCAGCAGCGCGGCCTCACGCACGATCCGCTCGACCGGTCGCGCATCCGGCGCGATATCCCAGTACAGCAGTTCGCCGAGATGCGCGCGCCCGACGATGCCATTGCCGTCGCGCGTGATCGCGAGCTGGGCGATGTGTTCGGCAAACTGCGACGAGGGCGGCACTGCTGTCGGCAGGGGCAGCGGTGGGGTAAGCCACTGCAGGCTCCGGGTCGAAGCCAGCGCGACGAGGTTCGCGCCGGCCGCGCGCGCGAACATCGACGCATCGGCGGAGAGCGCCAGTGCGCTGAATTCATTGCCGCTTGCCGGCGGCAATTCGGTAACGCCGCGATCCTCGTCCCACCACAGGGGCCTGCTGTCCTGGCGCTGGACAATCGCGTGGCGGCGATCCGGCATCAGTTCGAACGTGCTGGCGCCGCCCGTTTCGCTGAGCAAGGTGCGCTTGAGTTCGCGACCCGTGGCGGCATCGAATCGCCACAGCCGGCTCGACAGGCGGAATAATTCGATCTGGTCGGTCGTGTCACCTGCGGTCACGAGATCCACGCTGCCGTGATCGACCGAAATGCGCGCGTCGGCAATGTAATTCGGCGGCTCTGGCGCGGGCTTTCCGCCTGCTGCGGACTCCGGCGGCGGAGCCAGCAGCGCCGAGATCGCCAGCGTCGGCCATCGCGGCTGCAAGGTCATCGCATCGGCCATCCGCAGTTCGTGGAATGTCCAGGACAGCATGCTGCGGCCATCCGCGCCGAATGCGAAACGGGTCAGCGCCGCGTAAGGCGTTGTCGGCGAAACCGGCGCGCCGTCGACCAGGTCCCAGACCTGGCCGACTTGACGGTTGACGCCGTCGTCGTAGTCGGCGAACAGCACCAGCGCATGGCGTGAATCGGGATTGAGGTACAGCCGCGCGGGATCATTGGGCAGTTCGAACGGCGCCCGGCGCAATTTCCACGTTGCAGCATCGTATACAAATACCCGATGGCCGGCGACGGCCACCAGGCTGCCTTCGTCCGGGCTCAGACTGGCGTAACTGGCAGCCGATGGCAGTTCGAGCACGGGACTGATCGCGCGCTTGTCGGCGGCATTCACGAGCCTGACCTCTGCGCCGTCCACCGCGACGATCCGGCCCGACTCCGCGCGCAACGGATCCGGCGGCAGCGGCGATCCGCGCATGCCGCGCAGCGCGAGTTGCTGCGTGCGCCAGAGCAGCAACTGGCCGATTCCGCCGTCGGTGGCCATCAGGCCATGGGTCGCGTCGTAGGCAAACGCGCGATTCCACCAGGCCGAGGCGTTCGGCGACTCGCCCATCAGGCGGACCGGCGTGGATGCATCGTCGGGCAGGTACCACAGGCCCATCTCGAGGTCGATCGAGGCGGCCACCGTGCGCGCGGCCGCGTCGACGAAGATGAAGTCGCGGTGCTGCTCCGATGTCGCGTTCAGATGCATCAACGGCGCGGCTTGCTTGAGCGTCAGGCTGTCCCAGACCAGCACCTCGCCGGTGTCGGCAACGGCGCCGAACCAGCGGCCGTCGGGACTGTAGGCGATGCGGCCGATGCGGCCGATCGGGCTTGGCGCGACTGCTTCGGCGCGGCCGCTGGCGCAGTCGACGCGTTCGATCTTGCCGTCCAGATGGCCGAGCACTACCGAACCGCCGTCCGGGCTGGAGATCCAGGTCGTGACGCGGGCCTCCGGCGCGGATTTCAGGACGTGGCGTATCGCCAGCGTGCGCGGGTCATGGATATTGATCGTCGTGTCCTGTGCTGTCAGGACGTGGCGCGCGTTCACGGTGACCAGCCACGGAGGATTGGACTTGTCGAAAGGCTGCGCGGCGCCGAGCGCCTGCCAGTCGGCAGTGCGCACGAGCGTGGCGTGCTGATCGACGCTGCGCACGATCGCGTAGGCACCGTCCGGGCTGAAAGTTGCATCGCGGAAATTCGGGAACGCCGACGCTGGCGGCTGCATGACCTTGCCGGTCGCGGCATCGAACAGCACTTCGTCGAAACCGGGAGACGTGACCAGCACGAGCACGCCGATATGATTGCGCCCGACGATGTAACGGCCGTCCGCGCTGAAGCGCAGCGCGTCGAGAAGGATCCAGGAATCCTGCGACTCGCCCCAGAAATGGGTCGCACCGTGAAAACTGGCCTGCCAGCGCTCCTTACCGGTCGCGGTATCGATCAGGTGCAGCTTTTCGCCCTGCGTGGCCACCGCGATCGACTTGCCGTCCGGGCTCAGGGCGACGCCATAGATGCTCGAGCCCAGCGCGATCGCGTCGATCAGGCGCGGCGCGCTGCGTTCGACCGCGGCGATGCGGATCCGGTCTTCCTTCGCGTCGAGTCCCTGTGCTTCGCGCTCCTTGATGTTCGCGGCGAGGCCGGGAAGCGCGTCGTAGCCATGTCCATTGCTGACGGCGACGGCGGCCTGGTCGATGCGCGCTTGCCAGAGCCGCTCGTTGGCCAGCGCGGCGCTCGCGCTGGCAAGATGTGCATTGCCTTCGGCGCGTCGCCATTGCTGCGTCGTCGCGGCGAGTCCGACGATCAATGCGACTGCTCCCGCGGCTGCCGTCGCCGCGAGCCTGGGTTCGCGCCTGGCCCAGCGAACGATCCGTTGCGGTGCGCTCAGCGGTCGCGCCCGCACCGCGCGTCCTTCGACGAAACGGCCGAGGTCATCGGCGAGTGCGCGAGCGCTCGGGTACCGCTCGGTCGTTGCGCGCGCCATGCATTTGAGGATGATCGCTTCGAGATCACGCGGGATGGACGCAACGATGCGGCGCGGGCCGACGAGGGAGCCCTCGACGACCATCTGCAGCGTGTCCTGCGGTGAGTCGCCCAGGAACGGCGGCCGCCCGGTCACGAGTTCGTACAGGATCGCGCCGAGTCCCCAGATGTCGGTCGCCGTCGAGATGCGCGCCGTGCGCGGCGAGGCCTGCTCGGGTGCCATGTAGCTGGGCGTTCCCGAGATTTCGTCCTCGCCCGACGCCAGTGCGCTGTCCAGACGGCGGGCCAGGCCGAAATCGGCAACGTGCGGAATGCCGTCCTCGTCGAGCAGGACGTTGGCCGGCTTGAGGTCCAGGTGCAGCACGCCGAGCCGGTGGGCATAGTCGACGGCCTCGGCGATCGTGCGCAGCATCTGCGCGGCGCGCGACGG
>DATIEJ010000333.1:0-3188 GCA_035455825.1 Rhodanobacteraceae bacterium | reverse complement strand
GCAAGCCATTCAATCCGGCGCGCAAGCTGGTTGCGTGGAACGGCACGGCGTGGGGTGGCGCCGACGTGCCGGACTTCAAGGCCGACGAGGATCCTACCCGTGGCATGGGTCCGTTCATCATGCTGCCCGAGGGCGTCGCGCGCTTTTTTGCGCGTGGCGCGATGGCCGAAGGTCCTTTCCCCGAGCACTACGAACCTTTCGAAACGCCGCTGGCGAACAATCCATTGAATCCGAAGCAGCCGCAGGCACTGAGCAATCCGGCCGCGCGCGTGTTCAAGGACGACCGCGAAGCGTTCGGCAAGGTCGAGAACTTCCCGCATGTCGCGACCACGTATCGCCTGACCGAACATTTCCACTATTGGACAAAACACGTCCGCCTCAATGCCATCATCCAGCCCGAGCAGTTCGTCGAAATCGGCGAAGGTCTGGCGAAGGAGATCGGCGTAGGCGCCGGCGATCGCGTCAAGGTGAGCTCGAATCGCGGCCACATCACCGCGGTTGCGGTCGTGACCAAGCGCATCAAGGCGCTGCAGGTCGAAGGCAAGACGCTGCACACCGTCGGCATCCCGATCCACTGGGGATTCACCGGCGTCGCAAAGGCCGGCTTCCTGGCCAATACCCTGACTCCGGTCGTCGGCGACGGCAATTCGCAGACGCCGGAGTTCAAGTCGTTCCTGGTCAAGGTCGAGAAGGCATAGGAGATAGTCATGGCGCTGCAATCGCTCGACATCATCCGCCGCTCGGCCACGACGACACCGTCGCCGCAGGTGCGCGCACCGGCGACAACGGAAGTGGCCAAGCTGATCGACGTCTCCAAGTGCATCGGCTGCAAGGCCTGCCAGGTCGCGTGCATGGAATGGAACGACCTGCGTGACGAGGTCGGAACGAACGTCGGCGCGTACCAGAACCCGCACGACCTGACCGAGAACTCGTGGACGCTGATGCGCTTCGCCGAATACGAGAATCCGAAAGGCGACCTCGAGTGGCTCATCCGCAAGGATGGCTGCATGCATTGCGCCGATCCGGGCTGCCTGAAGGCGTGCCCGTCGCCCGGCGCGATCGTGCAGTACGCAAATGGCATCGTCGACTTCCACGAGGAGAACTGCATCGGCTGCGGCTACTGCATCAGCGGCTGCCCGTTCGACGTGCCGCGCCTGTCCAAGCGCGACAACAAGGTATACAAGTGCACTCTGTGTTCGGACCGTGTCGCGGTCGGGCTGGAGCCCGCCTGCGTCAAGGCGTGCCCGACCGGCGCGATCGTGTTCGGCACCAAGGGTGACATGAAGGACCACGCCGAGGAGCGCATCGCCGACCTCAAGTCGCGCGGCTTCGACCAGGCCGGCCTGTACGATCCCGAGGGCGTCGGCGGCACGCACGTGATGTACGTGCTGCACCACGCCGACAAGCCGGAAATCTACTGCGACCTGCCGGCCAATCCGCGCATCAGCCCGATGGTGCGGTTGTGGAAAGGCGCGACCAAGCCACTCGCTCTCGGCGTGATGGCGCTGACCGCGCTGGCCGGATTCCTCCATTACATCCGGGTCGGCCGCAACGAGACGCATGCGAGCGACGAGGCCGCGGCGCAACGCGAGATGGAGAAGGCGCATGAATGACCAAAGCGAGCGGCGCGACACGATCGTCCGCTACAGCGCGGGCGATCGCACGAACCACTGGGTCGTCGCGATCTGTTTTCTGCTGCTCGCGCTGTCCGGACTGGCGCTGTTTCACCCTGCCATGTTCTGGTTGAGCAACCTGTTCGGCGGCGGAACCTGGACGCGCATCCTGCATCCGTTCATCGGCGTCGTCATGTTCGTCGCGTTCATCCTGCTGAGCATGCGCGTGTGGAGCGACAACCGCATGAGTGAGCGCGACTGGCAGTGGCTGAAGCAATGGCGGGAAGTCATCGGCAATCGCGAGGAAAACGTGCCGGAAGCCGGACGTTACAACGGCGGGCAGAAGCTGCTGTTCTTCGTGCTGGTGCTGTGCATGCTCGGCCTGCTCGTGTCCGGCTTCGTCATCTGGCGGCCGTACTTCGCGCCGTATTTTCCGGTCGGACTCGCGCGCCTGGCCGCCACGCTGCATGCGATCTGTGCGTTCGCGATGATCTGCGCGATCATCATCCATGTCTATGCGGGTATCTGGGTCAAGGGCTCCGTCAGTGCGATGACGCGCGGCACGGTCACGCCGGGCTGGGCGTGGAAGCACCATCGCGCGTGGTTCCGCGACATGATTCGGCGTGGGCCTTGAGAAAGGCTTCGCCAGGCAAAAACATTACCGGGCACCATTCAAAATATTGCCGTCATTCCCGCGTAAGCGGGAATCCATCTTGATCCTGCTCTGGCACTCGTGAAAGGCAAAAATGGATTCCCGCTTCCGCGGGAATGACGGTCGGTAGCTATTCTCCAGGAACGCCATTCCCTTGCAACGCATACTCCAGCCAGGCCAGATCGAATCGCTGGCCCAGCGATCCATCCCACGCATCCGCCTCCCCCGCCCGGCCGAAGTCTTCTCTTCCCGCGCGGCGCGCTTGCGCGAACTTGCCGCCGGCAACGCGATCGGTGATTACCTGCGCCTGATGGCCACGCTCGTCGAGGCGCAGCACGTCGCACTGCTCGAGTGCGCGCAGATCGAAGCAGGCACTGCGGATTCCGGTCAGGTTGCCCTTGCACGCGAACACCACATGCCGTTGCTGCAGGCGGCCGGGCGCCGGCGCGAGCCCGGCTGGCGCGACTTGCTGGTGCGGCTTTGCGCTGCGGTCGCCGCTGCGAAGGGCTTTCCGGCCAGCGTTGCCGATACGTGCGCGCGGATTGTCAACGCACCACACGATGAAATCGAAACGCAGGCCGACGCGTTGCTGACCGCACGCCACGCCGAAGTCGACGGCGCGATGGCGCCGTTCGTGATGGCCGCCCTGCAGGTCTGCTGGGTCGACATGGCGAGCCGCTTCGCGCTCGCCGACGTCCAGCCGCTCGACATCCCTGGCATCTGCCCGGTCTGCGGCACGCTGCCGGTCGCGAGCATCATCCGCACCGAGCAGCCGTACCAGAGCTACCGCTTCCTGCATTGCGCATTGTGCGCAACCGAATGGCACATGGTGCGCGTCATGTGCACGCAATGCCAGGCAACGAAGGACATTGGCTACCATTCCATCGATGCTGGCGCGGAGGCTGGACAGGAACCCCGCGCAG
>DATIEJ010000332.1:0-4797 GCA_035455825.1 Rhodanobacteraceae bacterium | reverse complement strand
ATGAGCCTGCCGCCGAACCAGCTGACGATCACCGACAACTACCTGATCGAAGGACAGACGCCGAAAAACGGAACCTCCGAAGCGGCAGTGCCGCTGATGTTCGTGGACGGCGGCTACTTCACGACGCTCGGCATAACGCTGCTGCGCGGACGCATGTTCGCGGTAAGCGACGGGCCGGAAGCACCGCTGGTCGCGATCATCAACGCGGCCATGGTCGCGCGCCACTTCGCTGGCCAGGATCCGATCGGCAAGCGCATCCGGATCGGCGGGCCGGAGCGTCCGGATAACCGCTGGCTCGAGATCGTCGGCGTGGTCGGCGACGTGCACTACAGCGGTGCGCAGAACGCAGCCGAGCCGGCCCTGTACACACCGTTCCGCCAGAACGAGTGGCAGAGCACCTATCTGTTGCTGCGCGCGCGCGGCGATCCGCACGGACTCGTGGCGCCGGCGCGCGAACTGATCAGCGCGCTCGACGCCGAGCTGGCCGTGACCGACATCCGCACGATGCGCCAGCGCTTCGATGAAGCGATCGGCGCGCCACGATTCCGCTCGCTGCTCTTCACCGCTTTCGGAGTGCTGGGCCTGCTGCTCGCGGCGATCGGCCTGTATGCGGTGACTGCGACGATCGTCGCCGAGCGCACGCGCGAAATCGGCGTGCGCATGGCCTTGGGCGCACGCACGCGCACGGTGATCGGCGGCATCGTCGCCGGCGCGATGCGCACCGCTGCGGCCGGCCTCGCGGCCGGCGCGATCGCCGCTCTGCTGATCACGCAACTCCTGCGCGGCCTGCTGTTCGAACTGAGCCCGCTCGACGTGCCGACCTACTTGGCCGCGGCCGTGCTCCTGCTCGGCACTTCGTTGCTAGCCGCCTGGCTGCCGGCGCGGCGCGCGGCGCTGGCCGATCCGATGCGGGCATTGCAGGAGGGATGACGCTTCTCCTTCTGGCCTCGTGCCACTTGAACTGCAGTCAGTAGAACTTCGCTGGTCAGCAGGTTCGCTCTGGATCACAATGTGTTTGTTGTGCTCCGCAAGCGTGGCCGGGAAGGTTCGCACGTTCCCGACAAGTACTGGGGGCCGTGATGGCATTTTCGTCCTTGTCTCGATGCTGTTCGCTTCGCGCCATGCGGCTGATGCTCGCCTTTGGCCTTTGCGTGGCCTGCCTGGGCACCGGCCAGGCGGTAGAACCAAGCGCGACGCCACCGGCCGCAAAGGCTGGCACTTCGGCTCCGGCTGCTGCCGCGGCGAGGCGCCAACTGAGCCTGGCGAACAAGGTCTGGACCGGCGACTTCGACAAGCTCCTGGCGCGCCGCATGATCCGCGTCCTCGTTCCGTACAGCCGCTCGCTGTACTTCAACGACAGGGGCCACGAGCGCGGATTGGCGGCGGACCTGGTGCGCGAATTCGAGCGCTACGTCAATCAGAAATACAAGACCGGCCGGCGCCCTCTGACGGTCTACCAGATTCCAACGACACGCGACAAGCTGCTCCCGAACATCGGCGCGGGCCTCGGCGACATAGCAGTCGGCAACCTGACCGTGACCGACGAGCGCAAGGCACTCGTTGATTTCGCGGTCGAACCGTTGCCGAAGCCGGTCAAGGAGATCGTGCTGTCCGGTGCCAAGGGCCAAGCGCTGATTTCGATCGACGAACTTTCCGGCAAAACCGTCAGCGTGCGCAAGTCGTCCAGCTACCACGAGCACCTCGAAACGCTCAACGCCCGTTTCCGTGCCGAAGGCAAGCCGGAAGTCGTGCTGCAACTGATGCCCGAGGCCCTCGAGGACGAAGACATTCTCGAGATGGCCAACGCCGGCGTGCTCGACTACGTCGTCGTCGACGACTGGAAGTCGATCATGTGGAGTCCGATCCTGCCGAAGCTCAAGGTGAACCTGGGCGTGAATCCCAACGTCGGCGGCCAGATCGGCTGGGCCGTGCGCAAGCAAAGTCCGAAGCTGATTGCCGCGATCGAAGATTTCTACGTCAAGTCGGCGACCAGGACCGCCAGTTACAAGAACCGGCTCGCGCAGGCAATCAAGCGCACGCGGCAGATGCGCGATCCGACCAAGTCCGCCGACTGGAAGAGGTTCCAGGAAGTGCTTGCGTTGTTTCAGCGCTACGGCGAACGCTACGGCTTCGACCCGCTGATGCTGGCGGCGCAGGGCTATCAGGAATCGCGACTCGACCAGAGTGCCCAAAGCCACGTCGGCGCAATCGGCGTCATGCAGCTGATGCCCGATACCGGCGCGGAAATGAAAGTCGGGGACATCCGCGTCACCGAAGCGAACATCCATGCCGGCACCAAATACCTGGACCAGCTGATGAGGAATTATTTTCCTGACGCGCAGTTCACCGAAGAGAACCGGCCGCTGTTCGCGTTTGCCAGCTACAACGCGGGTCCGGGCAACATTTCGAAGTCACGCAAGGAGGCGCTGAAGCGCGGCTTGAACCCGGACAAATGGTTCAACAACGTCGAAGTGGTCGTCGCCGAAAAGATCGGCATCGAAACCACGACGTATGTTCGCAACATCTACAAATACTACGCCACGTACAAACTCTCGATGGATGCCGAGGCCGCACGGCGCGACGCCATGGAGAAGTTGAAAGGATCGGCTTCTTGAAGCCGGCAGATGCCCGCGCCGTGAAGGCGCGGGAACGCAGATCTCAAGAAACTACCGGCTCGCGGCCAAACCCTGACGGTCAGGCCGGCGACGCTTCCCACTGCTCTTCGGCGACAGTGTCCTGCAGCAAGGGCCGCCGCGTGACTTCGCGGATGCCGCCGAGCGTGATCTCCAGGTCGCCGTTGCGAAAGCGGCGCACGAGCCCTTTTGCGACGAGAACGTTTTGCACGTCCTCGGGAATGACAGGTTGGTCGAACAGGCCCGCATTCTCGCGACTGTCGAGAATTCTCTTGAGCCAGGCTGCCTGGTCGTCGGTCAGATAATGATCTTGCATGGCTAATTCCCCCCGGTTTTTGCCGAGTAGAAGCCTGCTCCCTGCGCAAAGCCCTTGTTGCGACGCAGATCACGTCCTGACCGAACGGCACAGGACAAACCGGCGAACGGCGCAAAAGCGCCGGCGAAAGGACGTTGCCTATGCCGCGTTGGACCGATCTGCGGGCTCCGCGACGGAAACCGTGTCCGCCGCAGGTGGGCGCCGGCGCGTGACTTCGAGAATGCCGTCCAGCGTGATCTCGACAGCGCCATTGCGCCAGCGCCGAACGAGGCCCTTCTCGGCGAGCACGTCGCGCACATCGTCAGGAACGCTGACGCGATCGAACAACGTCCTTCTTGGATGGCTTTCGAGAATCCGCTTCAGCCAATCCGCCTGCTCTTCACTCAATTCATGTAAATGCAATGCCTGCACGGCCAATACCCCCCGGTTTCGACAGCGCACATGTTGCACCGAACCAGCGGGCCTTCGCTGCGACCCAGATCACACGTCCCGGCATCGCATGTTTGGCACACGAAAATTTACAACCGGCGCGAAACCGTTTCTCTCCTGACGGCCGTCATGTCCAGGAATGCGGTCGCATTCTGAGAAGACCGGTGCCTCTCATCGCCGGTTCGTTGTCGAAGTTCGATCCGCATTCGGCGCGTCGATCTGATCCGTGCCGGTATATGACTCGGTGATGGCAATACGGATCCACGCGTCGGGCGCACCGTCTTCGAACGTCACTGAATCGTCGCCCGCGACTACGCCCAAGCGCGCGAGTGCTGCTTGCCAATCGGGAAATCGTTTGAGGCGCGCGAACTCGCGGTAGTGTTGCGTGAATGTTTTCACGCCGAGCGCGGCATCGAGTTTCGCGACGAAATCCTCGGGCTTCCACTCGCGGTATGCCGGCAGGCAGCAGTCGCGAAAGCGCGACAATGCGGTGTCGAGCGTCAGCTTGCCGCCGCTGCGGCGACGCAAATCCATGTCGACCGCCAGCCAATAGGCGGCGCCGGACCAGTAGACGCGCAGGAAGGCATGACTGTGTGCCATGTCCGCCGCGGCGTCCTCGAGCGATTGATCGTAAGGACCTGCCTCGCTTCGCTGGAAGCCACTGGCCAGGCGTTGCCACGCCTGCTTCGGCGTCAGCAGGCCGCTGCGCGCCCGCAGAACGTTCTGGTAGTACGTCGCGAGGCCCTCGCCGAGCCAGCTGCCGCGGTCGCCGAGATATGGATGCAGCAGGTGGCTGAGTTCGTGCACCGCAGTCCAGTCCTCGTTGAACTCGGACTCGGGCCGGCCCGGGTCGATGTCCAGCTGCAGGGCGTTGCCCTGGCCCCGTGCCGATTCGCCGCCGAGCACTGCGCCGCGCTGGAGGAATGCGGCAAAGCGCCCGGCAACACTCAGGTTGTCCACCGATACAAGCCAGATCTGCACGTCGGCGAGCGGCAGGCGGCCATACGCGGTCAGCAGGGCCTGCCCTACCCTGCGGATCCAGTCGACCAGCTTCTGTCGTTGCTTGCCGTCGCCGTTGATCAGCGTCGCGACGCGCAGTGCGCCGCCCGGCAGTTCGATGCGGGTTTCTTCGAAATGCCCGAGCACCAGCGACGCCGACCAGTCGGGCAGCGTGTCCGGAATCTGGAAACGTATACTTTTCCCGTCACGCGACAATTCGTGCCACGGCGCCGAGATCGACCAGCCTTGTGGCAACTCGATGGTCGCTTGCGCGCCCCTGGCGCCTTGCGCACTCGCATGCACCAGCCAGTGCTGAGGATCGGTGACGATGTTGTTGCCGTAGCGCGTGCCGGAATCCGAGTGCTGGTCGGCAATTGCGCCAATGTCGGCGCTGTAGCCGAGGCACTCGCCTGCCCGCCA
>DATIEJ010000331.1:0-10424 GCA_035455825.1 Rhodanobacteraceae bacterium | reverse complement strand
CGTCGGCGTCGGCGTCCATGAGCAGGATGATCTTGTTGTAGCGCAGCCCCTCGATGTTGAACCTGTCGCCGGCGCCGGTGCCAATCGCGGTCACCAGGTCATTGAGTTCTTGGTTCGAAAGGACCTTGGAAGTGGCCAAGCCCTCCGAGTTCAGAATTTTCCCGCGGAGCGGCAGGACGGCCTGGGTCCGGTTGTCGCGGCCCTGCTTGGCCGATCCGCCGGCCGAGTCGCCCTCGACGATGAACAGTTCCGACAGGGCCGGATCCTTTTCCTGGCAGTCGGCCAGCTTGCCGGGCAGGCCGGCGATATCGAGCGCGCCTTTGCGCCGGGTCATCTCGCGCGCCTTGCGCGCCGCCTCGCGCGCCCGCGCCGCCTCGGCGACCTTGGCGGCGATCGCGCGCGCCTCGGTCGGGTTTTCCAGCAGGAATTCCTCGAGCTTCTGGCCGACGATTGATTCGACCACGCCCTTGACCTCGGACGAGACCAGCTTGTCCTTCGTCTGCGACGAGAACTTCGGGTCCGGTACCTTGACCGACAGGACCGCGATCATGCCTTCGCGCATGTCGTCGCCGGCCAGCGACAGCTTGGCCGACTTGAGCAGGTTGGTCGATTCGATGTAGTTGCCGAGCGTGCGCGTCAGCGCCGCGCGAAAGCCAGCCAGATGCGTGCCGCCATCCTTCTGCGGGATGTTGTTCGTAAAGCAGAAGCAGGTTTCCTGATAGGCGTCGGTCCACTGCATCGCGACGTCGACGACGACGCCCTCTTCGTGCGCCGCCGTGAACGTTATAACCTTTTGATGCAGCGGTGTTTTTAGCTGCGCCAGGTGTTCGACGAACGAGCGGATGCCGCCGGTGTACTGGAACACATCGTGGCGCTCGGCGCTCTCCTCGATCAGTTCGATCTTGACTCCGGAGTTCAGGAACGACAGTTCGCGCAGGCGCTTGGCGAGGATGTCGTAGTGGAACTCGGTCTGGGTAAAAATCGTGCGGCTCGGCAGGAAGCGCACGGTCGTGCCGCGCAGCGTCGAGGGGCCGACCCGGCGCAGCGGATACTGCGGCTCGCCGAGGTGATATTCCTGCTCGTACTCGCTGCCGTCGCGATAGATCCTCAGCGTCAGCAGGTCCGACAGCGCGTTGACGACCGAGACGCCGACGCCGTGCAGGCCGCCGGAAACCTTGTACGAGTTGTCGTCGAATTTGCCGCCGGCGTGCAGCACGGTCATGACGACTTCGGCAGCCGAACGTCCCTCCTCCGGCTGCATGTCGACCGGAATGCCGCGGCCGTTGTCGACGACGCTGACCGAACCGTCGCTATGGATCGTCACGATGATGTGATCGCAATAGCCGGCCAGCGCCTCATCGACCGAGTTGTCGACGACCTCGAAGACCATGTGGTGCAGGCCGGTCCCGTCGTCGGTATCGCCGATGTACATGCCCGGGCGCTTGCGCACCGCGTCCAAGCCCTTGAGGACCTTGATTCGGCTGGCATCGTATTGGTCGGCTGGTTGCTGGTTTTCGTTCATTGCGACTCGCTGTTATGTGGGCGGCGCGCTTGCGGCGCATCGGCCGTGTAAAACCGCAATTATAGCAAGGCTGAGACCCTGCCCTGTTCCACGTGGAACGTTCGGAACGGCACCGCGACATCGACCAGGCAACGCGGCACTTCCGTGCTGGTCAGGAAAATCTGGACCGGTTCATGGACCAGGGCCTCCACGACAGTGCGCTGATGCGCGAGGTCGAGCTCCGATGGCAGATCATCGAGTACGACGATCGGCCATTCGCCGTGGTCGGCCTGGTAGAGCTGCGCCTGGGCCAGCATGCAGGCGATCGCGCACAACTTTTCCTGGCCGCGCGACAGCTGCTCGCGGCGTGGCGCGAGGTCGAACGTCAGCTTCCAATCCGCGCGATGCGGCCCACGCGTCGTATGGCCGCGCTGGCGATCGATTCCCTGCGATTCTCCCAGCGCCTGCGCCAGTTCGCGCTCGGTGTTCCAGCCCGGCAAATATTGCAGCATTGGTTCACCCAACTCGGGCAGCAGCCTGCGCAGACGATCGAGCAGCACCGGGGTCAGGCGTCCGAGGTAGCGCAGGCGGGACGCGTGCAACGCCATGGCCGCCGGGGCCAGCTCGGCGTCCCAGGCCGATAACTCGGCGCCAGTCGCGCTGCTGCGCAGCAGCGCATTGCGCTGCTTCAGCGCGCGCCGAAAGCGCCGGGAGATCGCCGGGAAGTCCTGTTCCACGTGGAACACACCCCAATCCAGGAAGCGACGCCGTTCCTCGCTGGGCCCGGCAATAAGCGCGTGCGAGCCAGGTTCGAAGCAGACGACGGCGCAATGTCCTATGGCGGCAGCAACGGTGGTTGCCGGCTGTCCGTCGACGCGCGCGCTCCAGCGCCCTTCGGCTTGCATCATTCCAAGATGGGCAACGCCACGGTTGCTCTCGACCTGCCCGAAAACGACGGCTTGGTCCATGCCTTGGCGCACGAGGAACTCACCGCGCTGTGTGCGGAAACTGCGCCCGTGGGACAGCAGGTAGATCGCTTCGAGGACACTGGTCTTGCCGGCCCCATTCGAACCCTCGAGCATGTTGACGCCGGGACCGGCGGCGATACGCGTTGCGCTGATATTCCGCCAGTTCTCCAGGCGCAGTTCAATCAGTTTCACGCGTGCCTGGCCCGGGGCGCCGGGTCTCCGGCGTTGCGTTTCGGAGCGTGGCGGCCTCGGTCAAAGGCGCAACGGCATGATGACATGGCGCGCCTGTTCGCTATCCGGAGCGCGCAGCAGGCAACTCGAGTTCGCATCCCGCAGGCAGATCAGCACGTCGTCGCCATGCAGCGCATTTAGCGCATCGAGCAGGTAATTGACGTTGAAGCCGACGCCGAGATCCGCGGCCCCGGTCTTGGCTTCGAGCTCCTCGACCGCCTCCTCCTGCTCCGGGTTGTGCGCGACGATGCGCAACTTGTTCGGACTGACTTCAAGCTTCACACCGCGGTACTTTTCGTTCGACAGGATCGCGGCGCGTTGCAGGGCGCTGCGCAGCAAGTCGCGGACCAGGCGCACCTGCTTGTCGGCGCCAATCGGAATCACGGCCTCGTAATCCGGGAAGCGGCCGTCGATCAGCTTCGACGTGAATGTCACGTCGCCACGACGCACGCGCAGGTGATTGCGGCCAAATTCGAGGTCGACCGTGCCGTCGCCGGTTTCGAACAAGCCCTGCAGTTCCAGAACGCCCTTGCGCGGAATGATGATCTGACGAGGAGTGCCGACGCCGGCAGCGTGCGCGGTCTCGACCAGCGCAAGGCGGTGCCCGTCGGTCGCCACGCAGCGCAGCGTGTGTTCACGCAAGTCGAGCAGCAAGCCATTGAGGTAATAGCGGACGTCCTGATGCGCCATCGCGAACGCAGTCCGGTCCATCAGGTCCTTCAAGGTCGCCTCGGGCAGCGAAATGCGCTCGCTGAGCTCGATGTTGTCGATGACCGGAAACTCGCTCGCCGGCAGCGTCGCCAGTGTGAACCGGCTGCGCCCGGCATGCACGCCGACCCGGTCGCCGCTCTGCTTGAATTCGATCTTGCTGCCGTCCGGCAGGGCGCGACAGATGTCGAACAGCTTGCGCGCCGGAATCGTCGTTTCGCCCGGCTCGAGATCCTGCGCAGCGGTGCCGGCTGTCATCTCGACTTCGAGATCCGTGCCGGTGAATGTCACGCGCTCGCCTTCGGCGGACACGAGCAGGTTCGCCAGCACCGGCAACGTTTGCCGGCGCTCGACCACGCCCACCACTTGCTGCAACGGTTTCAGTAAGGCTTCGCGCTGAATGCTGAATCGCATAGGGTCAAGTCCGAGTGGGTTTGGAACTGCTTCTAATAGAGTCTGTTAAATACCTAAAGCTTTAGTAGCTGGTCTTGTGCGTAACTATAATACGGAAAAATATCTATTTAAAACAAATACATACCGAGACAAATGCAAGCGGGTAACTCACGCTCATGCTTGTGCAGCACCTGTGGATAGAATTTGCTTCCAGATTTACCCACAGGCTATCCCCAAACGATTCTACCCGGTCAGCGCGCGCTGTAGTTTGTCGTAATCCGCGCGAAGTTTTCCATCGATCGCACACAGGTCACGCACGGTCCGGCAGGCGTGCATGACCGTCGTGTGATCGCGGCCCCCAAACGCCTTGCCGATTTCCGGCAGGCTATGTTCGGTCAATTCCTTGGTCAGCGCCATCGCCATCTGCCGCGGTCGCGCCAGCGAGCGGCTGCGGTTCATCGACAGAAGGTCCGACAGGCGCAGCTGATAGTAGTCCGCCACGGTCTTCTGGATATTCGAAATCGTGATCGCCTGGCTATGGACGGTCAGCAGATCGCGCAGCGTTTCCTGGGCAAAGTCGACGGTGATCGGCTGGCCGAGAAAGTTCGCGCGCGCCACGAGCGTGTTGAGCGCCCCTTCCAGGTCGCGAACGTTCGAGCGCATGCGCCGCGCGATCAGTTGCGCGACCTGCTCCGGAATCTCGACGTGCCGCGACGCGGCCTTGTTCAAGAGGATTGCCGCGCGCGTTTCGAAGTCCGGCGGGTCGATGGCGACCGACAGCCCCCAGCCGAGGCGCGACTTCAGCCGCGGCTCGAGATTGTCGACCTCCTTCGGATAGCGGTCGCAGGTCAGGATGATCTGCTGCTTGCCGTCGAACAGCGCGTTGAACGTGTGGAAGAACTCTTCCTGCGACGTGTTCTTGCCGGCCAGAAACTGGATGTCGTCGATCAGCAATGCATCGACGGCGCGGAAGCGGCGCTTGAAGTCGTCCATGCTCTTGGTGCGCAGCGAGTCGATCATCGCGCTGACGAACTGCTCGGAGCGCAGGTACATGACCTTCATCGCCGCGTTGTGCGAGCGCATGTGGTTGCCGGCGGCGTGCATCAGATGGGTCTTGCCCAGGCCCGTGCCGCCGTACAGCAGCAGCGGGTTGTAGGCCCGCCCCGGATTGTTCGCGACCTGCACGGCCGCGGCCTTGCCGAGTTGGTTGGACTTGCCCTCGACGAACGACTCGAACGTATAGGATGGATCGAGGTTGTGCTCGAACTCGAAACCCTCGCCATTGGCGGCAATTTCGCTGCGCGGCAACCGGCGGGCATTGAGCGTGCCGACTTCGAGGCGCACCTTGACCGCCTCGCCGTGCAGGTGGCTCAGGATGGTCTGGATCTGCGGCAGGAATTCGGCCTTGACGATGTCCAGCGTATAGCCGTTCGGCGCGAGCAGGCGCAGTCCTTCGCTGTCCTCGCTGGCCTGCAGCGGCTTGAGGTAGGTGTGCAGGTCCTCGACGGTGAGGTCGCTTTCCAGGCGTTGCAGGCAGCGGCGCCACAGCTCGCTCATGTGGGGAATTCTCAGTGGATCGCACCAGGGGACCATGCAGTCTACGCGTCCGCGACAGTCGACGCCAAGCCCAAGCGCGTTGACACAACAGGCAAAAATCCACTATATTCCCGCTTCTTTTTGATCCAAATCTCTCAGGGCACTGTCATGAAGCGCACTTTCCAGCCAGGCAATCTCAAGCATGCGCGTACGCATGGTTTCCGCGCACGCATGAAAACGCGCGGCGGACGGGCCGTGCTCAATGCGCGCCGCGCCAAGGGTCGCAAGAACCTGATCCCGTAAGGCCGATCCGGCAACGCGTGATCTGCTGATCAGCGAGTGACACCGGCGTTCGGCTATCCGCGCACCGCCAGCCTGCGCCAGCCCGCCGAGTTCACTGCGCTGCGGCGCCAGGGCAAGCGCATGGCCGCCCGTTTTTTCCAGACCCAATACCGCCTGACGCAGAGCGCCGACGCGCGCCTCGGCATGGCCGTGTCCAAGCGCGTGTCCAAGCGTGCCGTCGTGCGCAATCGCATCCGCCGCGTGATCCGCGAAAGCTTTCGCCTGAATCGGGCGAAGCTGCCGCCCTGCGACGTGCTGCTGATCGCGCAGACGACGGCAGCGGAGCAGAGCAGCGGCGAGCTGCGCGCGGACCTCGAAGGACTGTGGCAGCGCCTGGCAGCATTGAAGTGACGCGACCCAGCCGGCACAATGCCGGCCCGTTCCACATTCCCCGTCTTTTACCAAAGCCGCATTCACCAAACCCGCAGTCACCGAACCTGCCACGCGAGTTGTCGCCGATGCGCGCGGGTGCGTTGAAGGGAAACGGCGCGCGCCGCCGCGCCAGCCACCGCATCGACCGAACCTGACTATGACGAACACCCGCCCGTTCCTGTTCTTCGCGCTTTGCGCGATCGGATTCTTTCTCTGGCAAGCGTGGCAACAGGATTACGGATCCAAGCCGCCGCTCGGCAGCGCCGTTCCGGCTCCGGCCGCGTCGGCAGCGGCTGTGCCGGCCACACCGGCTGTTCCGGGCGATGTTCCGGCCGCCAGCGCAGCCAGCGCCACGACACCGGCCAGCGCATCGACGCCGGCTGCCGGCGCGGCGAACGCCGGCCAGCGCATCGAGGTCCGCACGGACGTGCTGCACGCGGTCATCGATACGCGCGGCGGCAACCTCGTGGCGGCCGACCTGCTCGCCTATCCGCTCGATCCGAGCGATCGCAGCAAGCCGGTGCATCTGCTCAGCGACGCGGGCGAGAGCTTCTTCGTGGCGCAGACCGGGCTCGTCAGCAACGGCTCGCCGGCGCCTGACCACAAGGCGCTGTTCAGCACGGAGAAAACCGACTACGCGCTGGCGCAAGGCGCCGACACGCTGGAAGTGCCGCTGACCTGGACCGACGCCTCCGGCGTGACCGTGCGCAAAGTATACGTTTTCAAACGCGCCAGCTACCTGATCGACACGCGCCAGGAAGTCACGAATGCCGCGTCGACGCCATGGACCGGCAACGAGTACCGCCAGCTGCAGCGCGTGCCGCCGGTCATCGTCAGCAAGGGCTTTGCCTTCAGCGATCCGGAACGCTTCGCGTTTGCCGGCGCCGCCTGGTACAGCCCGAAAGACAAGTTCCAGAAACTCGCGTTCGACAAGTTCGCCGCGTCGCCGCTGAAACAGGAAACCGCCGGCGGCTGGGTCGCGATGCTGCAGCACTATTTCTTCGCCGCCTGGATTCCCGACGAGGGCCAGACCGATACGTTCACGACCGAAACGGTCAAGGCCGACAGCCAGACCCGTTACCTCGTCCGCGATTTTTCCCCGGCGCTGACGGTCGCGCCGAACCAGACCAAGGCGTTCACCGCGCGCCTGTACGTCGGTCCGAAGCTGCAGAGCACGCTCGACCAGATCGCCCCGGGCCTCGCGCTCACCGTCGACTACGGCGTGCTGACCTTCATCGCCAGCCCGCTGCACTGGGTGCTGGTCGAGCTGTACACGCTGGTCAAGAACTGGGGCCTGGCGATCATCCTGCTCGTGCTGCTGATCAAGGTCCTGCTGTTCAAGCTCAGCGAAGCGCAGTTCCGCTCGATGGCGAAGATGAAGCGCCTGCAGCCGCGCCTCGAAGCGCTCAAGGAGCGCTACGGCGACGACAAGCAGAAATACAACGCCGCGATGATGGAGTTGTATCAAAAGGAAAAAATAAACCCGCTCGGCGGCTGCTTGCCGATGGTCGTGCAGATTCCGGTGTTCTTCGCCCTGTACTGGGTGCTGCTCGAGAGCGTCGAGCTGCGCCAGGCGCCGTTCTTCGGCTGGATCCAGAACCTGTCGGCGCCGGATCCGTACTTCGTGCTGCCGGTGCTCAATGCGCTCGCGACGCTCGCCTCGCAATGGCTGTCGCCGAATCCGGGCATGGATCCGACCCAGGCCAAGATCATGAAGACGATGCCGCTGGCGATGGCGGTGATGTTCGCGTTCTTCCCGGCCGGCCTCGTGCTGTACTGGACCGTCAACGGCGGCCTGTCGTTGCTGCAGCAGTGGGTCATCACGCACCGTCTGCAGGTCGCTGACAACAAGGCCAAAACGTAACGCCGGCGCAACCCGCCGGCGCGCAATGAGCGGCCGTAGATGGCGCAGCCCCACGAAACGATAGCCGCGATCGCCACCGCCTCCGGCGCGGGCGCGATCGGCATTGTGCGCATCTCCGGGCCGCAAGCCCGCGCAATCGGCCAGGCGCTGACCGGCAAACGCCTGCGGCCGCGCACGATGCGCCTTTGCGCGTTGCGCGACGCCGGCGGCGGCATTCTCGATCACGCGCTGGTCCTGCTGTTTGCCGGACCGCGCTCGGCGACCGGCGAAGACGTTCTCGAACTGCATGCCCACGGCAGTCCGGTCGTGCTGAACCTGCTGCTCGCACGCGCGCTCGAACTCGGCGCGCGCGCCGCGCGTCCGGGCGAATTCACCGAACGCGCATTCCTCAACGGCAAGCTCGACCTTGTCCAGGCAGAAGCCGTTGCCGACCTGATCGCGAGCGATTCGGCCGCGGCGGCGCGCGCGGCCTCGCGCAGCCTCGAAGGTGATTTCTCGCGCGAAGTGCGCAAGCTGCTCGATGCGCTCGTGCGCCTGCGCGCGTGGCTCGAGGCGGCGCTGGATTTTCCCGAGGAAGAAATCGATTTTCTCAGTGCGCCGCAACTCACGGCCGATCTCGGCGCGCTCCAGGCGCAGCTGGCCGATCTGCTTGCCGCGGCGCGCCGCGGCGTCATGTTGCGCGACGGCCTGCACGTCGTCATCGTCGGCCGGCCGAACACCGGCAAATCGAGCCTGCTCAATGCGCTGGCGCAGAGCGAGCGCGCGATTGTCACGGCGATTCCGGGCACGACCCGCGACGTGCTGCGCGAAGGCATCAGCATAGACGGCATCGTGCTGACGCTGGTCGACACGGCCGGCTTGCGCGAATCGGGCGACGTGGTCGAACGCGAAGGCATGCGCCGCGCGCGCGCCGAGTTGGCGCGCGCCGATGTCGCCATTCTCGTCACCGACAGCGGTCATGCCGCGGCCGACAAGGCGTTGCTCGACGATTGCGCCGAGGGCGCCGCCCGGCTGATCGTGCACAACAAGATCGACCTCAGCGGCGAAAGCGCGCATGTCGAGCGCAGCGCCGGCAACGAAATCCACATGTATATTTCTGCCCAGCGCGGCGACGGCCTGGCCGGACTGCGGACCGAACTGGCGCGCCTCGGCGGCCGCGGTGAGGGCGCGCAAGGCGCGTTCAGCGCGCGCGTGCGCCATGTCGACGCGCTCGATCGGATCGCCGGCCACCTGCGCACGGCCGACACGGCGCTGCGCGTGGATCATGCCGGCGAGCTCGCCGCGGAGGAACTGCGCCAGGCCCAGCGCGCGCTCGGCGAAATCACCGGCGACTACACGACCGATGATTTGCTCGGCGCGATCTTCTCGACCTTCTGCATCGGCAAGTGACCTATATGGCGCGCGTGCAGAGGGTCGCGCCGCTGCTGTGATTCGCCTGGATCCGAGCGAGGCCTTTTTTGAACGCGGATGAACGCGGATGATCACGGAATGCCGCGGATAGAGCGAAAGAACCGGGCGAAGCACAGATGGCGCGCCGGATCCGGTCAGGCGCTTGCTTTTGAACGCGTATGAGCGTGCTGTTCGCGAGATAGAGCAATTTTCAGAACCGCAATCTATTTTCAGAACGGCAATCTATTTTCACAATCGCATTCTTGGGTTCCTGCGGTTTATTTTTGCTTTATCCGCTTTATCCGCGGCATTTCCGTGATCATCCGCGTTCATCCGCGTTACAAATACGAGCGTCCGAATGCCCGACGAGTCCAGCGGGACTCGGACGCGTATCCCTCGTCCGCATCTGGCGCAAGAACCCGGCCCCGGCAATAATCCGCCGCCACCTTGCCTCCGGAGAATCGCTTGCGCGCAGTCCTGATCGCTATCGTCCTGACTGCCGTCGCGATGGCAACCCACGCCGAGCAACTGACGATCGACCGGATCTACGGCGGCGGCAGCCTCACGGGTCCGGCGCCGGTGCGGTTGAAGATTTCGCCGGACGGCGCGCGCGTCACGTTCCTGCGCGCGAAGGCCGACGACCAGAATACGTTCGACTTGTGGGAGTACAACGTGAAGGCCGGCGCGACGCGGCTGCTCGTCGACTCGCGCACGCTCGCGCCCGGTGGCGAGCAGCTTTCCGACGCCGAGAAGGCCCGGCGTGAACGCGCGCGCATGGCTGGCCAGCACGGCATCGTCGACTACACGTGGGCGCCGGATGGAACGAAGCTGCTGTTCCCGTTCGCCGGCAAGCTGTACCTTTTCGATCTCGCCGCCCACGCCGGCAAGGGCCTGCGCGAACTCGACACCGGCGGCGAGGCGCTCGATCCGCAGGTCTCGCCGCGCGGCCACTTCGTGTCGTACCTGCGCGAACAGAACCTGTGGCTGATCGACCTGGCCGACGGCAAGGCGCGCGCATTGACCCACGACGGCGGCAAGACGATCCACAACGGCGAAGCGGAGTTCGTTGCACAGGAAGAAATGAGCCGCTTCCATGGTTACTGGTGGGCGCCCGACGAGT
>DATIEJ010000330.1:0-5614 GCA_035455825.1 Rhodanobacteraceae bacterium | reverse complement strand
TCCACGCGGCAGAACGCGGCCTTGAGGTAGCGCGATTCCGGGACGTGCGCGAGCCACGGATGGTCGCCGCCAGCGCCGGTGACCTTGATGACCTGGATCGTGCGGTTTGCGTAGAACGCGGCGCGGCGCAGCATGTCGAGGAACTGCTCTTCGCTGACCAGGCCCGTGCAGGAGCAGCTCAGCAGGATCCCACCGGGCTTTACGGCCGCGAGTGCGAGCTTGTTCATGTCGAGATATTTCTTCAGCGCCGGGATCACCTGCTCGCGGTCGCGCGTCATCTTGGCCGGATCGAGGATCACGACGTCGAAGCGCTTGTCCTCGGCGTTGCGGTTGTTGACCGCGACGTCGCGCAACCAGGCGAAGATGTCGGCCTGGATGAAACGCACCTTGACCTTGTTCAGGCGCGCATTCTGCTCGGCGATCTGCAGGATGTCTTCGTCCAGATCGACGCCGACGACCTCGCCCGCGCCGCCGAGCGTCTTGGCATAGATGCCGAAGCCGCCGGAATTGCAGCACAGGTCGAGCACGCGCGCGCCGGCGCAGAAGTCGGCCAGCGTCTTGCGGTTGTCGCGCTGGTCGAGGAAGAAACCGGTCTTGTGCTTGCTGCCGGGCGCGGCATGGAATTTCACGCCGTGTTCGTGGATGACGGTCGACGCCGGTGTGGACGGATGCGCCAGGTCGAAGCTTTCCTGTTTCTGCACATGATCCTCGGCGAACACGTAGGTCTGTGCGCCGGGAAAATGTTCGAGCAGGCAACGTTTGATCAGATCGCGCTGCTTGACCATGCCGGCCGAAAAGAACTCGATGACGAGCGTGTCGGCGAAGCGGTCGACGACAAGGCCGGACAGGCCGTCGCCCTCGGAATGAACGAGGCGATACGCGTCGGTGACCGCGTCGAGCTTCAGGACGTCGCGCCGCAGGGACACGGCCTGCGCGATCTTGCGCGCGAAGAACGCCTCGTCGACGGCTTCGTCCGGATCCGCCGTCAGCACGCGCAAGGCGATGCGCGAGTGGCCGTTGTAGAACCCGCGGCCGGCGAACGTGCCGTCGCGATCGTAGATGTCGACGACGCTGCCGGGCTTCGGCCGCGGCTCGGGCTTGTCGACCATCTTCTGGAAAATCCACGGATGGTTCGAGCGCCGCTCGATCTTCAGGCGGACGACGGGGTTCGTGCTGGTGTCCTGATTGTTCATTCGCCCATGATAAGGCAGCAGGGCTTGAACCACCTTGCCTGCAGCAATTCGGGCCCCATAGATACGCGATGGATATTGCTCACCCGACCCCGGAACCCGGCGACGCCGCCATCAAGCGCGACCGCACGCGCATTCGTTACGCGCTGCTTGGAGCGGCCGGGCTCGTCGCCGGGATCTGGCTGGCCTGGCTCGGCGCCTGGGCGCTCGGCTGGAACATCGACGATCTGGGCATCCGCCCGCGCGAAATTGGCGGCTTGATCGGCATCCTGACGGCGCCATTCGCGCACGCGTCATTCGAGCATCTGATGTCGAATACGCTGCCGCTCGGCCTGCTGTCGGCGCTGACCCTGTACGCCTATCCGCGCGCGACACGCTACGCCTTGCCGCTGATCTGGCTTGCGTCCGGACTCGGCGTGTGGCTGTGGGCGCGACCTTCGACGCACGTGGGCATCAGTGGCATCGCGCACGGTCTGATGTTCTTCGTCTTCGTGATGGGCCTGCTGCGCCGCGACCGGCTCGGCGTCGCGCTCGCGCTGCTCGTGTTCTTCCTCTACGGCGGCATGCTGATGACCGTGCTGCCGCGCGAAGTCCAGGTTTCGTTCGAGTACCACCTGGGCGGCGCGATCGCCGGCGTCGCCTGCGCGTTGGCGCTGTTCCGGCTCGATCCGCAGCCGGTGCGCAAACGCTACAGCTGGGAGGACGAGGAGGAGGCGCTGGCGGCAGCCGAGGATGAACTGGAGCCGCCGCGTCCGACCGACGTGCCGGTACTCTGGAGCGGGCCGCGCGTTCAGCAACGCGGCGGCGACAACATCGTCGAATTCCCGCAACGTCAGCGCGATGGGCAGACGCTGCACTGACTGTGCGCCGAGGGTGCCTGGGCGCTCATTTTTGGACGCGGATGACGCGGATGGACGCGGATAAACACGGATAGAGCAATTTGTGAGGACCTGCACGGCGCAGCTCACACCTGTCTGTTGTCCTAATCCGCTTTTATCCGTGTTTATCCGCGTTATCCGCGTCCCAAAACAATGCTTTTTTGGCGATGGGCTCGTTAGAGCCTCGCTCAGGGTAGCCGGTGCTACAATTACACTTTCTCGACGAAGCTTGCCGTCATGAACGCACAGCCGCGCCGCGTTGAGCACCAGCAAACCGACAAGGGTTCCGTGCCGGTTTACACGACGGCGGTCGTCGACCAGCCGTGGGCGAGCTACACGCGCTCGGATCACGAAACCTGGGCGACGCTGTTCGAGCGCCAGAAACAGCTCCTGGTCGGCCGCGCCTGCGACGAGTTCCTCGAGAACCAGCAGCGCTTCGGCATGACGCCGGACGCGATTCCGAAGTTCGACGATCTCAACCGCGTGCTCAAGGGCACGACCGGGTGGCAGATCATCGGCGTCGAGGGCCTGTTGCCCGAGCTGACGTTTTTCGACCACCTGGCGAACCGGCGCTTTCCGGTCACCTGGTGGATCCGCAAACCCGAACAGATCGACTACATCGCCGAGCCGGACCTGTTCCACGACCTGTTCGGCCACGTGCCACTGCTGCTCAATCCGGTGTTCGCCGACTACATGCAGGCCTACGGCTGCGGCGGCGTCAAGGCACACGGACTCGGCGCCGAAGCGCTGGTCAACCTGACGCGGCTGTACTGGTACACGGTCGAATTCGGCCTGATCAAGCAAGCCGACGGACTGCGCATCTACGGGTCCGGCATCGTCTCGTCGAAGGGCGAGTCGATCCACTGCCTCGAATCGGCCGCGCCGAACCGCATCGGCTTCGACATGCCGCGCATCATGCGCACGCGCTACCGCATCGACACGTACCAGAAGACCTATTTCGTCATCGACAGCTTCCAGCAATTGATGGATGCGACCGAGCCCGATTTCACGCCGCTCTACCTGGAACTGGCCAAGCAGGAGTCGATCCCCGCCGGCAGCGTGCTGCAAAGTGATTTTGTATACAACCGCGGCACGGGCGAAGGCTGGGCGAGCGCCGGCGACGTGTAGGGCGCGCCGCTCTCATCAAATACCGATGTCGCGCGCCAGCGCGACGATCACTCCCCGCTCCTATGAAGTACCCTGGTCGCGCGCAGCGCGACAATCACTCCCCCTCTCCCACACAAGCGGGAGAGGGCAAGGGGTGAGGGCAGATCTACAACAACAGACAGGCTTTTTGGCGCAAGAGAAGAGCCGGTGGGCCAAGGCCCACCTTACATCACTGTTTCGACGGCCCGACGCGGCAGACAAACGGCGGCTCCAGGGCCTTGGCCGAGGGCCGTTGCGTCGACAGCCGCGTGACTTCCATCGTCGTCGTCGACACCTGCTCCTTCCCGCCTTCGAGCTGCAGCGACGTGCGCTGAACGCGCTTGAGCGCGGCACCTTTTGCGTCGCCCATGGCGTCGGCGATCTTGCGATCCGCATCCGGGTTGCCGGTGTGCGGCGCCGCGTTGAGCCAGAGCGCAAACGCCGGGTCGGTCAAAGCCGGCGCAACCCAGACTTCGGATTCGATCGACCCGCGCAGCACCTTGGCCGCGGGGCCGCTCGGATGGACGTCATACGTCGTCGTGTAGCGCAGATGGCGGGTGGCGCTGCCGTGCAGCTTCGGCCCCTTCGCATCGAGCGTCTTCTTGATCTCGACATTCTCGTAGCGGGTCAGCGCGGCGGCCTGCGCCCGCATGCCGGTCGGCGCCGACGACAACACGGGCACGTCGCCGCACGTGTGCTCTTCGACGTTGTACAGCTTGACGGTGCGCCCGCCGTCCGTCGTCACGACGATGCTGCCCTTGGGCAGGCTGCCGGCGCCGCTCTCGCGATATTCGAGCCGGCCGTGCTCGTTGTCGACCGCGCCGTCCACGGTCGCGTCGCCGAATGCCGGCAGGCGGGTTCCGGTGTTCGTGTTTTTCGTCACGGCGCTGAACTCCGCGCCGGCGAACGCCGGCGCAGCGAGGGCACAGGCGAGCGCGGCGAGCAGCAGTTGCGCCCGGCGCAACGCGATGAATGAAGGCATGCGCATGAGGACCTTGGGAAACCGGAAAAAAGGATACGGCAAAAATGCCGAGGCCGCCTCGCGGCGGCCCCGGTGCGTTCATTGCGCCTGAATCAGTTCAGCGGCAGCGGCAATTCCCACAGTCCGCGGCCATAGCTGGCAATGCGCAGGAACTTGCCGTGCGGCTCGAAGTACAGATCGCTGACCATCGCCAGTGGCAGACCGGTGCCGACGCGCGACCAGTTCGCGCCGCCGTTGACCGTGCGATAGACGCCGATCCAGTTCGCCGCGTACACCGTATTGCCGGTGCTGTCGTTCGGATCGACGACGACCTTGTTGACCGGCAACTGCGGCAGGTCGCCGGTCGCGTCGGCCCAGGTCGTGCCGCCGTCGATGCTGCGCGCGACGTGCGGTCCCGCCGTCGTGCTTTCGTTGCCGACGTACATCACGTTGTGATCGGTCGCGATCCCGACCGTCGTGTTGAAGCCCGGCCATCCCGGCACCAGCGCGATCAGGTTCTGCGTCGTCCAGTTGGCTCCGCCGTCATGCGTGAACACGACATTGCCGGAAGCGCCGGCCAGGCCGATATGATCGAGGCTGTCGGGCGCCACACCGAGGGTGTGGCTGGCCGACCGGATGGCAGTGCTCCCCGGAGACGTCCAGATCGCGCTCCAGCTGTCGCCGCCGTCGCTGGTCTTCAGCGCGTAGTGCGCCGTGTTCGTGAAGAACACGTGGCCGGTCGGATCGGCGGTCGCCGTCGGCGTCGTGATCGGCGTGTTGAAGTAGGAGTCGTAATACCACGCGAAATCCGGCGGGTCGCCGGCCAGGTTCGACGTGTTGAGCAAGCTGTCGTACTTCGCCTGGTTGTTCGGCGGATTGGATTTCCAGCGGCGGATATCGAGGTAGTACAGGCTGCCCATCGAGATGTCGTCGTTGGCCTGGCTCCAGCCGGTGCCGAAACCGTCGCCGCCGATCGAGCCGGTGAACGTGCCCTTGTTGACGCGGAACAGCGTGCCGTTGTCCTGCAGGCCGATCAGCGTGTTGTCCGGATGCACCGGTCCGACCGACAGCGAGTAGATCAACGTCGTCACCAGGCCCTGGTTCGCATTGTCGATCCACGACTTGCCGGCGTCATCGCTGTAGAAGATGCCGCCGTCGTTGCCGAAGAAGATGCGCGGCGCCTTGCCGGCCAGCGACACGGCCGCGGCGTGGAAATCGGCGTGCGCATAGGGGATGCTGAATTGCTCGCCGGGACCGGCTTGGTGCGTCGACAGATTGCCGAGCCAGCTGGTCAGCAGCGTCCAGGTATTGCCGCCGTCGCGGCTGACTGCCGAGCTGTAGTTGCCGCCCGCATACAGCGTATTGCCGCTCGGGTCGGCCGGATCCGCCAGGATCATCTGGTTGTACCAGGCCTGGCCGTGCATCAGGTTCACGTCGGG
>DATIEJ010000329.1:0-16820 GCA_035455825.1 Rhodanobacteraceae bacterium | reverse complement strand
AGGTGCGACATCTCGTACACCGTCGTCTTGGCGTGGTCGTGGGCGAGCGACTTTTCGAGCATGCGCAGCACCTGCCGCTTGTGCTCGTCGTCGGTCATGTCGATGAAGTCGATGATGATGATGCCGCCGAGGTTGCGCAGGCGCAGCTGGCGGGCGGCCGCCTGCGCGGCTTCGAGGTTGGTCTTGTAAACCGTCTCCTCGAGGTTGCGATGGCCGAGAAACGCGCCGGTATTGACGTCGATCGTTGTCATTGCCTCGGTCTGGTCGATGATCAGATATCCACCGGACTTCAATGGCACGTCTTTCTTGAGCGCACGCTGAATTTCATCCTCGACCCCATACAGGTCGAAAATCGGCCGCTCGCCCGGATAGTGTTCGATGCGCTCGGCCAGATCGGGCATGAACTGGCGCGCGAACATGACTGTCCGGTCGAGCGTTTCGCGCGAATCGACGCGTACTTTTTCGACTTCGCCGCGCATGAGGTCGCGCAGCGCCCGCAGCGGCAACGACAGCTCTTCGTAGATGCGCTCGCCGACCCTGGTGCGGCCGATGCTGTCCTGGACCGAGCGCCAGAGCTTGCCGAGGTATTCGACGTCCTCGGCCAGCGCTTCGCGCGTCTGGCCTTCGGCGTTCGTGCGAACGATGTAGCCGAGCGTGCTGTCGCCCGACAGCGCCTGCATGATTTCCTTGAGTCGCGTGCGCTCGCCTTCGTCCTCGATGCGCACCGACACGCCGATCATCTTGGCGTGCGGCAGCAGCACCAGGTAACGCGATGGCACGGACAGATGCGTCGTCAGCCGCGCGCCCTTCGTGCCGATCGGATCCTTCACGACCTGCACGACGATTTCCTGGCCTTCGTGCACCAGCTCACTGATCGGCGGGGGCGGCGAAGGCCCGTTTTCGGGAGAGTCCCCTAGCAGCGCCGGAGCCGGCCAGGCCTTGCCCTCCCCCGCCGGCGCCAGGGACGGGGATCGATCGTCGCGCACGACCCCGTTGTTCGATGGGATCGTGCGCACGATGTCGGACGCGTGCAGGAACGCGGCACGCTCCAGACCGACCTCGACGAAAGCCGCCTGCATGCCGGGCATGACCCGGCTGACACGCCCCTTGTAGATGTTGCCGACGTAGCCTCGCCGCAGGGCGCGTTCGACATGCACTTCCTGCAGCATGCCGTTCTCGACTACCGCGACGCGGGTCTCGCGCGGCGTGACATTGATCAGTATTTCTTCGCTCACGGCCGATGCTTGCCAAGATTTTCTAAGACTGTTTATAGCTGGCGAGGGTCGCGCTGTCGAATCTGGCGGCCTTGGCCTAGCGCGTGCACCGCTTCGCCCGCCTGGCCGACCGGGTGGCGACGGCGAAGCCCGCCCTATCCGGCCGCTCCAATCCCGTATCGGCGCAGCAGTTCCAGCGTCTCGAACAGCGGCAGGCCCATGACGCCTGAATAGCTGCCCGAGAGCCTGCTGATGAATGCCGCGGCGCGCCCCTGGATCGCATAGGCGCCGGCCCTGCCGATGGGCTCGCCGCTGGCCACGTAGGCGGCAATCGCGGCCTCGGACAGCGCCGCGAAGGTGACCTCGGAAACGCTGATCGCTCGCTCCTCGCGCCCGGCGCTGACGCACCACACGGCAGAGATCGCCTCATGCGTCCGTCCGCCAAGACGGCGCAACATCGCCGTGGCATGCGCCGCGTCGACCGGCTTGCCGAACACCTCGCCGTCGAGCACGACCTCCGTATCGGCGCCGAGCACGACGGCGCCCGCCACTCCCGCGAGCTTCAACATACCCGCGCCGGCTTTTTCGCGCGCAACGCGGCTGATATAGTCGGCCGGCGGTTCGCCCGGCGCGCGCGCCTCGGGAACGTCGACATCGACCGTGTCGAAACGGATGCCGACCTGCTCGAGCAGCTGGCGCCGGCGCGGCGATTGCGATGCGAGATAGAGCATGACTCAAGGGGCGATAGGACCGCCGGCACCTTAGCACGCAGGGAAGCGGATGCTGAATGGCGTCCAACCAGCCTTCCTTCATGTCCGCACTGGCCGTGTTTTCGCGTAGTCGGAAAATACGGTCGCGCCCGCGCCCTGGAACCGGTCGTCATGACGCGCTGGTCACGAGCCGGCTGGCTATCCATGGACTGTGCACATGCAGAGCAAACCCACTGCCGCGTTCCGCCCGTCTTCCCGCCGTGAACTGCGCTCAGGGCTGGTTCGCGCCGCGCTCGCGATTGCCGCAGCGCTCGCCGCGGCCGGAGCCCACGCAAAGACCTATTGCGCGCACAACGCCTCCGAACTCCAGGCAGCGTTGACCGACGCGGGTAGTGCCGGCACGTCCAACAACCAGGACAACACGATCCAAGTCACGAACGGGACGTTCACGACATCGGGGGCGCCTTTCTTTTTTGGCACCGTGAGCGGATTCGCCCTGACGCTCGAAGGTGGCTACAACGGCACGTGTTCGAGCCAGAACCTCGCTCCCGGCATCAGCGTTCTCGATGGCGGCGGCCTGACCCGGGTGCTTTCGATCCAGACCAACGGCGATATCACGGTCCGCCATCTGACGATCCAGAACGCAAACTACGGCGGCTCGGCTGGTGGCGGCGCCGCAATCGCCTTGAACGACGCGAATGCCGGCGAGATCGCGATATTCGACGGCAACATCGTGCGCGACAACGTCGATGGATTCGGCACGGGCGGACTGACGATATTCGGCAATGGAACGGCCTATATCGAAAACAACCTGTTCGTCGGCAATAGCGCGCCCGCGGCCGCGGCGCTGTCGACGAGCTTGACCGTCGGCACGGTCTACATCACGAACAACACGATCACCGGCAACACCAACACCGGCAGCAGCAACATGATCACGGGGATAGGTGAAGCCGGCGCGACCGGGCATGTAAGCAATACGATCAGCTACGGCAACCACGGCACCGGCGCGTACGATTTCTATCTTTATGGCTTCGAGAAAGTGGACTTCGCCCACAATGATTACACGACCATCACCGGAGCCCCGGCGCCCGGCGGCAGCGGCAACCTGATCGGCGTCGATCCGCGATTCGTTGCCGTCGACGATTTCCACCTGCGCTCGACTTCGCCGCTGCTGCAAGCCGGCACGCTGACGCCGGCCGGCGGTCTGCCGGTCATCGACCTCGAAGGCCATCCGCGCAGCTTCGCCGGCCACGTCGACCTCGGCGCTTTCGAGAACGTCGATTACATCTTTGCCAACGGCTTCGATCCGAACTGACAGGATTTCGAACCGCACCACGACTTGTCGCTGCCTGGCGTATTTCCCGCTGCGAGTTCGGGTCCGGCCGCGATTCGATTGCCCGACACCCGGTTTTTCCCGCAGCTGTCGTAACAGGTCTGCGACGCGGGCAGTTCCGCCCAAGCCGGGAGAGATCCGATGCAACCGTGGAATGTTTCGAATGCGTGGCCGCGCGCGCGCCGCGCGGGCGCCGCGCTGGTGCTGGCCGTGGCGGCAAGCGTGGCGCTGGCAGACCCGCCCGACTACTGCGTCGGCAACGACAGCGAACTCGTTTCGGCGCTGGCTATTGCCCAGACCACGCCGTTGACGGTCAAGCTGCAGCAGAACACCTACCACCTCAACCAGACCGCCTGGAACGCGAAGCTGACGCCGAGCGCAACCGGCAAGTTCGCCGCCGGATCGAGCCTGCTCGGCGGCTACACGAACGCCACCTGCACGACGCGCAACATCGGCGTCGGCAACACCATCGTCACCGACACGACGCAGGCGCCTGACGACGAGGTCAACATCCTCGGCGATGCGACGGTCGAGGGCATCACGTTCCAGCTGCCGAACGGGCTCATCATCGGCGCCGACTCGAACGAAAACGCCGGGCTGCCGCCCGGGTCGCAACTGACGATCCGCCGCAGTGTCTTCACCGCCACCACCGTCGCGGATGCGTTGCCGCTGTATGTCTACTGGAGCGAAGACCCGGCCGTCGGCGGCGTCGTGCGCATCGTCGACAACCTGCTGCACGACAATGCCGGCGGTTCCGGCACGAGTGACGCGGGCGCGATCTTCGTCTACGTGGTATCCGGCCACCCGACGATCGAGCTGATCAACAACACGGTCGTCGACAATACCGGTTCGCTCGGCGGCTTCGGCCTGCTGAACTTCGGCGCCGTTCCCGTGCGCGCCTACAACAACATCTTCTACAACAACGCGGGCAGCGACTTTGCCGTCAATATCGGCACCGACATCAAGCTGTACGACAACGTGATCCAGACGCATTCATGGCCAGGCACGACCGAAAACGTCGGCACGACGACCGCCGATCCGAAGCTCGACGCGTCGTTCCGGCCGATCGAAGCGCCGGCGTCGTACGTCATCAACAGCGGCACCGCGAACGTCATCGGCGGACTGCCGCCGACCGACCTCTCCGGGCGCGACCGCCAGGTCGGCACGGCGCCGGACCGCGGCGCATTCGAATCGACGATCAACAACCTGCCGTTGCTTACCGTCACGACGACCGCCGATTCCGGCATCGGCTCGCTGCGCTCGGCGATCGCGAGCGCGAACGCGAACAATCCGCCGGCTGCGTTTATCCTGTTCGACCTGGGACCCGCCAGCGGTTGTCCGTATACGATCGCGCCGCTGACGCCGCTCCCGCAGATCACCTCATCGATCGCATTTGCCGGCTACAGCCAGGACGGCGCATCTGCGAACACCCTGCAGTTCGGTTTCAACGGGTCCATCTGCGTGATCCTCGACGGCTCGCCGCACAACCTCGCCGACGGCCTCTATGTCTCGGCCACGGCCGACGACAGCATCGAGATGCAAGTCAGCGGACTCGCGTTCAGCGGGTTCTCGCACGGCGCGATCAGCATGTACGGCGGCAGCGGACACACGATCACCGGGTCGAAGATCGGCGGCAACGCCGGTGGCTCGGCCCTCGATCCGTCCGGCAACGGCATCATCATCGGGCCGGCCGTGCACGACGTGACGATCGGCGGCGGCGATTTTGGCGACAATTACGACCGGCGCAACCTGATCGGCAGCGCGACCGGCGGCGGCATCGTCGTCGACGGCGCGACGGACGCGCTCGTTGCCGGACACGACAACCACATCGTCAACAACTTCATCGGCGTCGGCTACAACGGCAACACGAACACTTTCGTCGATCGCGGCAACGGCGCGGCAGGCATCACGCTGGCCGGTCCCGGCAACGACGTGCGATACAACTTCATCGCCTACAACGGCGGCTACGGCATCTCGGTGACGAACAGCCAGGCGCACGGCAACGAACTGTTCAGCAACGAGATCGGCGAGCTGCTGTCGCTGTCCGACAGCGGCCAGGGCAACGCCGGCGGCATCGTCTTCCAGAATGGCGCCCACGACAACACCGTGACGTACGGCTCGATCTATTACAACGCGGGTACTGGCATTCGCGTCGTCAACGGCCAGCACAATGCGGTTCATGCCGTCGCCCTGCTCGGCAACGGCGGCCTCGGCATCGACCTGGCCGGCGCCGGCGTCACGGCGAACGACAACGACTCGCTGACCCAGCCGGTCGACTACGCCAACCGCGGGCTGAACTTCCCGTTGCTGGACAGCGCGAAGGGCGGCCACACTTCCGGAACGATCAGCGGCAGCCTTCTGACGACACCTGGCACGTACTGGATCAGCATCTACGCTTCGATCGCCTGCGATCCAAGCGGCCATGGCGAAGGCATGTACTACTTCGGCGGCGCGTTCGCGACCACCGGCGGCCTCGGCGCGAATGGCCAGTTCCTCGCGCCGTTCGCGATCCAGCCGGCATTCGTGGACTACGCCTCGACCCCGTTCATCACGGCGACGGCCGAGGATGCCGACGGCAACACCTCGGAATTCTCGTCTTGCATCCAGTACGTCGACGATACCGTGTTCGCGAACGGCTTCGACTGATCCGAAACGGCGGTCGGGCGGCATGCGCACCGCCCGACCGCCATTGGTTTTTGAATTCGACCAGCCTCCGAAATCCCGTTGTCAGGTTTTGCCGGAGCCCTGCGCGGCATTCAGCGCCGCTCGCGCCTCCTGCGTCGCCGGGTCGTCGGCGCCAAGGAATTTTTCGCGCATTGTGGCGGCGGAACCCAGCAACTGCAGGCCTTCGTCGTGAGTCTCTTGCACACGCACCAGTAATTGCCCGAGTTCGTACGAAGCCGTCGCCGCCATCGGATGTTCGCCGTTCGGCAGATAACCGGCATACGACGCGAGCGCCGCGCGGAACTCCTGCTCGGCGCCGTGCGTATCGCCGCTGGCGCGCAGCGACCGCGCCAGTTGCTCGTGGGCATTGGCCGTGAAACGGTGGTTCTCCCCGTGCAATTCCTTCGAGCCGGCGACCGCGCGGCGATGCAGCTCGATGGCCGCCGCGAGATCGCCGCGCAATCGCTGCAATTCGCCGAGACGCATCAGCGTGAGCGACCGGTCCTTGTCGCTGGTGCCCTGTTCATGGGCGGTGACCCGGTCGAGTTCGGCGCTGGCCGCGTCGAGCTTGCCCATGGCGATGTGTGCGGCGGCAAGATTCCCCAACGCCATCACGACGCCCTGGTAGTCCGGCCCGTACTTCTTTTCGAAAATCGACACCGCTTCGGTCAGGACCGGTTCGGCCTCGGCCGCGGCACCGCGTTCAATCAGCAGGCCGCCCAGATTGATCTCCGTCCCGGCGATCGCCGGATGATCGTTGCCGAGCTTGTGGCGCTGGGCCGCCAGCGTCTGCTCCATGATCGCCTGGGCCGGCGCGTAGCGGCCGAGCCGGTATTCGCACAGCGCCAGGTCGCGGCGCACGGCCAGCGTGGCCGCATGCTCGGCGCCGAGCATCTTTTCATCGGTCGCCAGCGCAAGCTTCTGCAGCACCTCGGCCTCCGCGTAATGCGACTGCGTCTGCAGCGCCATGCCCAGGTTCGTGCGCGCCTTGGCAACGTTCAGTTCGTCCGGGTGCGGGTCGTCCAGCGCGACGGCCAGGGCTTCGCGAAATCGCGCCTCGGCATCCTGATAGGTTTCCAGGCCCCAGCTCGCTCCGCCGGCGGCCATCAGTGCCTGGTAGCGATCGCGCGGCTCGGCCTGCGCCGAATTCACCAGCGCAAGTTCGGCATCCGCATATTTTTTTGCACCATCGAAATCGCGCTGCGCGAACGCGACCGTCGTCTGCGCGCGCAGCGCGCCGGCGCGATCGGCCGGCGTCGCGCCGGGCAGGTTTTCGAGCGTCGCACTGGCCTGCGCTGCCAGCGCTGCGGCGCTTTTCAGATCGCCGAGCTCCGTCAACGTCTCGGCGCGCTGCGACTGTGTCACGGCCAGAAGCCGCCTTCCGCGCGAATCCGTCGCAGCCAGTCCTTCGATCGCGCTCTGCTGCAACTTGCTCGCCTGGTCGAACAGGCCGAGCTGGTAGTAGGTGCGGCCCAGCGTGGCCTGGATCTCCGCGCGCTGCTGCGCATCGAGCGCGCTGTTCTGCGCGATGCGCTCGGCGCCGCGGTCGAGCAATTCGCGCGCGCTGACTTCGCGACCCTTGGCTTCGTGTGGATCGACCGCGGTGAACAAACCGAAAAGGAAGTTCTTCACTTGCAGCGTGTTCTGCGCCTCGTGCGCGATCTGGCGCGATTGCCGGAGCAGCGTCGCGGCGCTGACCAGCAGCACGAGCAGCAAGACTGATGCAGCCGACAGCGGCAACCAGTGGCGCCGCACGAACATGCGCAGACGATAGCGCCGGCTGCTGCCGCTGATCGCGCGGCCGGCGCTGAACGCGCGCAGGTCGGCCGCCAGTTCGGCGACGCTCTGGTAACGCGCCTCGGGACGCTTGGCCAGCGAGCGTTGGACGATGCGGTCGAGATCGCCGCGCAGGCTGCGCCGCAGTGCCGGCACGCTGGTGCCGCGCGCAGCGGCCAGCGCCTCGCCGGTCGCCGTGTCATCGCCATCGCGCAGCGGACGGCTGATCGCGCGATGCACGGGCTCCGGCACTTCTTCGACGACGGCCTTCTGGAAACTGACCGCACCCGATTCCGCGCGCGCGTACGGCAGGCGCCCGCTGAGCAACTGATAGAGCAGCACGCCGATCGCATAGACGTCGGTCGCGGTCGTGATCGGTTCGCCGAGCACCTGCTCGGGTGCCGCGTACTCGGGCGTCATCATCCGCGAATGTGTCGCCGTCCGGCCTTCCGCGGCTTCGGGGTCGAGCAGCTTGGCGATGCCGAAGTCGAGCAGCTTGGCCTCGCCATCGGCGCTGACCAGGATGTTCGATGGCTTGAGGTCGCGATGCACGATCAGGTTGCGATGCGCGTAGGCCACCGCGGCGCAGACCTGCAGTGCCAGCGCGACGCGCTCGCGCACGCCGAGGCGGTGCGCGTCGCACCAGGCCGTGATCGGCTCTCCCTCGACATATTCCAGCGTGAAGTACGGGCTGCCGTCGGCGGTGAGCCCGCCGTCGTGAAACTGGGCGATGTGCGGATGCACGAGCCGGGCGAGAAAGCTGCGCTCGCGCAGAAACCGCTCGCGCGCATCGCGACCGGTGAAATCCGCGCGCACCAGCTTCAGCGCCACGCGCTGGACGAAATCGCCGCCGTCGCGTTCGGCCAGATAGACGCTGCCCATGCCGCCTTCGCCGATCAGTCGCAACAGACGCAGGCTGCCGATGCGCGTGCCGGACAAATCGACCGTTGCACCGTCGCTGCCCATGCGCTGCAATGCTGCCGCGGCGTCGCCCTCGAGAAGGCCGTGCGATACCTGCTGCGCCGACAGCAGGCGCCGCACCTCGTCGAGCAATTCCGCATCGCCCTCCTGGCGAAGCAGCCAGGCAACGCGCTCGCCGTCCGGCACGGTTTGCGCGTCGCGAAACAGCTGCTTGATCCGTTGCCAGCGGCCCGCGTCGGTCATGAGCTGGCCGTCCGGTCCATGGCCTCGCGCAGGCAGGCACGTGCCAACTCCCAGTCGTGACGAACGGTGCGTTCGTGCCGGCCGAGCTCGTCGCCGATTTCCTGGAACGTCATGCCGCCGAAGAAATGCCACTCGACGACGCGGACCAGGTCCGCATCGCGCCGGCCCAGGTCGGTCAGCGCCGCATCGAGCTCGATCGCCTGCTCTGCCGTCGCCGCGCCGAGATCGGCGGTGTCGACTGCCGCATGAACGATACCGCGGCCGCGCTTGAGCCGCGTGCGATGCCGCGCGTAGTCGATCATGATCTGGCGCATCGCCCGCGATGCCAGTGCGAAGAAGTGCCGGCGGTTGTCGATTCGCGCGACGCGCTTCTCGCTGAGCTTCAGGTACAACTCGCTGACCAGCGCCGTCGGTGACAGCGATGAGCCCGGCGTCAGCGCGCTTTGCCGGCGTGCGCAGCGCTTGAGCTCATCGTAGACGAGTTGATACGCCGCATCCTGCGCCGCCGCGTCGCCGGAGTTGGCGGCGTTCAACAGCTTGGTGATTTCGATGCCCGTCGACATCTGCCGGTTCCGTTCAGCCTGTTCCATCCCCCTGCAAATCAGCATAGCAGATGGCGGCGCGCGACCCGGCGCGTCGCAGTTCCGCGCGCCTCGCGCAGGAGAGTTCTGAACGAAACATCCGGCTTACGATCGGCCTGGCGACGCGGCGCGTCTAGCCGCGATGGTAAGGATGATTTGCGAGCTGGCTGACCGCGCGATAAAGCTGCTCGGCGACGACGATGCGCACGAGCGGATGCGGCAGCGTCGCCGGACCGAGCGACCAGCGCTGTTGCGCGCGCTCGAGCACGGCCGGCGCCAGGCCGTCCGGGCCGCCGATGACGAACGCCAGGTCCTGGCCCTGCATGCGCCAGCGCGCGAGTTGCGCGGCGAGTTCCTCGCTGCTCCAGGCTTTGCCGCGGCCGTCGAGTGCGACGACGTGGGCCGACTTCGGAATCGCGGCGAGGATCGCCGCGCCTTCGTCGGCGATCGCCCGCGCGGCCTCGCGGCTGCGCGACTTCGTGGATATTTCCACAAGTTGCAATGGCAACTCGCGCGACAGGCGCTTGGCGTATTCGGCGAACCCTTCGCCGACCCAGGCAGGCATGCGCTCACCGACGGCGATCAGATGGGCGCGCATTTGGAGGGACGAGGGACGAGTGACGAGGGAAAATCAAGGGCGGCGAGCCGCTCTGACTCACCTCTCGCCCCTCGCCGCTGCTTCAATCCGCGTTTGCGGCCGCCGGCAAATCGTCGCCGACGGTCCACAGACGCTCGAGTCCGTAGAACTCGCGGATGCGCGGGAGCATGACGTGGACGATGATGTCGCCGAGGTCGACGAGAACCCAGTCGGCATCGCGCTGGCCTTCGACGCCGAGCGGCATCATGCCGGCCTTCTTGGCGTACCTGACGACTTCGTCGGCGATCGACTTGACGTGCCGGGTCGACGTGCCGCTGGCGATGACGAGGAAATCGGCGATGCTGGTCTTGCCGCGGACGTCGATCTCACGCACGTCTTTGGCTTTGAGTTCATCGAGCGCCACCATGACTTGCTGGCGCAGATGTTCGACCTGATCGATGGCAACCGTATCTTTTTTTCGGCTGCGGGAAGTGGAGCGTGGGCGCGCGGGGGCGCCGCTGGGTTTCTTTGCTGGACTGGCCAAACGCGGTTCACCTCTTGGTTGGACAAAGGCGGGCTCTGCCCGCAGTTTTGGAATATACGCCGATTTTGTGACGGCGGAAGGGCCGAACGCGGGGGGCCTGAGGCTAGGGCTGAGGGCCGAGGGCTGAGGGCTGGACAGCGCGGCGATAAGGTTCGAGAAGTCTGCGATCTGCAAGCAGCGCATCGGGGACCAGCCAACGCGGCTCGCGCCCTTGGGTCAGCAGTGCGCGCACGGCACTGGCGGAAATTTCCAGCGGAGTTACCGGAAGCCTGAACACGCGGCCCGCGGGAGATTCGCCAAAATCGCGCACGGAACCGGCGCGACGTGGCGCGATCTCTGCATCCAGCTCCGCCGGAACATCCAGGCCATGCCCCGGCCTGGTCAGTACGGCAATGTGCGCGAGACCGAACAACGCGCGCCACTCGCGCCAGCTCGTCAGTCCGGCAAACGCGTCGGCGCCGATCAGCAGGATCAGCGGCTGGTCCTGCCGGAATTCCGCGCGCATTTCGCGCAAGGTCTCAACCGTGTATGACGGCGCGTCACGGCGCAGTTCTCGTTCGTCGAGCTGAAGCCGCGACTGCCCGGCCAGCGCCGCGCGCAGCAGCGCCACGCGCTGCGCGGCACTGGCAACCGGCGGCGCGCGATGCGGCGGCACGTTTGCCGGCATCAGGCGCACTTCGGCGTCGAGCGCTTCACCGGCTTCCCACGCGACACGCAAGTGTCCGTTGTGGACCGGATCGAACGTGCCGCCGAGGATGGCGATGGGGTGCGGCATTGGGTTGGAGGGCTGAGGGCTGAGGGCTGAGGGCTGGACGAGCATAGCTTCACGCAGCTTCCGCGCAAACCGGAATTGCGGCGCGCTGATGCATTGGCAGAGGACCAAACCGCCACGCCAACCTATTCCAGCCCTCAGCCCTCAGCCCTTAGCCCTACCAACCCAGAACGCGGCTGCGCGATCGCGGCGATCAGTCGCTCGAGTTGCAGCCACGGATCGCCGCTGCCGCGGCCCTTGCTCAGGCGGTCGATGACGGCGGCTTCGCCAAGGCAGCGCTCCCAGTGGCCGGCGTCGCCGCGCGACAGTGCCTTCCGATAAAGGCCTTCGCGAGCGGGCCAGATGCGTTCGGCGCGGAATGCCGCCGAGAGATTCTCCGCGCTGGCCAGGCGCACGATCGTTTGCAACTGGTTCAACATCCAGCCCATCAGCCCGGGAACCTGCTCGCCTTCCGCGCGCAGTCCAGCGAGCACGCGCAACGCGCGCGCCGCGTCGCCGGACAACGCCGCGTCGGCCAGGCGGAATACGTCGAAACGCGCGCTGTCGGCGACGAGATCTTCCATCGTCGCGGCATCGAGCGGCTTGTCGCCGTGCAGCAGCACGAGTTTGTCGATTTCCTGCGCGGCCGCGAGCAGGTTGCCTTCGATGCGCTCGACCAGCGCCGCGATCGCGTCGCGATCGGGTTTCAGTCCGCGGCGCGCCATGCGCTGCGCGATCCAGTCCGGCAGTTCATTCGGCTTCAACGGCCAGACCGGGACGAAAGCTCCGGCGCGCTCGACCGCGGCGACCCAGGCGGTCTCGTGCTGCTTGCTCCACTGCGTGCAGGTGATCAGCAGCACGGTGTCCGGCGGCGGATTTTCGCAGTACTCGACGATTGCCGCCGCGCCGTCCTTGCCGGGCCGGCCGCTGGGCAGGCGCAGGTCGATCACGCGCCGGGAAGAAAACAGCGACATCGACGCCGCGGCCATCGAGAATTCGTTCCAGTCGTAGCTGCCTTCGGCATCGAGGACTTCGCGTTCGGCGTAGCCGAGTTCCTTCGCGCGTGCGCGCAACGCGTCGGCGGCTTCTATCAGAAGAAGGTGCTCTTCTCCGGCCAGCAGATAGACCGGCTTCAGATCCGTTCCGGCCAGGTGCTTGTGGAGCTGTGCGAGCGTCAGCGGCATGCGCGCGCCCGCGGCTGCTTCGGCGTCATGCAAACGACCGGAAACACATACGCGTTCATCGATCCACGCCGCACGTGTTTCAACTGCCCGACTTGCGCTCGGCGCTCTCGACCTTGCGCATCACGACCTGGGTCATTTCGCGTTCCATTTCCTTCTTGATCTCGTCCTGCTCGGCGCCGGTGCCGATCGCCTGGGTCTGGTCGAACGTGAACACGCGTGACTGCTCGACCACCTGTTTCGGCAGCACGACCTTGCCGGAGCCATCGGTTATCTGCAGTTCGACGTGGTACAGCATCGTGAATTCGTTGACCTTGGCGCTGGCAGTAACCGAGCGCACGATCGGTGCGAGCGACACGGCGCTCAGGTTGACCTCCGCGATGCCATCGCCGGCGGCCGGCTCGATCTTCGCACCGGAGCGCTCGAGCGCCTTTTCGACATTGCGCTTGAGCGGACCGAACTGGTCGGAACTGTCGACGTGCACGCGCTCCATGCCCGGCGGCAGCTGCGCTTCGCCGCGCAGGTGATAGCCGCATGCGCTCAGGAGCAAAGCGATGGCCCCTGGCAACAGAAAGAAAACGGTTCGGCGTGACGTCATGTTCGGGTTCCGTGACGAATGGGATGCAACTTCTGCAGCAGATGATACGGCGAACGCCACGCCAGTTGCGCGCGACGGCAAAACGGCGCTCAGATCAACGCCTGGCAATTGCGTGGGCACGCACTGGCTCCCTCTCCCCTGACAAAGTCGGGGGAGAGGGCTGGGGTGAGGGGGCAACGCCTAGCATCTTCGGGGCTGCACGCAGCACCGGGCGCCCCCTCACCTAACCCTCTCCCCCAAGACAAGTTCGGGGGAGAGGGCTTTTTCTAAGCCCTCTCTCAGCACTAAACGACAATATTGACGATCTTGCCCGGCACGATGATGACCTTCTTCGGCGTCGCGCCGGCAACATACTTGGCCACATCGACGTTGCCCAGCGCGGCCTGCTCGATCTGCTCGCGCGGCGCATCGACGGCGACTTCGATCGTGCCGCGGAGCTTGCCGTTTACCTGCACCGCGAGCGTGACCGACGCCTTCTGCAGCGCTTCGGAGTCGGCCTGCGGCCACCCCGCGTCGAGAATATTCCCGCCGTAGCCAAGCTCATTCCACAACGCATGCGCGACATGCGGCGTGATCGGCGCCAGCACGCGCAACAGCGTCGACATCCCCTCGATGAACACGAATGTCCGCTGTCGACCCGCCTGCGTCGCGGCATCGTTCCCGGCGATCTCGGCAGCGGAAACGATCTTCGCCGGCCCCAGCGCTTCAAGTGCATTCAACATCTTCATCGCAGCCGACACGACCGTGTTGAACTGCTTGCGGGAATAGTCGTAGTTCGCCTGGCTCAGCAGCTCGTGGACCTGGCGACGGCAGTTCCTGGTCTCCGCGTCCGCCTGCGCGGCGTTCCAGGCCGCTCCCGACTGTGATCGCAATGGATCCCGCAGCTGCAGGCAAAACGCCCACAGGCGGCGCAGAAACCGCGCCATTCCCGCAACTCCGTTCTCCGACCACTCGAGCGACATCTCCGGCGGCGAGGCGAACATCGAGAACAAGCGCACCGTATCGGCGCCGTACTTGTCCACCATCGTCTGCGGATCGACGCCGTTGTTCTTGGACTTCGACATCTTCTCGACCGCGCCGATCTCGACCGGCAGGCCGTCGGCTTTCAGGACGGCGCCGGTAATGCGCGCCTTCTCGTCGCGCATGATCTCCACGTCGGCGGGATTGATCCATTCCCGATTGCCATCGGCCGACTCCCGATAGAACGTGTCGGCGATGACCATGCCCTGGCACAGCAGGTTCGTCGCCGGTTCATCGGAATGCACCATGCCTTCGTCGCGAAGCAACTTGTGGTAAAAGCGAAAATACAACAAGTGCAGAATGGCGTGTTCTATACCGCCGATGTACTGGTCGACCGGCAGCCAGTAGTTGGCGCGCGCGTCGATCATGCCGCTCGCGCCGGGGCTCGTGTAGCGCGCGTAGTACCAGCTCGACTCCATGAACGTGTCGAACGTGTCGGTCTCGCGCTCGGCCGGGCCGCCGCAGTCCGGGCAGGTGGTCTTGCGCCATTCCGGATCGGCCTTGATCGGCGACTGCACGCCCATGAACTGCACGTCTTCGGGCAGGCGCACGGGCAACTGGTCCTCGGGCACCGGCACGGCGCCGCACTTGGCGCAATAAACGACGGGAATCGGGCAGCCCCAGTAGCGCTGGCGGCTGACGCCCCAGTCGCGCAGGCGGAAATTCACGCGCCGGGCGCCCCTGTCTTCGCGTTCGAACCGTTCGGCGAGTGCTTCGAATGCGCCCCGGTAGTCGAGGCCGTCGTATTCGCCGGAATTCACCAGCCAGCCGTACTCGGTGTAGGCGCCGTCTTCGATGATCGAGCGCTCGAAATCCTGCACGATGTCGAGCGCTCCCGGCGCCTCGACGACGTCCAGCGGCTTGCTCACGCCCAGCGCGGCACTCATCGCATCCTGGTTTTCGTCGGCCTCACGGCCAAGTTCCGCGATCGCGTCGCGCACCGCGTCGCTGACGATGACCATCTTGATGAACAGGTCGTACTTCGTCGCGAACTCCCAGTCGCGCTCGTCGTGGCCGGGCACGGCCATGACTGCGCCGGTGCCGTAGCCCATGAGCACGAAGTTCGCGATCCAGACCGGCAGTTTTTCGCCGGTAACCGGATGCACGACCTTGAAGCCGGTGTCGATGCCCTTCTTTTCCTGCGTCTCGATGTCGGCCTCGGCGGTGCCGCCATGCCTGCACTCGTCGATGAATTTCTGGATTTGTGGATTATTCTGCGCTGCTTTCTGCGCCAGCGGATGCTCGGCGGCGATCGACAGGAACGTCGCGCCCATCAGCGTGTCGGGCCGGGTCGTGAACACCGTCAGCGAGCCGTCCTGTCCATCCAGATCGAAACGGATCTCCAGGCCCTCGGAGCGCCCGATCCAGTTGCGCTGCATCGTCTTGACCGAATCCGGCCAGCCGGGCAGCTTGTCCAGTCCGTCGAGAAGTTCCTGCGCGTAGGCGGTGATCTTGAGGAACCACTGGGGTATTTCGCGCTTCTCCACGATCGCGCCGGAGCGCCAGCCGCGTCCGTCGACGACCTGTTCGTTGGCCAGCACGGTCTGGTCGACCGGATCGAAGTTCACGACGCTGTTCTTGCGGTAGACCAGGCCCTTCTTGAACAGGCGCACGAACATGCGCTGTTCGTGCACGTAGTACTCGGGCCGGCAGGTCGCAAACTCGCGCGACCAGTCGATCGCGTAGCCCATCGTCTTGAGCTGCGCGCGCATGTGCTCGATGTTCGCGTAGGTCCATTTCGCCGGCGCCGTGTTGTTCTTGATCGCGGCGTTCTCGGCCGGCAGGCCGAACGCGTCCCAGGCCATCGGCTGCAGCACGTTCCTGCCGTTCATGCGCTGGAAGCGCGTGATCACGTCGCCGATCGTGTAGTTGCGCACATGGCCCATGTGCAGCGCGCCGCTCGGATACGGCAGCATCGACATGCAGAAGAACTTCGGCTTCGAGGCGTCTTCGGTCACCTCGAACGCGCGCGTATCGTTCCAGAATTTTTGCGCGGCGGTTTCGACCGCCACGAAGTCGTAGATTTCTTGCATTGGATATGCTCTGCGGCGATGCGCCGTAATGGTCGCCCAGCCTACCGCAGCGCAGCATTCGACGCCAACTCCGGCGTCAGCAGCGTGCGGTCGCGGGACGAGGCCCCTATCCCCGGCCGATTCGGGTAGTCTTGCCGCGAGCCATGTCCGACACTCTGCCTGCCGCCACGCTGGGACCGCTCGCGGCCCTGCTCGCCGAGATCGAGCAGGCACCGCCGTTGCCGCGCCTGCTCGACCAGATTCTCGATGCGGCATGCCGCCTGGCCCACGCCGACGCCGGCATCATCGGCTTGTACGATGCGGCCGACGACGTGATGCGTACCGCCACCGTGCATCACTCGGTACGTGCGGAGGCGCCGCCGGTGCAGGCGCGTGGCGAGGGCATCGGCGGTCACATCATTGCTACGGGCGGGCGCTATCACGGCCGCTATGGCGATCTTGCGCGTTCGCCGACGACTTCGCTCGACGACCACCAGGCGCTGGGCCTTCCGATCCGCTGGAACGAGCTTCTGCTCGGATACTTCGCCGTGACACTGCAGCCGCCGCGCAAATTCCGGCCGGCGCAGATCGAGACGCTGGAACTGATTGCGCGCATCGCCGCGATCGCGATCGAGCATGCGCGCCGGCACGACGAGGAGCGCCGACGCAGCTCGCGCTTCGAGCTGATCGCGCGC
>DATIEJ010000328.1:0-5192 GCA_035455825.1 Rhodanobacteraceae bacterium | reverse complement strand
CCGCACCCGGCCGTGCCGAGATCGATCGTGTCGCCGGCATTCGAGGTCAAGACCGCGTGCCGCAGCGTGTCGAACCCGCCGTCATCGGCGCAACTCGTGACCGCGGCCGGCGCGGCGACGGCGGCCGTCGCGCCAAGCGTTGCGCCGCTGCCGAGCAGCGTCGCTATGACGAACGCAAGCCTGCGCTCCGACGCCGGCTCCTGCGGTTTTGCAATCGGCTGGAACATGCCTGCCCCCTCTGCTGATAGCAATTGCCGGGGCATTGCGCATGCGGCGGCGATTGCGACCCCAGGAGAACGCCGGGAAGTGTGCGAAGCGAACAAATCCAGCAGAAACGGGGCAGGGCGATTTCGCTCCCGAGTTATTGACCCTGCACCAGCCGCCTCGAGCGGCCCTTTTTCGTAATGGCTCTGACGAGGTCATGGACTCTGCCATGCGAAAACTCGCGCTGCCACGGGTTTCCGCATGTTCGTGCCAATGTCGTGGCAAAGGTGGTATTTTGATGCAGGCTTCGATGGATACTGCGATGTGCCGATCGTTCGTCATCCTGTGCGCTGCTTCGGTGTTCGCCTTGGCGCTGCAATCGCCAGCGTTGGCTGGTGACGATATCTTCGCTTCCGGTTTCGAGTATCGCGACTTCCCCGCGGCGCCGATTGTCGATGCAGGGGCGCCCGCCACTGCGCCAACGCTGTTCGGCCCGACTGGCGCACTCAGCGGCGGTCCGTGCCTGGCGGATCCCCAGATAGGGACGCTGTTCCCGAACAACTGGGTGCGTCCGCGGTTTACGTGGATCGCGACTGGCGGCGAGAATCTGTTCGAGCTGCGCATCAGCGCGAAGAATCAGGACGACGCGCTGGTGGTCTACACGACCGCGACGACGTGGACGATGCCCGCCAACGTATGGACCGGGTTGTCGCAGCACACCGTCGACCAGCCGATCACAGTGTCGGTGCGTGGCGCAACCTACTCGGGCGGCAGCCTGACTACCGGACCGGAGCTCGGATCCAGCGGCATGATCCGCGTGGCGCCGGTTTCTGCGCCGGGTGCAATTGTGTACTGGACGAACAGCAGCGGCGGGATGCTGCTACGCGGGTTCAAGATCGGCGATGAGAATCTCAAGGACATCCTGGGCCCGGCCGACGCGGGGACGACGTGCGTGGGCTGTCACGCGCCGACGCCCGACGGCGCCTACGTCGGGTTCTCGGCGACCGTCGGTATCGGCCTGTTGTCTTCCGACGGCCAGCACCTCACGCCGTCTTACGTCAGCGCAAGCGCCCAGAGCCTGATGGCGCGCCCGGATCAACAGGAACCGGTGTTCTCCAAGTTGCACTGGACCGCCGGAGACCACGTCGCGCTGACGATGTACCAGTCGAAGATCATGTGGACCGACCTCGAGGCTTCTTCGGTGGCGCAGGGCACCGGTTGGGATTTCCTCGCGCGCAACGGTGAGGCCAGGAACGCGGCTTCCGCCTCGTTCGCGCACACCAGCGACACCGTGCTGTACGTCGCAACCTCGGATGCGGTCAGCCAGGGCGTGATCGTGACCTCGGGGGACATCGAGACCGTGCCATTCAACAACCGCGCCGGCGGCGCGCCGACCATCATCACGGCGACCAGCGACAACGAGTACTACCCGTCGTTCTCGTCCGACGACAAGTACGTCGCCTACAATCGCGTTCCGGCTGGAATGACGAGCTACAACAACGCGCAGGCTGAAGTCTACGTCGTTTCCGCGGCCGGCGACGCCATGCCCGTGCGGATTGCCGCGAACGATCCGCCGGCATGCACCGGCAAGGCCAGCCCGGGCGTCACGAACAGCTGGCCGAAATGGTCGTCGGGCGCGCCCGACAACGGTGGCAGGCGTTTCTACTGGATGACATTCTCGTCGACGCGTTCCGGCACGCAGCGACAGGTCTACGTCGCTCCGGTCGTCGACAGCGCAGGGACGCTGACGACGTATCCCGCGCTGTATCCGTGGAACCAGGCGGCCAGCGACGACAACCACACGCCGGAATGGGACGAGTCGTCGGTCCCGTAGAAAAAAGAAAGGGTCAGGTTTACTGGGGTCGTCCAGAGGCCGCCAATCAGATGAGCGGCTCAAACCCATCCGCAAAGACCGGATCATCGGATTCCACGGCGCCAATATCGCATTGGCTGCCGAAAGGCCGCGCGATGCCGCGCTGATCCAGATTGGTCACCGGCGCCGCGGCACAGGTCGTGTCATCACCGGCGTCGATCGCTGCACTTCCGAGCCCGGGGAAGAACGTTTGTGTCGGGCCGCCGTGGTCGCCGAGCGAATCGAGCAGGGGATCGGCAAGTATTGCATTCGTGTCGCTTGCGCACTGATAGCAACCCGGGCCGCTCAGGTCGGGGTTGTTCCAATAGAGATTGTGATCCGCAGCGACCTTGTTATTGAGGTCGTAGATGCTGCCGCCGAACTGAGTTGCCGAGTTGCCCTGGAACAGGTTGTTCGTCACGCTCGATGCCGACGAAGAATCGGTCTCGATCGCGCCACCGTAGTGGGCGGCATTGTTCACAAAGGTATTATTGACGATCGTTGCCGATCCGGCATACATCCTGATGCCGCCGCCGACGGTCGGGGTGGAGTTTCCGAGGATCGTACTATTGGCCACGTGCAGGGTGCCGTAGCTGGAAATACCGGTAACGCTTCCACGCACCGTGCACTTCAAGAGAGTCAGCGAACCCACAGCCGAGATGCCGTTCGTTCCGTCGGCGATGGTCAGGTTGGAGATCGTTGCGCTGACGGGGCCGTTGATCGTAACCACCGCCACGGCGTGATTGCCGCTGATCGTGAGCCCTGAGGAACCGGCGCCGTCGATCGTGAGATTCTTGGTCACTGTCAAACCGGTGGCGAGGGAAATGGTCGAACCAGCCGGCAGCGCAAACACAATCGTGTCGCCAGCGTTTGCCGTGGCGAGCGCATCGCGCAATGTATTGGCCCCCGTGTCGGCGTCACTCGTTACCACGACATCCGCGGAGTGTGCCAGCGGTGTGTGCATGACCAGGCACAGCGAGATGATGCGTGTCAGTACGGCGATCTTGCGCATGAACCCCCCGTCAATTTCAAAGTGAAAAAAGTTCAAAAGTGGCCGCCGTGCGCCAGGATTATTCGCCACGACAGGACGAGGCGGACGCTTCGCGCGGGCAGATAGGTTCATGAATGGATCCCCTGTTTCCGATCGACTGCTGGTCTGTCGATCGCACCCGCTCGAGCTTGCGGGCTGATATTTGTTCGCCGCACGACTTCGCGCGCGGACAACTGGCGAGCGGGGCTGAACGGATGGTTGTCGCGAAAACCACCTGAAGGTACAGGCGCTGAAAGGGACGGTCAACCGCTCATTTATGCCTATTGCATTTTTTGCGGCCTTTCTGCGGTTTTCCGACGGATCGGTCGATGCCCGGCCGGCGCGGCATGGTGTGGCGCACTCGTCGAAGTCCCGCCACGATTGACTGCGCCCGCCAGCGCCGTCTGCAGGAGAACATCGGATGGGGTTATGGTAAAAGTATACTACGGCCCTGTTTGCCGGGCGATTTGCACGGCACCGATGTCTGCCGCAGTGCGTTCATCACCGGGGTGCCGAGTCGCGTGTTTCCCTCACGGCATTGCCTTCGCGTCGGTCACGGCCGGCAGGCCCACTTTCTTGCAGAACGCCGCGAAACGCGGATCGTCGCGGTAGCGCAGGATGAAGGGATCGGTGAGCAGTCTGCCGATGCCCGTGTCGCGTGTGTCCCAGGCGCGATCCAGCCATTGGAACATGCTGTCGGGATCCCTGCGCAGTCCATACACCTCGGCGATCTGGTACGCCGAGCCGTCGGCACTGGTTTCGATAAGACTTTTCACTGCCTGATCGGCCGCGGCACGATCATTGCCGCCCTGCAGCGCAAACGCGAGCGCGATGCTGCGCCAGATGTCAGCGGGTATTTGCTGCGCGGCGCTCAGCGCGGCGCTGTTTTCGCCACGCTGAATCTGGATGATGACGAGGCCGGCGGCAATGAACGGGCTGGTCGGCGTCAAGGTGACGGCTCGGCGTGCGGCCTGCTCTGCTTCTTCGACTTGGCCAACAGCGGCAAGAGTCCAGCCCAGCCAGTGCCAGGCGCTGCCGTTGCGCGGATCGATCGTCAGGGCCTCCCGAAGCATCGATATCGCCTGCTGCGGGTGTCCGAGCGTTGCCGACATCCTGGCAAGAGTGAAACGTGCCAGTGCGTCTGCCGGCGCGAGTTCTGCTGCGCGGCGGTATTCGGCTTCGGCGCCGGTCCAGTCGAAGTCCACCCACTGCAGCAGCAGGCCGCGCGCCGCGTGTCCGGCCGCCAAATCCGGATCGAGCCGTAGCGCCTCGTCTGACGCCGCCCGCGCCTTGACATAAGCCTGCCGCTGTTCTTCGCCGCTCAGGAACGTGCCGGCGAGAGTCACCCACGAGACAGCCGCACTGGCATAGGCACGCGCATAACGCGGATCGAGCGAAATGGCTTGTTCGTAAAAACCGATCGCCTTGCGCGCATCGGCGGGATTGATCATGGCGTCGTGGAAGCGCCCGCGCGACCAGGCGTTCCAGGCTTCGAGATTGCCGCTCGGCGGACGTTCGCTCTGTACCCGCGCGCCGCTGCCATCGAGCAACTTCGCCTTCAGCGCGTCGGCGACCGACCGGGTGATGTCGTCCTGCAGCGCGAACAGGTCCTTGTACGGACGGTCGTAGTGCTGCGACCACAACGTGCTGCCATCGGCGGCATTTACGAGCATCGCACTGATGCGCACGACGTCGCCGGCGCGCCGCACCGAGCCTTCCAGCAAATGCGCTACACCCAGCGCCTGCCCGAGCGAAGCACTGGGCAGCTTCGTGTCGCGGAACTGGAACGACGAGTTGCGGCCGATCACTTTCAATCCCGCGAACTGCGACAGCGCGGTGATCAGGTCTTCCGACAAGCCGTCGGAAAAATACTGCTGATCCTTCTCGCCGCTTTCGTTGGTCAGCGGCAGCACGGCGATGGACTTGTCCGGAATCGGCGTCGACGCCCCGGCCAGTGGTTTCGCGGCATCTGCCGCGGCGACGTTCGCTGGCGCGGCCGCCAAGCGCCAGAGCAAACCGCCGCCGATCGCCAGCAACAGCGCGAGAATCAGCAGTTCCGTGCCGGTGACGCGCTGCGCGCCGCGATCGCCGTGATACCAGGCCAGC
>DATIEJ010000327.1:0-7109 GCA_035455825.1 Rhodanobacteraceae bacterium | reverse complement strand
GCGCCGAAAAAGGGCTTGTTCTCACGACTGTTTGGAGGTTGAGATGGGAATCTTCGACTTCCTGCGCTCGCGCAACAAGCACAGCGCCTCGATCGCGAAAGAGCGCCTGCGCATCATCGTCGCGCAGGAGCGCAGCCAGCGCGGCGCGCCGGATTACCTGCCGCTGCTGCGGCGTGAGATCCTCGAAGTGATCAGGAAATACGTCAACGTCGACATGGAAGCGGTCGACGTGCATCTCGAAAACGACGGGACGCACAGCGTATTGGAATTGAGCGTCGCGCTGCCGGGGCAGTCTGTGCGGATGGAAGGGCTGAGGGCTGAGGGCTGAGGGCCGCGAATTTCGCTGGTCTCGGAAACTCCGGAACTCTTTTCTTGATCGTCATTCCGGCGGAAGCCGGAATCCAGCTTTTTCACGAGCTGACGGCTATTTCTGAGATCGTTGTCATGCTGACCGTGGCAGAAATTGATTGGGCATCTGCGGCAGCGCTGCTCGCCCGTTACGGCCTGTCGCTTCAGCATGTGGCCGCTGGCGCGCCGATCCCCGGCAGCTTCTGGGGCGAACCCGAAGCCGGCGTGATTGGAGAAAAAGTATACGCGCGCGGCGACACGCCGGTGCATTCGCTGCTGCACGAAGCCTGTCACCTTATCGTCGCTGCGCCCGAACGGCGCGCGCGCATCCACACCGACGCGTCCGACTCGCAGGCCGAAGAGGATGCCTGCTGCTATCTTCAGATAGTGCTTGCCGACTCGCTTCCGGGAGTTGGCCGCGCACGCGTGATGGCGGATATGGATGCGTGGGGCTACACGTTCCGGCTCGGCTCGGCACGCGCCTGGTTCGAGCGCGACGCGGAAGATGCGCGGGCGTGGCTGGAGCAGCGGGGATTGCTGCCTGGAGAGTGAGGGTTGAGGGTTCCGTAGGCGGGCTTGGCCCACCGCTTCCGATTCGCGGCCAAGGATCGTTGGTTGAAGTTCCGCAGGATGGGCCTTGGCCCACCGTTGCGACTCGCGGCCAGATTGCGGTGGGCTGAAGCCCACCCTACATCCATTGTCTCAGCCCATTTTCAGCGCACCTTGCACCAATTCGCTCGACACACTAGCCTGCACGCTGTCGTCAATGCCGAGGACAAACCCATGCAACGCTGGCTGAAAATCCCCGATGGTCGTTACCTGGACGCCAATCGCATCGCCTACGTAGGCAAAGTCGAGACCTATCCGCGCCTCGACGATGACGGCAACGACGCCGGCATCGGTTATTCGGTCAGTCTCGGCACCGATTTTCCGCGCGAAAACCAGATCGTCGTCATGGGCATGAAGGACGAAATCATGGCGTTGCTGAAATCCCTGCTGAGTGGCACCGGCACCGCGTGACGGGGAAGCCGTAGTCCGCTAGCTCGCCTCGGCGAGTATCTCGCGCTCGAGGGTTCCGGCCGGAGGCGAGCGCTTCGCGATCGTGCGGTACCAGCGCCAGGCGAAAAGTCCGCCGGCAAACAGGCACGCGGACGCGGCGGCCAGATGCAAAGCGCTGTCGGCGAGCCACGGCGAGAGCAACCCGGCGAGCAACGCGTTGAAGGCAAGGGTGATGAAGCCCTGCACCGACGAAGCCGCGCCGCGATGACGCGGAAACAAATCGAGCACGAGCAAATTCAGCGTCGGCGAAATCAGGTTGATGCCGATCGCCGCGAACGCCAGCGGCAGCACGGCCCACGGCACGCGTGCCGGCACGACCAGCCACGCCACCAGCAGACCGATCACCGCGCCGGAGCCGATGATCGAGTAGCCGATACCCATCAGCACGCGCGCGCTGATCCGGCCCGCGAGTCGCCCGGCAAGCATTGCGCCGAGCACAAGTCCGCTGATTGCCGGCACGAACAGCCAGTAGAACTGATCCTGGCGCAAATCCAGGATGCCGAGCACGAAGGCCGGCGCGCCGGCAATGTAGACGAAGAGCCCGCCAAAATTGCAGGTGATCGCCATCGCCAGCGGCAGGAACTGGTCGGACGAGAGGATCTCGCGGTAACTGGCGAACAGCGATCGCGGCGACAGCACCACGCGGCGTTCCCGCGGATGGGTTTCAGGCAGCACGAAGGCACACAGCGCCAGCAAGGCGCCGGCGAATACGGTCAGCGCCCAGAACAGAGCATGCCAGCCGCCGCGCCCGACGATCCAGGCGCCGACGATCGGTGCCGCGGCCGGCGCCACGCCGAAGATCATGCTGATCAGCGACATGAGCTTTTGCGCATCCGGTCCTTCGAAGCAGTCGCGGATCAACGCGCGGCCGACGATCAGCCCGACGCCGGCGCAGGTGCCCTGCATGGCCCGGAACGCGAGCAGCATCGGCATCGACTGGGCCAGCGCGCAACCGACGGATGCGACCAGGAACACGGCGACACCGCCGAGGATGACGACGCGCCTGCCCCAGGCGTCGGACAGCGCGCCGATCAGAAGCGACATCGCGGCGTACGCCATCAGGTAAACCGAAATCGTCTGCTGCATCGCCAGCGCACTGGCGTTGAACTGCTCCTCGATCGCCGGGAACGCCGGAAAAATCGCGTCGATGCAGAACGGACCGAACATGGCCAAGGCCGCCAGCAAACATGCCAGCCCGATGCGGTTGGGAACGGCAATCGGCATTTTTTTATTGGAATCGGGACAGCCGCGGTGCGGCCGCTGTGGCGGCGATGATACGCGTGAATGCCTCTGCTCCAACAGCGATCGGCTCACGCTTTCGGACTGTTACCGGCCCGTGAAACCATGAAGCTGAAACCATTCAGCGAACGCCGCGCGCGGCGGCTCGTTTCGACCACGCAGGCATGCGACAATCCGGCATCGACCCGATCGCATCAGGACCGCCCATGTCAGACGGCCCCGCTCCGGAAATCCGCGATGGTGAACTGCTCGCGGCCGTCGACCTCGGCTCGAACAGCTTCCACCTGGTTGTCGCCCGCTACGAGCACGGCGAATTGCGCGTGATCGATCGCTTGCGCGACAGCGTCCGCCTGGCGGCGGGGTTGCGCGGCGACGGTTCGCTCGACGAAGGACGGCGCGACAAGGCGCTGGCCTGCCTGGCGCGCTTCGGCCAGCGGCTGCGTGTATTGCCGCACGAGCGTGTGCGCGCGGTCGCGACCAACACCGTGCGCCGCCTTGCCGCACCCGGAGCCTTTCTCGGCCCGGCCGAACAGGCGCTCGGTCACCCGATCGAAGTCGTGTCCGGGCGCGAGGAAGCGCGCCTGATCTATCTCGGCGTTGCGCACGGCATTCCGGACTCACCGCAGCGGCGCCTGGTCATCGACATCGGCGGCGGCAGCACCGAATTCATCATCGGCCAGCATTTCGAAGCGCTCGAGAAGGAGAGCCTGCAGATGGGCTGCGTCGCCAGCACGCTGCGTTTCTTCGGCGACGGCAAGCTCAGCGCGAAGCGCTGGCGCCAGGCGCAGACCGAAATCGCGGTCGAACTCCAGCAGTTCGCCGCGGACTATCGCGCCCATGGCTGGGGCGAGACGATCGGCTCATCCGGAACGGTCAAGGCGATCGGCAATGTCGCCCAGGCCGGCGAGTGGTGCGATACCGGCATCACGCGCGGCGCGATCGAGAAAGTGCGTGACGCAATCCTCGACTGCGGCAGCATCGACAAGTTGCGGCTTCCGGGATTGGCCGAGGATCGCATCGGCGTATTTCCCGGTGGCGTGGCGATACTCGAAGCCAGCTTCACCGCTTTTGATCTGAAACAGATGCGCGTCTGCGACACGGCCATGCGCGAAGGCCTGCTGTACGACATGATCGGGCGCGCCGAACATCGCGATCCGCGCGCCGCAAGCATCAATGCGCTGGCCCAGCGCTATGCCGTCGATCTGGGCCACGCCGAGCGTGTCGAGGCGACGGCGCTGGCGTTGTTCGATCGCGTCGCCCGCGAGTGGCAACTCGGCCACGTCGAGCGCGACTGGCTGTCATGGGCTACGCGAATCCACGAAATCGGGCTGGCTATCGCGCATAGCCAGCACCATTTGCACGGCGCCTATATCGTCGAGAACTCGGATCTCGCGGGCTTCGGCCGGCTCGAGCAGCAGGTGCTTGCCACGATCCTGCGCAGCCACCGGCGCAAACCCGATGAAGTGTTCCTGCGCAGCCTGCCCGAACGCCTGCGTCGGCCCACGGCGCGCGTGACGGCCTTGCTGCGCCTGGCGGTGCTGCTGCAGCGCGGCCGCGCCGCCGATCCCGCGCCGCCAATCGAATTGCAGGCGGACGACAAGCTCCTGCAACTGAAGCTGCCCGCGGCCTGGGTGGACCAGCATCCGCTGACCCGGGCGGATCTCGAGCAGGAACGCGACTACCTCAAGCAGCTCGATATCAAATTGCAGGTACGTGCCGTTGAAAAGCTCGCGGCCGCATAATCTTTAGCCCCTCCCCCTTGATGGGGGAGGGGTTGGGGAGAGGGTGGAGTTGCTTCGGTCGGCGGCTTCGCCGCCCTCCCCTCTCCCGCCGCGCACAGCGCGGCGACCTCTCCCACAAGGGGAGGGGTACAAGCTGGCACAGCCGGACGTGTGGGCCTTGGACGACCACTTCTGAATCGTTGCGGAAAAAAGGGCGGGCATGGCTCACTCTACTGCGCTGCGATCATTGTGCGTATCATTCGGATCACACGTTCGTATTCGTTCCTATCCCCGGAGACCCTGCATGTTCAAGCGCGTCGCGTTCTCGCTCATTCTTGCCTTGGCCGCTCCGCTGGCCTTTGCCCAGCAGACGCCGGCGAAGCCGCCCGCCGCAAAGGCCGCCGCGAAGCCTGCGGCGAAGGCTGCCGAGCCCGCCAAGGCGACCGACGCCGCTGCGCCGGCCGGCAATCCGAAAGTCCTGCTGCACACGAGCCAGGGCGACATCACGATCGAGCTGTATCCCGACAAGGCGCCGAAGACCGTCGACAACTTCGAGCAATACGTCAAGGACGGCTTCTACAACGGCACGACATTCCACCGAGTGATTCCGACGTTCATGATCCAGGGCGGCGGCTGGACCAAGGAACTGCAGCGCAAACGCACGCGCGCGCCAATCCACAACGAGGCGAACAACGGCTTGTCCAACCTCAAGTACACCGTGTCGATGGCACGCACCGCCGATCCGCATTCGGCTGCGGCCGAGTTTTTCATCAATACGGTCGACAATCCGCGCCTGAACTACACCGGCGACACCAACAGCCTGACGTGGGGCTACTGCGTATTCGGCAAGGTCGTGGCGGGTCAGGACGTCGTCGACAAGATCAAAGTCGTCCCGACCGGTCCACAGGGGCCGCTGCCTTCCGACGTGCCGACGACTCCGGTGCTGATCGACAAGGCGGAGATGGTGCAATAACGCACGCAAGTCGCAACTCGAGCTGTTCAGCCCTCCCCCGATCGCCGCGACCGCCGGGGGGCTGCGTCGAGAAAGCGCGGCCCGAATGAGCACGCTGTTCATTTCAGACCTGCACCTGGACGCGGCGCGGCCGCACATTGTGGAATTGTTTACCCGGTTCGTGGCCGCAGACGCGCGCCGGGCCGAAGCGCTCTATATTCTCGGCGACCTGTTCGAGAGCTGGATCGGCGATGACGACGACAGCCCGCTGGCCCTGCACGTCGCGCAGGCGCTATCCGCGCTGCAGCAGAGCGGCGTTCCAATATTCTTCATGCACGGCAATCGGGATTTCCTGCTCGGCCATGAGTACGCGCAGCGGGCGGGCATGACGTTATTGACCGATCCAACGGTCGTCGAATTCGGCGGCGAGCGCACCTTGCTGACGCACGGCGACATGCTGTGCACGGACGACGCCGCGTATCAGGAATTTCGTGCCGTCGTTCGCAACCCGGATTGGCAAAAGCGGTTCCGCGCCCGTTCGCTGAGCGAACGCCACGCGTTCGCGGCGCAGGCGCGCGCCGAGAGCGTCAAGCACACTGCCGGAGCAAAACCCGAGATCATGGATGTGAACCAGGGTGCCGTCCTCGCCGCGATGCGCAAGCACGACGTGCGCACGCTGATCCACGGCCACACGCATCGGCCGGCAACGCATCGTTTCGAGTTCGACGGCCAAGTCGCCGAGCGCATCGTGCTCGGCGACTGGTACGAGCAGAGCAGCGTTCTTACTTGGCCACGACTTTCTGCGGCTCGGTGAGCTTGCCCTTGTGCCCGTCGTTGTAGATGAGGCCGACGTAATACCAGTATGATTTTCCCGACGTCGCCGAGTTGTCCCGCCACTGATAATCGACCGCTTCGCGACTCCCGCTGCCAAGGGTCTTGATGATCGAGTCGTTTATTAGAACGAACCGGCCGTCCTTGTCGTCGCTTCGATAGATGATGTAGCCGTGCAGGTCACCCTCTTCATGGGTCACCGACCACTTCAATAGCGGACCCTTACCTGGAGGCGTAGTAGCCACGGGAGCAGCTAGCGTTTCTGTGGTTGCCGCCTTGATCTCTTCAACCAGATTGCTCTTCGCCAACGGAGTGCTGTCGCCTCCAGACGTCACGCGGGGTGGCAACTCGACAATACGCTGATCCTTGGAGATAACCAGCCCCCGGATATTTATCGGTAGGAGATTTTTTTCGTTTTTGAACTTTACCCAGGCCTTGCCGAATATCTGGCCAATGGGCTGCCCGTCGTCGAGTTTCAATTTCAGTCTTGCACAGCCAACGCGCTCTGGGCAGGCTTCGATCGTATAAGAGAATTTTGCTCCGTCAATCCGCACGGACTCAACGTTGATCGCCACGTGGGATTTCGCCTCAATCAGAACGACTTCTTCTGCACCACTTCCCTGTCGGACCACCGAGAAATCGACCGGGTCGACTGAAGCGATTACCGCACCGTGGACGTTAGCCTTCAAACGAACCCAGATTTCCTTTTGCAAAGTGGAGTTAGTTTTTAACTTTACAAAATCCCAGTGGGTACCCCAACCGGCGTTTGGCGCTGTCGTTACGCCGAGTGCCTTCCCATCTTCAAGTATTTTTGCCTCGAAACCGTCGCCAACGGATTCAATCTCTACGATTCGCAAGGGTTCCGGTAGCTCGCTGACGGGGCGAAAAATCTCGGTCTTCACCGCACCCGTTTCAATGATCCCGAAATCAACGACCGGACGGACGTCTACCAGTACAGA
>DATIEJ010000326.1:0-23340 GCA_035455825.1 Rhodanobacteraceae bacterium | reverse complement strand
GATGAATTGGAACCCGCCCACCGGCGGGTTTTCTTTTTGGACGATTCGAAACGCCCACACCGTGCGAGCGCCCTTGCCCTTGCTTCATTCCGGAAGCCGCGTGGGGTGGGCCCTGGCCCACCGCTCTACCGAAAACGAATTGGTGGGCCAAGGCCTACCCTACGCAACAAAAAAAACCCGCCTTTCGGCGGGTTTTTTGTCATTCGTGATTCGATTTCGTCAGGCGGCGGACGCGTGCACCGGCACCAGCGCGTAACCGCGCAGGCGCATCGCAAATTCCTGCAGCGCGCGAATCCCGGAAGCCTCAGCTTCGCGGCACCACTCCTGAAGGTTCGTCAGCACGGTTTCGGCGTTGCCGTTGCCGCGCTCGAGCACGTTGGCCAGGCGATTGCGGAAATCGCAGACGGTCGCGAGCAGAGGACGTTCCTTGACGACTTCCTGCAAGCGCTCGCGGGAGCGATCGTCGAGCCAGCGGCCGCCGTTCGCCAGCGCGTTGCGCAGCGCACGCGGCAGCGACTTGAGCTTGGCGCCGGCCTGAGTGGCTTCGTCGCGCAGCGTCGGCGTGATCACGCCGCGGAAGTAGTCGGTCATGACCTGGAAGCGATGGCTCAACAGGGCCTTCAGCGTCTCGCCGTCCGGCAGCTGCACGTTCGGGCGGATGTCCAGGCTCGGCGCCACGCGCAGGACCTTGGCGAGTCCGAGTTTCTCGAAGCCGCGGATCACGGCCCAGCCGATGTCGAACTCGAACTTGCGCAGCGCGAACTTCGACGAACTCGGGAACGCGTGGTGATTGTTGTGCAGCTCCTCGCCGCCGATGAAGAAGCCCCACGGCGTGAGGTTCGTCGACATGTCGGTCGTTTCGAAGTTGCGATAGCCCCACCAGTGGCCGAGGCCGTTGACGACGCCGGCTGCCCAGAACGGAATCCAGATCATCTGCAGCGCGGAAATCGCCACGCCCTGGATGCCGAACAGCGCGATGTTGATGATGAACATCAGGGTCGGGCCCCAGTATTCGTGCTTGCCGTACAGATTTCTCTCGAGCCAGTCGTTCGGCGTGCCGATGCCGTACTTCTCCATCGTCGACTTGTCGTGCGAAGCGACGCGATACAGATCGACGCCCTGCAACAACACGGTCTTGATGCCGAAGATCTTCGGGCTATGCGGATCTTCCTCGGTCTCGCACTTGGCGTGGTGCTTGCGATGGATCGCAACCCATTCCTTGGTCACCATGCCGGTCGAAATCCACGACCAGAAACGAAAGAAGTGCGCGAGTGCGGGATGGAAATCGACGCCGCGGTGCGACTGGCTGCGATGCAGATACAGTGTCACGGAAAAAATCGTCAGCTGCGTGACGATCAGGAAATACACGCCTTTTGCCAGCCATGAGGCATGGCTGAAGCCGTGATTGAGGAAATCGAAGATATAGTCGAGCATGACGTGGGAATACCGCAGGAGGGCAGAGCGAATTTCGGACTATACGGGAGCTATCTGCCCCCTGCCAGTGACCCAGCTCGCAGTTCCTAAGTGGTGCCGCCGGCAGGACGATTCAAGCCGATAAGCGCGTGGCACAATGGCCGCATGCCTGAACTGCCCGAAGTCGAGACCACGCGTCGCGGCATTGCCCCGTATCTGATCGGGCGCCGCGTCGATTCGCTCGCAATCCGCCAGCCGCGGCTGCGCTGGCCGATTCCGCCCGCGCTGCGGAAAAACCTTCCGGGCCAGCGTATTACGTCTGTCGAGCGGAGGGCAAAGTATCTGCTCGTGCATACCGAACCGGGCAGCGCGCTGCTGCACCTGGGCATGTCCGGATCGCTGCGCGTGCTGCCGGGCGACGCGCCGGCCGGGCCGCACGATCACGTCGACTGGCAGCTCGATTCGGGGCGCCTGCTGCGCTTTACCGACCCGCGCCGGTTCGGCTGCCAGCTCTGGCAGCCGCGCGGTACCGTCCATCGGCTGCTTGCCACGCTCGGCCCCGAGCCGCTCGGCGACGCGTTCGACGGCAAACACCTGTGGAAGGCCTCGCGCGGCCGGGCCGCGTCGGTCAAGACGTTCCTGATGGACCAGAAGATCGTCGTTGGCGTCGGCAACATCTACGTCGTCGAGGCGCTGTTCGCCGCCGGTATCCGGCCGAACCGTCCGGCCGGGAAGGTTTCGCTCGCCAGCTACGAAAAGCTCGCGGCCGAGATCCGGCGCATCCTGACGCACGCGATCACGCGCGGCGGAACGACATTGCGCGATTTCCTCAGTCCCGACGGCGAGCCCGGCTATTTCGAACAGGAATTGTTCGTCTACGGCCGCGGCGGCGAGCCGTGCAAGATCTGCGGCACGCCAATCCGCTCGGTCCGGCTCGGTCAGCGCTCGACGTTCTATTGCCCGGTGTGCCAGCGCTGATTGGCGGAGCCGCGAGGTCGCTCGCTGACGCTCGCTCGAGAGAGACGGGTGCTGCCGACTCCTGACTCCTGACAAGCGCGCGCAGCGCGCGACTGACGCCTCCACCGCCTCACGCCAGCGGCAACTCCGTCTGCTGCAGCTCGATACGCCCCTCGCCCGTGACGATCTTCTTGAACTCCGCGCGGCTGACCGACACGTAGCGTTCATTGCCGCCGATTTCGACCTGCGGGCCTTCCGTGATCGCGCGGCCATGGTCGTCGACGCGCACGACCATCGTCGCCTTCTTGCCGGTGTGGCAGATCGTCTTGATCTCGATCAGGTTGTCGGCCCAGGCGAGCAGGTACTGGCTGCCTTCGAACAGCTCACCGCGAAAATCGGTGCGAAGTCCATAGGTCAGCACCGGAATGTTCAGCGCGTCGACGATGTCGGTCAGCTGCCAGGCTTGCGCCTTGGTCAGGAACTGGGCTTCGTCCACGAGCACGCAATGCAGAGGCCCGTTGCCGGCGATGTTCTGCCGCGTGAGTTGCAGCAAGTCGTCGCCGCGCGCGAACGTGACGCCGTTCGCCTTCAAACCGATGCGCGACGCGACCACGCCGCTGCCGTAACGATCGTCGAGCCGTGGCGTGAAAATCAGCGTGCGCATGCCGCGCTCGTGGTAGTTGTGCGCGCTCTGCAGCAACGTCGTCGTCTTGCCGGCATTCATCGCCGAATAGTAGAAATACAGTTTGGCCATTAGGGCTGAGGGCCTAGGGCTGAGGGCTGAAGATCAAGAGCAACTCGCGCTTTCGTCTTTTTCAGCCCTCAGCCCTCAGCCCTTTCATCGGTCGGTCTCGGGGGACGCTATGCTACCGCGTCCTCTCCGCCGAACACACTTCCCATGGCCGATAGCTGTTTCGTCACCCACCTCGAATGCAGCATGACCGGCGAGCGGCACGATGCCGGCACCGTGCACAACCTGTCGCGCGCCGGCAAACCGCTGCTCGTGCGCTACGACCTGGATGCCGTCGCCCGCGCATTGCCGCGCGAAAGGTTGCGCGACCGCGCGCCCGACTGGTGGCGTTATCGGGAGTTGCTGCCGATGCGTCGCGACGAGAGCATCGTTTCGCTCGGCGAAGTCATGACGCCGCTGATCCAGTTGCCGCGTGTTGCCGCGGAACTGCGCCTCGGCGAGGTCATCGTCAAGGACGAAGGCCGCCTGCCGACCGGTTCGTTCAAGGCGCGCGGCCTGGCGCTCGCGGTCACGATGGCGCGCGAGTTCGGCGTGCGCGAGATGGCGATACCGACCAACGGCAATGCCGGCGCGGCGATGGCGGCATATTGTTCACGCGCCGGAATCGCCAGCTACGCGTTCTGCCCGGACGACACGCCGGACATCAATGTGCGCGAAATCGCCGCCCAGGGTGGAAAGGTATACAAAGTCAATGGCCTGATCGACGATTGCGGCAAGCTCGTTGCCGAAGGCGAAAAAACCCGCGGCTGGTTCAACTGCTCGACGCTGAAGGAGCCGTATCGCATCGAGGGCAAGAAGACGATGGGCCTGGAGCTCGCCGAGCAGCTCGGCTGGCAGTTGCCCGACGCGATCTTCTATCCGACCGGCGGCGGAACGGGCCTGATCGGAATGTGGAAGGCGTTTGCCGAGATGGAGGCGCTCGGCTGGATCGGCCCGCAGCGGCCGCGCATGTATGCCGTGCAGGCGAGCGGCTGCGCGCCGATCGTGCGCGCCTTCGAACAGGGCGTCGAGAACGCGTCGCGCTGGGAAAATGCACGCACGATCGCATCGGGCATCCGCGTGCCCGGCGCGCTCGGCGATTTCCTGATCCTGCGCGCGGTGCGCGAATCCGGCGGCGCGGCGCTCGCGGTCGACGACGACGCAATCGAAGCGGCGCTCGACGAATGCGGCCAGCGCGACGGCTTGCTGCTTTGTCCGGAAGGCGCGGCGACGCTCGCTGGCTTGCGGCTTGCGCAGGAGCGCGGACTGCTGCGCTGGGGCGAGCGTGTCGTGCTGTTCAACTGCGCCGATGGGCACAAGTATCCGCTGCGTGAAGCCAACGCCACGCTCGACCGCACGCAGCCGATCGACTTCGCCCAGCTTTAGGATTCGCCCAGCTTTAGGAACAAGCAGATCAAGAGATTCACCACGAAGACACGAAGGACACGAAGAAGAACGAATAAATTTAATGCCATATTTCCGATCAGTCGTCGGCTCTTGACTGCTCGGAAGTGTCTCGCGGGCGCGCTGCTGTTGGATCAGCAAAAAAAGAACAGGCTCTTCCCTCATGTAGCAATTTCTGACTTGATTCGCTCTTCTTCGTGTTCTTCGTGTCTTCGTGGTGAATCTTTTTCTGCTATCGAACAATTGCAGCCGGTTACAATGCGCGGCCCTACCTTGCCCGCCTGAATGAAGCTGAATCCGCAACAACGCGCCGCGGTCGAGTACTGCGACGGCCCGCTGCTCGTGCTTGCCGGCGCCGGCTCCGGCAAGACGCGCGTGATCGCCGAGAAGATCGCCTATCTGGTCCGGCGCAAGAACCTGATGCCGGGCAAGGTTGCCGCGATCACGTTCACGAACAAGGCGGCGCGCGAGATGCGCGAGCGCGCCGCGCGCCTGCTCAAGGGCGAAGCCGCCGATGAGCTCAACGTCTGCACGTTCCATGCGCTCGGCCTGCGCTTCCTGCAGATCGAACATGCCAAGCTCGGACTCAAGCGCGGCTTTTCGGTGTTCGACGCCGACGACAGCGCGGCGATCGTCAAGGATCTGGCGCCGAAGGCAGCCAAGTCCGATCAGCTGTTCGCCCTGCGAAATCTGTTGTCGCAGGCCAAGAACGCCGGGCTGGATCCCGACCAGGCTGCCGCCGCGGCGCGCAGCGCGCGCGAGCGCGAGGCGGCGGATCTGTATGCGGGTTACCAGTCGCGCCTGAAAGCATTCAATGCGGTCGATTTCGACGACCTGATCCGCCTGCCGCTGGCCCTGCTCGAGCGCGATGCGGAAACGCGCGATACCTGGCGCGAGCGCATCCGCTATCTGCTGGTCGACGAATACCAGGACACGAACGATGCCCAGTACCGCTGGCTGAAGCTGATTACCGGAACGCGCGGCGCGCTGACCGTCGTCGGCGACGACGATCAATCGATCTACGCCTGGCGCGGCGCCAATCCGGGCAACCTCGACGAACTCGCAGTCGACTATCCGCAGCTCAAGGTCATCAAGCTCGAGCAGAACTACCGTTGTCCGAGCCGCGTCCTGCGCACGGCCAATGCGCTGATCCGGCACAACCCGCACAAGTACGACAAGAACTTGTGGAGCGAGCAGGGCGACGGCGCGCCGGTGCGCGTGCTGGTCTGCCGCGACGACGAGCATGAAGCCGAGCGCATCGCCGCCGACATCGGCCATCTTGCGCAGAAGCACAAGGCGCGCTGGAACGAGTTCGCGGTGCTGTATCGCGGCAACCATCAGTCGCGTCCGCTCGAAAAGGCGCTGCGGCTGGCGCGCGTGCCGTATCACCTGACCGGCGGCACGGCGTTCCTCGAGCGCGCCGAGGTCAAGGACCTGCTCGCCTACCTGCGCCTGATCGTGAATCCGGACGATGACGCCGCGTTCCTGCGCATCGCCAATGTGCCGCGGCGCGACATCGGCGCGACGACACTGGAGAAACTCGGTGAACTGGCGCAGGCGCGCCATTGCGGGCTGCTGCGCGCAGCCCACAATGACGCCGTGCTGAGCCAGCTTGCTCCGCGATCGGCGGCAGCGCTGGCGGGATTCACGAACCTCATCGGACAACTCGCCGCGAGCGGGCGGCAATCGTCGGCCGCCGATCTCGTTGGCGAGTTGATCACGCGCACGCGCTATCTCGACCATCTGCAGGAGAACGTCAAGGATTCGTCGACGCGCCTGCGCCGCCAGGAAAACCTCGACGAACTGGTCGGCTGGTTCCGCGCGATGCAGAAGACCGACTCCGGCATCGGCGACCTCGCCGCCCAGCTCGCTCTTCTGACACACAGCGATCGCGACGACGGCGGCGATGCCGTACGGCTGATGACCCTGCACTCGGCCAAGGGCCTCGAGTTTCGCTTCGTCTACCTGACCGGCGTCGAGGACGGCACGCTGCCGCATGCCTCGTCGATCGAGGAAGGCCGGATCGAGGAAGAACGCCGGCTGCTGTACGTCGGCATTACGCGTGCGAAGGAGCGTCTATGCCTGAGCTATGCCGCGCGATCGCGGCGTTTCGGCGAAATCCAGTCGAACGAACCGAGCAGATTCCTCGCCGAACTGCCGCAGTCCGACCTGCACTGGGACGGCCGCGATGCCGAACAGGACGCAGAGGCAAAGCACGAGCTGGCGTCTTCCCACATCGCCCGCCTGGCGCATCTGCTGGCCGACTGAATTTTCATAAACGCAATATAATCATGAAGTTACATATCTATCGTAGCTATTGCATTAACTACCGAATGTAACTATACTGTTTACACAGATTTCTAGCACAAAGATTGCCCCGAGAAACCAGCAACCAAACGAAGAAGAACGATCCCCTCCAGCGATAGCTGGGACTCTACCGGACGGCCGCGAGCCGTCCGTTTTTTTGTCCGCGAAATTGATTCGCGGGCGGTGAATCTTGCCAACCCTGTTGCCCGTCACTAGAGTGACGCTCCCCTCGCTCACCGACTTTCCGGGAACTCCCATGTACAGCCCGCTTACCCGTTTTGCGTTCGTCCTGGCGCTGGCTACGGCCGCGGTTGGTTGCAACCAGCAGACCGCCGCGCCAACCGCTGCTGCACCGGCAGCGCCCGCGCCAGCACCGGTTGCTGTTGCGGCTGCTCCGGATGCGGCCGTGCTCGCGTCGGTGAAGGCCCTGCGGGCGAACAACGTCGCCGGCCTGCTCGAAAACGCCCTGCCGGCAGCCGAAGTGGCAAAGATGAAGGCCGACTGGGTCAAGGAGATGAACAAGGATCCGGTCACGGAGGAAGATCGGCACAAGTTCGCTGAACAGATGAGCAAGCTGACGGCGCCAGGCGCCGAGGACAAGCTGTACGCGGAACTCGAACCGCAGCTCAAGCAGTTCGAGCAGCAGAGCGCGCAACAGATGCCGATGATGATCGCCATGGGCCAGGGCTTCATCCAGAGCGCGATCCAGCAGAGCAAGGATCTGAACGACCAGCAGAAACAGCAGACGACGGCGCTGATCGATGCCACCGCGAAATGGGCCCAGACCGCGAAGTTCACCGATGCCGCGCTGGCCAAGCAGGCCATCGCCGTGGTCTGCAAGACCGCGCGCGACCTGAACCTCAAGACGCTGGACGAAGCGCGCGCGCTGAACTACGACCAGGCCATGCAGAAAGCCGGCATCGTGCTCGGCGGCCTCAAGCAGGTCGTCGCGCTGTACGGGCTGTCGATGGATCATGCGCTCGACTCGGTCAAGGTCGAAACGGTTTCGGCGACCGGCGACACGGCGAAGGTCAAGGTGACGTACACGGCGTTCGACCAGCCCTTCGCGACCGAGAGCGATCTGGTCAAGGTCGATGGCAAGTGGTACAGCAAGCAGGCAATTGCGCAGTGGGCCAAGGCCCAGGAAAAAGAGCAGGAAATGGCGAAGGTTGCCGCGCCGAGCGGCAGCGATCCGGCAGCCGCGAAGTAGCTGACCACTGGCGAACGGCGAAGCGCCGCCTGACCGGCGAGCGCTTCGGCGCTCTCGAACGCTCCGGCGCACGACCCGGAGCCCCATAACGCGCCTACCGTACAATCGCGTCATGGATCAGCCCGTGGAACCCACTCCGACGACTCCTGCGCCGACCAGTCCGGCTTCGACGCAGGCCCCGCTGTGGCTGCGCGCGCTCGGTTTCTTGATCGAGCCGTGGATCCGCATCCGGCGCGAGCCGGCCGAGCCGCGCGCGCAATACGATCTGGCGCTGCCGGTGTGCTACGTCACCGAGCGCTACGGACTTTCGGACACGCTGATACTCGAACAGGCCTGCCGCGAAGCCGGATTGCCCGAACCGCTGCGCCCGTTCACGTTCGGCGGATTGAACAAGCAACGCGCGATGTTCGCGCTGTCGCGGCGCGATGGCTGGTTTTTTCGCAAGCCGCGCTCGCGCACGCATTCGGAAACGCTGGCGCTGCTGCTCGAGGCCGTGCGCGCCAATCCCGACCTCGATGTCCAGCTGATTCCGGTATCGATCCTCGTCGGCCGCGCGCCCGATCGGCAGACCGGCTGGTTCCGCGTGCTGTTCTCGGAAAACTGGGTCGTCGTCGGCCGCTTCCGCCGCCTGCTGTCGATCCTGTTGAACGGCCGCGGCACGATCATCCAGTTCGCCGCGCCGGTATCGCTGCGCCAGTTTCTCAACGATAACCAGAATGCGCCGAATGCGCTGCGCAAGCTGTCGCGCGTGCTGCGCGTGCACTTCAATCGCGTCCGCACCGCCGTCATCGGGCCGGACCTTTCGCACCGGCGCACGCTGATCAACACGGTGCTCGACGCCGAACCGGTGCGCAACGCGATCGCGGCCAGCGCGAGCAAGGAGAACATCACGCCCGACCAGGCGCGCGCGCGCGCGCAGAAATTCGCCTGGGAGATCGCCGCCGATCTTTCGCATACGGTCGTGCGCTCGGTCTCGTTCCTGCTGACCGGGTTCTGGAACAAGATCTACGACGGCGTGCAGATGCACCATTTCGACAAGCTGCGCGCGATCGCGCCCGGCCACGAAATCATCTACGTGCCGTGTCATCGCAGCCATATCGACTACCTGCTGCTGTCGTACCTGCTCTATCGCAACGGCCTGGTCGTGCCGCACATCGCCGCTGGCGTGAACCTGAACCTTCCGATCATCGGCCCGATCCTGCGCCGCGGCGGTGCTTTCTTCATGCGCCGCAGCTTCAAGGGCAACGCGCTCTATTCGGCCGTATTCACCGAGTACGTGCGCCAGCTGTTCGCGCACGGCATCGCGCTGGAATATTTCATCGAAGGCGGGCGCTCGCGCACCGGCCGCCTGCTTGCGCCGCGCGGCGGCATGCTGGCGATGACGCTGAAGAGTTTCGTGCGCGAATCGCGCCGGCCGGTCGTGTTCCAGCCGGTCTACATCGGCTACGAGAAATTGATCGAGGGCGCGTCGTACATCGGCGAGCTGTCCGGCCAGGCCAAGCAGAAGGAATCGCTGCTCGGCCTGCTGCGCTCGTTCAACATCCTGCGCAACCGCTACGGCAAGGTCGCGGTGAATTTCGCCGAACCGATCCTGCTGACCGACCTGCTGAGCGAAGTCGAGCCGAACTGGCAGGACGCGATCCGGCGCGAGGATGACAAGCCCGACTGGTTCAATCCGGCGATCGATGCGCTGTCCGAGCGCATCCAGGTCAACATCAACCGTGCGGCCGACGTCAACCCGATCAATCTGCTTGCGCTGGCCCTGTTGTCGGCGCCCAAGCACGCGATGGCCGAATCCGACCTGGTGGCGCAGATCGACCTGTGCCGCGCGCTGCTGACCGAACTGCCGTACTCGGATCGCATAACCGTCACGCCGCTCGGCGCCAAGCAGATCGTCGCCTACGGCGAGCAGATGCAATTCGTCCACCGCATCGCCCACCCGCTCGGCGACGTGCTGGTCAGCGAAGGCAAGAACGCGATCCTGCTTTCGTACTTCCGCAACAATGTGCTGCACCTGGTCGCCACGCCGGCGTGGATTGCCTGCTGCTTTCTCAACAACCGGCGCATGGCGCGCGCGACCGTGCTGCGCCTGGGCCGGCTGGTCTATCCGTTCATCCAGTCCGAACTGTTCCTGCCGTGGAACGAGGCGCAGTTCACCGAGCGCATCAACGCCACGATCGAATTCCTGATCGCGCGCGGCGTGCTCGATTCGGACTCCGACGGCCGCATCATCAGCCGCGGACCCGGCCAGGGCGATGGCGCCTTCCAGCTGCGCGCGATCGCACAGAACCTGTTGCAGGCGTTCGAACGCTACTACATCGCGATCGCTGCGCTCGTGCGCAACGGGCCGCACACGTTGTCGGCGGCGGAACTCGAGAACCTGTGCTCGCTGACCGCGCAGCGCCTGAGCCTGCTGCAGGAACTCAACGCGCCGGAGTTCTTCGACAAGTCGCTGTTCCGCGGCTTTATCCAGAAGCTGCGCGAACGCCGCGTTGTCTGGACCGATGACGCCGGCAAACTGGATTTCGACAGCGAACTCGAAGCCGTCGCGCGCGACGCGAAGGTGATCCTGAGCCGTGAAATCCGCCACGGCATCCTCAAGCTGACGCCGGAGCGGCGCGAGGCGCTGGCGCCGGCGCCGGCGGATTCGGTGCCGGAGAGCAGCGAAGAAGAGTAGCGCCCCGGTATCTTTCTGGTGACGGCAGTTTGTAGGGGACGCACGGGTTCGGCCTGCGCCAGCTACGCATCCAGGTCCGGAATCAGCTTGTTTTCCAGATAGGAGATCATGTCCTTGAGCCGCAGCTTGCGCTTCTTCAGGCGGCGCAGCTGCAGCTCGTCGCTGCTCGGGTCGGCGACCAGGCGCGCGATGACGACATCGAGATCGCGATGTTCGATGCGCAGTTCTATGAGCTGACGCGAAATTTCTGCCAGATCTTCCATCGACTCGCGAACCTGAAGGCGGCCGGTACACGCTGAAACGATCAGGCGCGATTTGCTCGTCGAGCGATTCGCGCGCAGCCGCTACAATATCACCGTTGCTCGACCCGAATTCCAGCATGAACGCCCTAGCCGCCCATTCCATCGACGCCAACAAGCTGGCCAAGCGCCTGCGCCGCCAGGTCGGCCAGGCGATCGCCGACTACAACATGATCGAGGACGGCGATCGCATCATGGTCTGCCTTTCCGGCGGCAAGGATTCGTACACGCTGCTCGACATCCTGCGCCAGCTGCAGGCCAAGGCGCCGGTGCGCTTCGAGATCGTCGCGGTGCATCTCGACCAGAAGCAACCGGACTACGACGCATCGGTCCTGCCCGGCTACCTGCAGTCGATCGGCGTGCCGTTCGAGATCATCGAACAGGACACCTACAGCGTGGTTAAGCGCGTCGTGCCGGAAGGCAAGACGATGTGCGGCCTGTGCTCGCGCCTGCGCCGCGGCGCGTTGTACGCGCACGCCGAGCGCGGCGGTTTCACCCGGATCGCGCTCGGCCATCATCGCGACGACATCGTCGAGACCTTGTTCCTCAACATGTTCCACCATTCGACGCTGAAGGCGATGCCGCCGAAGTTGCGCTCGGACGACGGCAAGCATGTCGTGATCCGACCGCTGGCCTATTGCCGCGAAAGCGACATCGCCGAATACGCCGCGTTGCGCGCGTTTCCGATCATGCCGTGCAACCTGTGCGGTTCTCAGGAAACCCTGCAGCGCAAGGCGGTCAAGCAGATGCTGCAGGACTGGGAACGCAGGTTTCCGGGCCGCATCGAAAACGTATTTCGCTCGCTCACGGCCGTCGCGCCCTCGCAGTTGGCCGATCGCGAACTGTTCGACTTCAGTGCGCTCGGCAGCCGTGCCGCCGGCGCTGCGCCGACGCAAGCCGACTGGCTGCTCGGGCCGCCCGCGGACTGCGCCGGCGACATGTCGCACTGAGTGCGACCGCATCCTGATTGAATCTCCCTCCGGCGCCTGCCGGCTTGTTTTTTCGTCCCTGAGGCTCCCCGCTGCTTATGTGGTTCCGCAACCTGACCCTGTTTCGTTTCTCCAAATCATCCGCCAAGTCGCTCAAGACGCTCGAAGCCAAGCTCGATGACCATCGCCTGCGCCCGTGTGGCCCGATCGAGTTGGCGACGCAGGGGTTCATCTCGCCGTATGGGCGCGACGAAGAAACCATGCTGCATGAAGTCGGGCATTTTCGCCTGCTGACCTCGGCACGCGAAGACAAGTTGCTGCCATCTTCGGTCGTTAACGAGGAGTTGCGTGCACGTTTGCAGAAGATCGCCGAAAAAGAGGGCAGACCGGTTCGCTCGAAGGAGCGCAAGCGCCTCAAGGACGAGGTTTTGACCGACCTGCTGCCGCGCGCCTTTGTCCGTTTGTCGAAGCTAAGTGCTTATCTGGACACGGAAAACGGCTGGATGGCGATCGACACGGCGAGCCGCAAGGCGGCCGAAGGCAGCGTAAGCCTGTTGCGCGAAGCGCTCGGCAGCTTTCCGGCGGCGCCCCTGGCAGCTGAAGAATCGCCGAAAGCCTTGATGACGGATTGGCTGGCACGTGGCAAGCTTCCGGCTGGACTGGCACTGGGCGATGAATGCGAATTGCGCGATTCGGCCGAGGCCGGCGCGATCGTCCGCTGCCGTCGCCAGGACCTTGAAACCGACGAGATCCGCGAGCATCTAAAGTCAGGAAAGCAGGTCTCGCAACTGGGTCTGGTGTTCAACGAACGCTTGAGCTTCACGCTGGACGAAGAGCTCGTGGTGCGCAAGTTGCGCTTCCTCGATCTGGTCCAGAACGAACTCGGCGACGTCGACCGCGAGTCGGCCGCTGCCGAGCTGGATGCATGTTTTGCGTTGATGACCCTCGAGCTGGATCAGCTGTTCCAGCGACTGGAAGAATGGTTCGGTTTACCCCGGCCTATGGATCGCGGATGAAGATCGCGGTTGATCCTTGGGCGGGTGCCGGAAGCACATACACATGGCGACGTCGGACACCAACAACTACCTGGAACTCGAAACCGAAACCGGCGACACGATCAAGGTGTGGCGGCGCGCCCACCCGCGCGCGCGGCGCCTGCGCCTGACGGTGACTTCCGGCGGCGCGCGTGTTTCGTATCCGGAAGGCACGCATCCGGCGCAGGTGTTCGCGTTCCTGCGCAAGCACGCGAACTGGCTCGAACGAAAGCTCGACGAACTGCAGCTCGACCAGGCCGGACCGCCGTCGTTGCGCGCCGGCGTGCCGACGCTGATTCCGTTGCGCGGCGAAACCACGCGGCTGGTCTGGCGCGACGGCGCCTGGCCGCGCGTCGAACTCGAAGGCGAGCGCCTGATCCTGACCGTGCCCAAGCCGCACAACAAACGTGCGCTCGGCGCCGCCCGCTCGCTGATGCAATCGTATCTGCACGCGCAGATCCGCCGCGATACATCACGCTACCTGACGCGTTACATCGACGAACTCGGCGCCGCACCGACCGGCGTGCGCGTCAAGCCGCTCAAGAGCCTGTGGGGCAGCCTGGATTCGCGCGATCGCATCACGCTGGATCTCGCGCTCGCGCTCGCGCCGCTCGAGGCGCTGAAGTACGTCGTCGTGCACGAACTGTGTCACCTGCGCTTCCGCGATCATTCGCCACGCTTCTGGGGCCTGGTCGGTTCGCTGTATCCGGAGTGGCGCGATCAGCGTGACTGGCTCAAGACGCGCGGCCACGCGCTCAAGGCCGAGCTCGCGCGCCTGATCGAACCGTGGGCCGGTTCGGAATAGGCGAGTCCGGTCAGCGCCTGGCGTAGTACGCGAGCATCGCCGCAGCAACGGGCTGCGGATCATCCAGGTGCAGATGATGATGGCCGGCGATGCGCACGACGTCGATGTCGGGCACGCGCGCGATGCGCGCGTTGATCAGGGCCTCGGGCAGGAATGGCGGCGCCGGCTGCGCCAGGATAAGTTGCGTCGGCACGCGCAGTTCGTCGAGGACGGCCAGCACCTGGGCCTCGATGTAGCGCTGCGGCGACGTCAGCGTCAGGCGCGGGTCCGACGACCAGACGAAACCTCCACTTGCCGGCTTGATGCCGCGCGCAACCATGATCTGTGCGGCCTCGAGCGACAGATCGCCGGCCTGCGCGCGCGTTCGCGCCGCTTCGGCCGCGCTGGCGAACACGCGCAACGCCTTGGCCGGCAAGCCGTGGCGCTGGCTGATCGCACGCTGCAGCAAGGTCAACGTCTGGTCGACTGCCGCGGTCAGCGGGCCGAGCGCTTCGATCAGGAACAGCCGCTCGATGCGTTGCGGACAGGCCGCGGCCAGCATGCTCGCGACCGTGCCTCCGAGCGAATGGCCGAGCAGTCCGAACCGGGTCCAGCCGAGCGCGTCGGCGGCGGCGAGCGTATCGCCGAGATAGTCGACGTAGTGATACCAGGTGCCCGGCGGCCGATGCCCGGAGCGGCCGTGGCCGGGCAGGTCGATTGCGACAATATGGAAATGTTCACAAAGCAGCGGCGCGAGGCGGTCGAACGACGCCGCGTTGTCGAGCCAGCCATGCAGCGCGAGCAGGCGCGGCAACTGCGGATCGCCCCAGGCTTGCGCCGCGAGGCGCAGATGCGGCAGTTCCAGCGACAATTCGCGCACGGCGCTCATGCGCGACCGTTCGCGGCGGCGGACTGCTCGAACTGCGTCCAGCCGCCGCTGTGCCGGCGCGCCAGGCGCATCAGCATTTCGACGTGGGCCTCGGTGGCGTTCGGCGCGGGAATGTATTCCAGGCGCTCGCCCCCGGCGGCCACGAACAGATGGCGATTGGTTTCGGCAATTTCCTCGAGCGTTTCGAGGCAGTCGACGGCAAAGCCCGGACACAGCACCTGCACATGGCGCACCCCCTGGCCCGGCAGCTGCTTGAGCGTTTCGTCGGTGTACGGCGTGAGCCAGGGCTCGCGGCCGACGCGCGACTGGAACACGACGCTGCATGCGTCGGCGCCGATGCCGAGCTTCTCGCGCAGGCGCTGCGCCGTGACCATGCACTGGTCGAAATACGGGTCGCCCAGGCGCACATAACGTTGCGGGATGCCGTGGAACGAAAGCAGCAGGCGCTGCGCGCGGCCGTGCTCGCGCCAGAATTTCTGCACATTTTGCGCAAGTACAGAAATATACTCCGGGTCGTCGTGGTAGTCGTTTACGAAGCGCAGTTCAGGCGGCCAGCGCATGCGCTGCAGCGCGGAAGTCACCGCATCGAAGACCGCGCCGGTCGAGGTCGCCGAATACTGCGGGTACAACGGCAACACGAGCAGGCGGCGCACGCCGGCATCCGCGAGGCGCTCCAGCACCGGCGCAATGGCCGGACGGCCGTAGCACATCGCCAATCCAACTTGCGCGCGGCCAGCCGTTGCTTCGCCCAGTCTCCGGTCGAGCGCATCGGCGAGCGCCTGGCTGAACACGAGCAGCGGCGAACCCTGCTCGGTCCAGATGCTCGCGTAGGCCCGCGCCGAGCGGCGCGGCCGCAGCCGCAGGATCACGCCATACAATATCGGCCACCACAGCCAGCGCGGCGTGTCGATGACGCGCCGGTCGCCGAGGAACTGTGCGAGGTAGCGGCGCACCGCGCTCGGTGTCGGGGCATCGGGCGTTCCGAGATTGACGAGCAGGACGGCGGCGCGCTCGGCCGGCCGGTCTGGCCGGTCCGCTGAGGCAGGACCTGGGCTGATCATCGTTGGTCGACTCCGGATCGATGCGGCGGCAGGCCACAACCGGTTGGGTGCAGCGCGGACCTCACCCCTACCCGTTGGGTTCGAAACTCGTCCGCCGGTGCATTCTAGCATTCCTGAAGGGCCTACTTTGTTTCGCGCGAACAAGGTGTTACACTCAAAACGCTGCGTCCGATTCGTCGCCGCAGCAGACGATTGCCAAAACTATTAGAACAACAAAGAGAAGTCCGCATGCCCCTGCGCGCATTCATCGCGACGCTAGTGCTGGCCGTATCCGGTATTCACGCGAATGCCGGACCGGTCGCCTATGGTGAAGCGTTCGACACGCTTTACAGCATCGATTTGTCCACCCGCAACGCGACGCCGATCGGTGCCGCCGGCTCGTGGAGCGGTGCGTCGATCGCCAATGTCGAAGGCCTGACCTTCGGCCCGAACGGAAAACTGTACGCGGTTTCCGATACGCTGCTCAAAGCGCTCATGACGATCGATCCGGCAACCGGATTGGCGAGCGTCATCGGACCGCTCGGCGGCGGCGCGGGACTCGGCGACAGCGGACAGGGAACGTTCGACGTGCTCGACCTCGGCATGACGTTCACCTGCGATGGCCGCCTGTGGCTGTCGTCGGGTTTCACCGGAAGTTTCTGGCAGGTCGATCCGAGCTCCGGCGCGACCGTCAAGGTTGGAAATCTCGGCGCGACGATCACCGGCCTGACCGCGCGCGGCAACCAGGTATTCGGCGCCGGCAGCCAGGACGATCCGAATCTGTATTCGATCGACCTCGCCACCGGACACGCCACCAGCGTCGGTCCGTATGGCCAGGGTGTGAATCCGATCACGACGGCCAGTCCCGGTTTCGATGCGACCGGCAAGTTGTGGCTCGTGGTCGACAATGTGCCGCCGCTGCCGCCGACGCAGACTCCGCAATGGAGCACGCTGACGACCATCAGCGCGAACGGCGCGCTGGCCAGTGTCGGCGACATCACGGCGCCGACCGGCATCAAGTATCCGTCGACGGTCACGCAGTTGCCGTACGTCGGCATCAAGGGCCTGGCGATCACGTCGCCATGCAACGTCGGGAAGGCTGCCGCAATCGTCGATTCGGCGCCGGCGACTTCGCCGATGAGCCTGTCTGCGCTGATCCTGCTGGTCCTGCTTGGCGCGGGAACCTCCTACCGTCGCCGGCGTCAGACGAAGCAAGCACCTTAACTTGTTCGTAACCGTAGCGTGGCCGCAGTGCGTTACCGTGCGGCATTGCCGGCCACAGAGGATTACCCCGTGAAACGATGGACTTCCGCATTGCTTGCGTTGATCGCGTTTGCCTGGCTGTCGGCCGTGTCCCAGCCGGCACGCGCGGGCGAAGAGGAGGTCAAGCGCGCAGAGAACGCGGTACGCGTGCTCAAGGAAGTCATGATGGCGCCCGACAAGCGCATTCCGAGCGACCTGATGAAGAGCGCGCACGCGATCGCGGTGATTCCGGACGTGATCAAGGCCGGCTTCGTGATCGGCGGGCGCCACGGCGTTGGCCTGATTGCGGTCAAGGGCCCCGAGGGAACCTGGAGCAATCCGAGCTTCATCAGCATGACCGGCGGCAGCATTGGCTTCCAGGCCGGCGTGTCGTCGACCGACGTGATCCTGGTATTCCGCACCGAACGCGGCGTCGACTCGATCGTGCACGGCAAGTTCACGCTCGGCGCCGACGCGTCCGCAGCGGCAGGACCGGTCGGCCGCACCGCGACGGCGGCGACCGACGCGCAGCTGCGGGCGGAAATCTATTCCTATTCGCGCACGCGCGGACTGTTCGCCGGAGCCGCGCTCGACGGCTCGGTCATCTCGATCGACAACGACGCCAACCTGGCGGTCTACGGCGAAGGCGTGACGCCGCGCCGGATCTTCGCCGGCGGAGTGACGAACGTGCCGAATGCCGTCGTCGACTTCCGCGACCGGCTGGAGGAGTACACTGCGCACTGAGTCATCGCCATCGGCAAGCCACGTTGCCGGGCGCAGCAAACGCATCGAATCTGGAGCAGGAATATGGGTACTTGGGGCATAGGTCATTGGCTGATCGTCCTGTTGATCGCCGTGCTGCTGTTCGGCACGAAGAAGCTCGGCAACATCGGCGGCGACGTCGCCTCGGCAATCAAGAGCTTTCGCAAGGGTCTGCAGGACGACGACCATTCCGCGCAGTCGCAACTGAAGGCCGATCCGGACGCACCGCCGGCCGCGGCCGGCAGTGACAGCAAGCGCGAAAACACACCGTAGCCGTTCGCCATGTTCGACGTAGGAATGGGCGAGATCGGCCTGATCGCGGTGGTCGGCCTGCTCGTGCTCGGCCCGGAGCGCCTGCCACGCGTCGCTCGCACCGCCGGCGCGCTGTTGCGCAAGGCGCGCAACAGCTGGCAGAGCGTGCGCTCCGACATCGAGCGCGAACTGGCCGCGGAAGATCTCAAGCGCACGATGCGCGAAACCGCCGCGGCGGCCGACCCGACGGCGGATCTGCGCCGCGCGACAGCGCCGCTGCCCGAGATCGACTCGCGACCTCCGATCGCTCCTCCCGCGCCGGGCGCGACGCCCGGCAACGACGTGAGCCATGAGCGCAACTGACGGCGGCGATGACCGGGACGAAGGCACCGAACAGACCTTCCTGTCGCATCTGATCGAACTGCGCGAACGCCTGCTCAAGGCGGTCGCCGCTGTCCTCGTCGTGCTCCTGGCTTTGCTGCCGTTCGCGAACCGGCTCTACCACTTCGTCGCCGAGCCGTTGATCAATCGCCTGCCGGCCGACGCGAAAATGGTCGCGATCGAGGTCGCTTCGCCATTCTTCACGCCGCTGCGCCTGGCCTTCTTCGCCGCGTTGTTCCTGGCGATGCCGGTGATCCTGTTCCAGGCCTGGCGTTTCGTCGCGCCCGGCCTGTACCGGCACGAAAAGCGCCTGGCAATGCCGTTGCTCGTTTCGAGCGTGGCGCTGTTCTATATCGGCTGCGCGTTCGCCTATTACCTGGTGCTGCCGAACGTATTTGCGTTCCTGCTCGGCATCACGCCGCAGGGCGTGTCGATGATGACCGACATCGGCCGCTACCTCGATTTCGTGCTGACGCTGTTCCTCGCCTTCGGCCTGTGCTTCGAGATTCCGGTCGCGGTCGTGATCATCGCGCTGCTTGGCTGGGTTACGCCGGCGCAGCTGTCGAGCAACCGCCCGTACGTGATCTTCGGCGTCTTCGTCGTTGCCGCGATCCTGGCGCCGCCGGACGTCATCTCGATGATCATGCTCGCCATTCCAATGTGCCTGCTTTACGAATTGGGCGTGGTTGCGACACGCGTCCTCGTCCACCCGGCGGGCGGCGATGCGGCGGACGGACGGCGCGCTTGAGCGCATTGCTGCGGCGCAGTGAAACTGTTTCGGCGGGTTTGTGTTTTTGCGCAAAAGGCATAAAATGCCAATTGCAATATCCGCAGTATTCCACTAATCCACTGAACCCCGAGCAGTCCACTCAACCCCGAGGAGTCATCCCCCATGGCCAAGAATGAAGACACCCGCGACGCCAGCCTGCGCGTTTCCAAGAAAATGCGCGATAGCCTGAAGGCTGCAGCCGCGGTTGCCGGTCGCCCGCTGTACGACGTCACGAACGAAGCGATCAACAACTATCTGAGCTCGGCCAAGGCCGGCCCACGCAAGGCCAAGAAGTAAAAGCCAGGAACTCATTGGCGCGAACACTATCGAACACTCCGCAGCCTGCGCGTTGCGGATCCAGCGAAACGGCCCGATGGGCCGTTTTTGCTTTGTGGACTTGTGGAAAAGCATGAGACGCAGGGTGGGGTGGCCTGGCCGACCGCTGGTACGTCCTCGAAAACAGAACGGTGCGCCAAGGCGCACACTACGCGCTACTCATCCAGCGGCGGCAGCACGCCGACCACTTCGGCAATCGTCGTGATGCCGCGCGCGACCTGCGCGGCGGCGGAGATGCGCAGCGGACGCATGCCCTCGCTCAACGCCATCTGGCCGAGCTTTTCCATGTCGACGGATGGCTGGATCAGATGGCGCAGATGCGGCGAGATGCGCATCATCTCGTAGATGCCGGTGCGGCCGAGAAAGCCGGTGTTGCGGCATTCCAGGCAGCCTTTCGGCGCATAGACGCGCGCCGGCGGCGGCAGGTCCCAGTGATGCGCCAATGCGACCCAGGCGCGCACGTCGAGCGGCGCTTCGACCTTGCAGTGCGGGCACAGCGTGCGGATCAGGCGCTGCGCGACGACGCCGGCCAGGGTCGACTGGATCAGGTAGTGCGGCGCGCCGAGGTCGAGCAGGCGCGTGATCGCAGACGGCGCATCGTTCGTGTGCAGAGTCGACAGCACTAGATGGCCGGTCAGCGATGCCTGGATCGCCATCTGCGCGGTCTGCAGGTCGCGGATTTCGCCGATCATGATGATGTCGGGATCCTGGCGCAGCAGCGTGCGCACGCCGGTGGCGAAATCCAGGTCGATGGCCGACTGCACCTGCATCTGGTTCAGTTCCGGCGAGACCATTTCGATCGGGTCTTCGACCGTGCACACGTTGATGTCCGGCGTGGCCAGGTGCTTCAGCGTCGAGTACAGCGTCGTCGTCTTGCCCGAGCCGGTCGGACCGGTGACGAGCACGATGCCGTGCGGACGCTCGACCAGCGAACGCCAGATCGTTTCTTCCTCGCCGGAGAAACCGAGCTGGCGGAATTCCTTGACGACGATATCCGGGTCGAAAATACGCATGACGACTTTCTCGCCGAACGCAGTCGGCATCGTCGACAGACGCAGTTCCACTTCGCGGCCTTCGCTCGAGCGCGTCTTGATGCGTCCGTCCTGCGGCCGGCGCTTCTCCGCCAGGTCCATGCGGCCGAGGATCTTCACGCGCGCGGTCACGGCCGTCATGACCGGCGTCGGCAGCTCGAACACCTTGTGCATGATGCCGTCGATGCGGAAGCGGATCGGGCTGGTATCGCGGCGCGGCTCCAGGTGGATGTCCGATGCACGCTGCTCGAATGCGTATTGCAGCAGCCAGTCGACGATGTGCACGACGTGGCGATCATCGGCTCCGATGTCGCCGGACTTGCCCAGCTCGAGCAGCTGCTCGAAGTTGAGGATGCCGCGGCCGTCGCCGGTGTCGAGCTTGGCGTCCTTGGCCTTCTGGATCGAACGCTGCACGCCGTAGAACTCGACGAGGTAGCGATTCAGGTCGACCGGATTGCACACGACACGCTGCAGGTCGCGGCGCAGGATATGCCCGAGGTCGGCGAGCCAGCGCACGTCGAACGGCTCGCAGGTCGCGAACACGACCTGCAGCGGCGTGACCGCCACCGGCAGGATTCGATAGCGCTGCGCATACGCATGCGAGATGACCTGGGTCACCGCCGCGACATCGATCTTCATCGGATCGATCTTCAGGTACGGCAGGCCCGCCTTGTCGGCCAGCCATTGGGTCAGGACTTCGAGGCTCAGCGGCTTGCCATCGACGGGGTTGACCGCCTTTGCGTTCGCGATCATTGCAAGCGGATGCAGGTCGAGCTTGACGCGCGCCGTTCGCGCGTCGGCGCGCGCCCGCGCGGCGTCCGCGTCGCTGATCATGCCGTCGGCCAGCAGCGCCGTGATGACCGACTCGATATCGAGCTTGCGATGCAGGCCGAGCGTCAAGGTTGCGGCTGCGCCGGATGTTCCGGCAAATTTGACTCCTGCCAGAGGCGGAACCAGTGGAACGGTGGCCATGTAGAAGCGCCTTGGATTCGATGACTGCCGCTATACTAACGCGCTTTGCGCGGCGAACCCTTAATCCGATGGCAGGTCCGACGTTCCAGGAAGTAATCCAGACCCTGAACCGCTACTGGGCGGAGCAGGGCTGCGTGCTCGTGCAGCCGCTCGACACCGAAGTCGGCGCCGGCACGTTCCATCCGGCGACATTCCTGCGCGCGCTCGGCCCCGAGCCGTGGGCCGCGGCCTACGTCCAGCCTTGCCGCCGTCCCGGCGACGGCCGTTATGGCGAAAACCCGAATCGCCTGCAGCATTATTACCAGTACCAGGTCGTGCTGAAACCGAATCCGGACGACATTCTGGATTTGTATATCGGCTCGCTCAAGGCGCTCGGCATCGATCCGCTCGTGCACGACCTGCGCTTCGTCGAGGACAACTGGGAATCGCCGACGCTCGGCGCCTGGGGGCTGGGCTGGGAAGTCTGGCTCAACGGCATGGAAGTCACCCAGTTCACTTATTTCCAGCAGGCCGGCGGGCTCGAGTGCAGGCCGGTGACCGGCGAGATCACCTACGGCCTCGAACGCCTGACCATGTATTTGCAAAATGTGGACAATGTCTTCGACCTGGTCTGGACGCAGGCGCCGCACGGCACCGTGACTTACGGCGACGTGTTCCACCAGAATGAAGTCGAGCAGAGCACTTACAACTTCGAGCACGCGAACGTCGCCGAACTGCTGCACTGGTTCGACGTCTGCGAAGGCGAAGCCAAGAAGCTGATCGAGCTCGGGCTGCCGCTGCCGGCGTACGACCAGGTCTGCAAGGCCTCGCACAGTTTCAACCTGCTCGACGCGCGCCGCGCGATCAGCGTGACCGAGCGCCAGCGCTACATCCTGCGCGTGCGCACGATCGCGCGCGCGGTCGCCGAAGCGTACTACGCGCGGCGCGAGAAGCTCGGCTTTCCGGGCGTGAAGGGCCGGGAGGCAGCGCATGTCTGAAATGAAGCAGCTGCTGGTCGAAATCGGCTGTGAAGAGCTGCCCCCGAAGGCGCTCGACGAGCTGGCGGACGCACTCGCCCGGAACTTGCGCGAGGAATTTGCCGCACTGAACTTTCCGATAGGGGCAGATGCGATTTTCTGCTCGCCGCGCCGCCTCGCAGTGTCAATCGCCGATGTCGCGGCGACCGCGCCGAAGGTGAAGACCGTTCTCAAGGCCATGCCGGTCAAAGTCGGTTGGGATGCGAACGGGCAACCCACCGCGGCGCTGGTGAAGAGGGCAGCCGCGCTCGGCGTGGCGCCCGAAGCGTTCAAACCGGAGAGCGACTCGCCGCATGCCACGCTGATTGCCGAGGCGGAAATCGGCGGCGGCTCGTTGTCGGCGCTGCTGCCGCCGCTGCTGGAAAAGGCGCTCAAGCGCTTGCCGATTCCCAAGCCGATGCGCTGGAGCGATCACGAGTATGCGTTCGTGCGCCCCGTGCACTGGATCGTCATCCTGCATGGCGATCAGATCATCGATGCCGAGATCTTCGGCATCAGGAGCGGTCGCCAATCGCGTGGCCATCGCTTCCATCATCCGCAACCGGTGCATATCGCGAACGCGGACAGCTATATCGATGCGCTGCGCGCCGCGAACGTGCTGGCCGATCCGAATGAGCGCCGCGAACGCGTACGCGCCGATGTCGAGAGCGTCGGCAGTGCCGTCGGCGGCTCGCCGCGCCTGCGCGCCGAGCTGCTCGACGAGATCGCAAACCTTACCGAATGGCCGGTCGCAATCGCCTGCACGTTCGACCGTGAGTTCCTGAAGGTGCCGCAGGAAGCATTGATCCAGACGATGGAAGCGAATCAGAAGTTCGTTCCCGTGTTTGCGGCCGACGGCAAGCTCACGGAGCATTTCATCGGCGTGGCCAACATCGACTCGAAAGATCCATCTGAAATTCGCAAGGG